>CAYYGZ010000096.1:0-15968 GCA_964471275.1 uncultured bacterium | reverse complement strand
GTCATTGCCCAGTTGACCGCTAACTACACAGCGGGCACGCGCCTCGAGCGATACGAGATCCACGGACAGAACATCTCCGCATGTATGGAGGGTGTGGCGAGTGGCCAGGTCTTCTTCGAAGGAGAAATGACGGAGATTGTGAAGGGCCCCACTGGTGGAACGGAAGAGCAGAACCGCTACTTCATCGATTGTGTCAGGAAGGACCGTCAGATCGGCCCCCCCGCCGCCGGTCTGACAGAGGCCGTCAAGACGATGGAGCTCGCACACGCCATCCTTGCCGGCACGGGCTAGTCCTTCCTCGGCGGCGTGAAGAGCAACAGCGTCGCGATATTCCGATACCCTACCACCGGGTAGAGATGCGATCCTGCGCGGCTGACAGTCAACACGCAAGCCGAGACCCGTATTTCCGGTCATCTCTCAGCATCTGACACATCATAGCCCGTGCGATCCCCTTCCGTCGGTAATCGGGTTTGACATACATATTCAAGCACCAGGTAGCGCCTCCCGTGTCGTGGCTCCGGACCCAGCCGATCGTCCAGCGCAACATACTGACGCACGGACGCACGGACGCATCCGAATCGAGATGCTCGAGCAAGATCTGCCGAGACCTGCCGCCGCGTTTAGCGTTTCTGCCACATCTTCAGTCAGGACTCTCACAATGTCTACGGGTCGATCGACTCGAGAAATCCGTTTCAGTTCGTGAACCATGAATGCTTCGGTCACACCAAGCCGATAGCTGAGCGCACCAAATGCTTTCCTCAATCCAGCATCGGATGTGTCGTTCGGACGGATCGCAGACACACAGTGTCTGGATATCGAGTGTTTCTTCGCCGCTCGACCGTATCGGATGGGAGATACACCGGACCCAATCCACTCTTCTCACCGATAGTTTTCCCTTGCACGCGGTACATCCTTGACCAGCCACAGCTTGCCGATCCGCTCCGCAAGACACGGATGCATATTGCATCTTGTGGCCGCGAATCCCCGCGGGAAGACTTCGATCGCACGGTCGAGGAGTTCTTGTGTTTCGGACATTTGCTATACCTGGGCATCGTATCCGGTTGACCCAACATCTGGGCTGAGACCAATGAACGGGCAGCCCTGCGAGTCCGACAACCCGATACTTGCTCTCCCTCACCACACGGTGTAGACTCTGACCAGAATGCTCTGGGATTCTGTACTGTTGGAAGGGAGAGGAGCTATGTTCAAAAAACTGATCGGAATGATTACGGGGTCAGAGGAGGCGGTGCGTGAAGGCGTCCAGATCGACAAGCCGATTCCGGTAGAATCGTATCAGAAGACAGATATGGGACTGGAGTATTCGGACCTCAAAGTTGGGTCAGGAACAGCTGCGGCAAAGGGAAGCCAAGCCACCGTTCACTATACCGGCTGGCTAACGAGCGGCAAACGCTTCGACAGTTCCGCGGTGAAGAACAAGCCTTTCACCTTCACCATCGGCGCCCGGAAAGTCATCAAGGGTTGGGACGAAGGCGTCCAGGGAATGAAAGTAGGTGGCGTTCGTCAACTCAAGGCCCCACCCGGTCTGGCCTACGGATCGATGGGGCACCCCCCTCGCATCCCCAAGAACGCCACACTCATCTTCGAAATTGAACTCCTTGCTGTGGAATAGATGCCTCTGTCACCCGATTTGCCGACCTTGACCTTCTGCCAACAAAAGGATCGCCGACTTCATGCCAGACAATCCCGCTTTCAAAGCACCCAGTATAGATCCCTGCCTGAGGAACATCCTCCTCATCGGAGATTCCATCTCAATCGGATACACGCTTCCGACCCGAGATCTCCTGAGTGGTAGAGCCAACGTTTTCCGTCCCGCCGTCAACTGTGGTCCCACGATCCGGGCCCTCGAGCATCTCGACGAATGGCTTGGCGATACGGATTGGTCTATTATTCACTTCAACTTCGGTCTTCACGATCTGAAATACATTAATACCGACGGTCAGATGGCGAGTTCACCCAAGTCTGGCGTTCCACAGGTTCCGATCGACGAGTATGAGGTCAACCTCGACCGGATCGTCACAAAGCTCGAGCAGACAGGTGCTCATCTCGTCTGGTGCACAACCACACCGGTCCCAAAAGGCTCCAATGGCCGTATCGCGGGAGATGCGGCTCGCTACAATGAAGCCGCCGCACGTGTCGCCGTCGTCCACAACCTGGCAGTCGATGATCTCTACACATTCGCCCTCGGCAGACTCGACCGAATACAGCATCCCGCAAACGTCCACTTCACCGATGAGGGCTCCGCCGAGCTCGCGACCCAGGTCGTCTCGACTATCGCCCCCAACCTATAGCCTCTGGCCATTGGTCGTCTGTTCAGCAATTCGCTCGCTCTTGTTCCTGCATCCCAGGACCCCCGAGCCAACTCAAATCCTGGTGTCCTTGGTGATCTTGGTGGTTCCATTCCATACCCAGAGGATCGCACGATGGTTGAAGGATCCGGTCACTTCTCACTCAACATCCAGCAGATTACTCACGGTCCGAGGAACCATTTCTTCGGCTACATCGGACACGCCAAGACAATCCCGTGGAGTCACAACGGTCGCTACATCGTCGCGATGCGAACAGACTTTCAGGATCATATGCCTGGACCCGGCGAATCTGCTGACATCATCCTGATCGATACACAGAACGGCTTCACCATCGAGAAAGTCGACGAAACCACAGGCTGGAACCCGCAGCAAGGCACGATGTTTTACTGGGATCCGGATCCGAATAGGTCGCGATTCTTCTTCAACGACCGCGATCCCGAAACGGACAAGGTCTTTACCGTGCTCTATGATGTAGCAGTAGGTAGTCGTGTGCGTGAATATCGATACGAGGGCACACCCTTTGGAAACAGCGGCGTGGCTCAGAACGGTGGATGGTTCTGTGGATTGAACTACGCGAGGATGGCGCGTCTCCGGAGAGTTACCGGTTACGTTGGCACCTGGGACTGGACGGAGAATGTTTCACATCCGGAAGATGATGGCATCTTCCGTACGAACATCGAAACCGGAGAGCGGGAAGTCATCGTATCATTCGCTCGGATGGCAGAAGCTCTGGCGCCGACACAGAACGGCGACGAAGTCAACCCGCTGTTCGTCAACCACACATTGTGGAACCGTGCTGATGACCGAATCTACTTCTACGCACGCGGTGGTTGGGACGGCAATCCCGGTGTAAGGATCAATCAACCCTTTACCGTGGATCCCGACGGCGGAAACCTGACGATTCAGCCCGGTTTCGTCGGGGGACATCCCGAGTGGGAACACGGCGACACGCATTGCATGATCGGTCACCACGAGGGCAAACTCGTCATCTACGACACAAACGCGCAACAACTCGTCGGCACCATCGCTGACCCGAGCATTGTCCGTGACCCAAGCGGCGACACGGCCCTCTCTCCCGACGGCGGCTGGACCGTCTCAGGCTACAAACACGAGGGCCTCAATGAATGGGCCGTCTACCGCCGCTCCGACGGTGCCTGGGCTCGCACTCCCGGCTACGATCAGTCGCCGTACATCAAGGGCGACCTCCGCTCCGATCCTGCTCCCCTTTGGAACCGGGATGGCACCCAGATCCTCTTCCCCTCGATCGTCACCGACGGATCTCGCCAACTCCATCTGATCACGATCGTAGGGTAGAGAGTTGCCCCCGCTCATCCTGAGTAGCCACACACACAGATGACAATGGCTGTTGGCCAAACAATCAGAGGCCGCGGCACATCAAAGGACGAACGGTCCGCGTAGAGAAGTCCTTCGATATGGCGTGGTTCTTTGTGTCTCTACAGCAAAAAACCACCGAATCCGAAATACGCCTACTCAGGATTGGCGGCTGTTCTCCCCTGCGCCCTTGCCCCCCGGCCCCTGACCTAGTCGGGAGCGGCGAAGGGATATACTACCACCCGTGTACCCAATGCCCCTCCCCCGGGAACCACACCGCATCTACCACTGAAGAAATCCCGATCATCGCCGCATACCCGATCAACAGTCCGAGGAACAGTGGTTGCGTCTTCCGATACAAACCGATCCCGCCCAGTCGCAGTACGATCAGTTTAATCAACCAGGCGATAAAGGCGCTGAACCCGAACACGCGCACACCGATCGTATGTTGAAAAACCAGTCCGACCGGGTGCAGCGGCCACCACGACAGCCAGCTTCGCATCGCACTCAGCAAAGCGACTTCACCCGCTCCCAGAAGCCAGACCACCAGCTTCTGCGGATCAAACACCGTTCGATTCGCCCCCGTGATGGTTGTCGTCAATGAATTGAATGTCCCGGTGTTTCCCGAGGTCAGTGTGTAGGTGCGGAGATTCAGACCCGCCTCCGTGTAGCACAGGGCCAGCGCATAGGCGAATGAGGCACCCACACCCGCTACGAACGCAATCCACAACGATGGAATGATCCATTTCCTTCCTGGCCGATCGGCGAGCATCCGAACATAGTGCGGCATCATCATCATCCCCATGATCCGACCGCCCCCTACGAATGCTCCGCTGTTGTGCAGCTGGATGCCCGTGAGCTGCGACCGTGTCATCCCCTGAGTGCCGAACATGGTCTTCACAAAGCCGCCACCGTGGATATCCGGTGGGTAGAGATACGCAAATCCGCTCGCGGCCAGGAACTTCGTCGCGCAGAAGTAGGCCAGAAACATCATAACGGTAGAGACGATTGCGAGCGTGATCCCCTGGCCCGCGGAAGCCAGCCAACCCACGATAAACCCGAGGCTCAGAACGAGTCCACAGACCGCCGCTCGGTAGCTCATCAGGGGATGATCGCTCCCGTCATCCCCTGAAACCGTCGCATTCCAAACGTGCTTCAGGTGGCCGCGCGCAATCCAGATCGACCAGATAGCCAGGGCGATCAACGCACCGTGACTCTCATACCCGAGGATGGCAGGCGCTTTCGCCGGTTGCCCTGCCACACCCACTGTAATCCCGAGTCGGTTCAGAATCCCAATCTTAAAGATGGACAGCAGACCAAAGAACCAGAAGCTCAGCAGAATGTCGAGGTTGCAGAAGTAGGTAAAAGCGATGAGAGAAGGCAGAATCCGGAATGCATAGGGCGGGAACTGTCTGAAGAAGATGATCTGCTTCGACCAGTAGCCGCCAAAGACCATGATTCGGGGAATCGTCTCATTGAAATAGCCGATGATGTTCCACCCGATAATAAACGCGGGAATCGCGAACCCCGTCCAGAACAGCGGATTTTTAAACCAGTCTGGTAGACCTTTACCCGATTGATCGAGCCCGGCGATTAGTGACACCGGAATCGTCGCAAGAGGAAACGTGAGTCGCTCGTTATCTGTCCACTGTTTCTGGAAAACGATTGTCGTGCAGATCCCCATCCCGACGACGGCAATAGCGACAGACCCCCACCAGAACAGCGGCGACACCCATCCGGACCAGGGCATCCCCACCCCGGGCGGCAATCCATTGTAAAACCACGGCACCACAGTGGGATCTGGAAACAGATGTCGCGGCAGAACATCGAAGAATGCGTCACGCCACCCGTTCTCCGGGCTTGCGTAGTATTCTGGAGCCGTCATGATCCCGGTCCAGTATCCGGTCCACCCAATCGCCGGAACGGTCCCGACCATCCATCCCATGCCGAGAATCACGAGTAGCTCGGTCCCAGTTAAGGCAAAACGCGGGATGAACCGCTTCAGGAGAATGTTCAGAAAGAGCCAGAAAACGAATGGAATCAGCGCGGACATCGGGAGGTTCGACATCACCAGCGCCGCGGAGTGCATCACGAACTCGGTGTAGTTCGTCCACACACAAAGCGCGGCCGCCGTTCCCGCTCCCAACACCACGGAACGCGTGGTGATTTTCGGTGAGGCAACAGATTGATCTGAAGGCCCCGTCACAGGATCGGGATTCACCGGCACACCCATATCATGGGATCCAGCAGAAGCGTGCGGGGGCACGAGATCTCGACTGTTCCGATCGCCGAACGCACCACAGCGGACGACGCGAGCCTATCTTCTGTTATCTTTTCAGGAGATGAATGGATCAAACGCATCCGATTCCTCAATCTTCACCTTCCTGTAAACGTTACCCTTGCATATTCCCGTCTCGGCCACCGCGGATCCACCCGGTCCGTGCGTAATCACATTGTCCACAACAACGCAGTCGCGACAGTTGTGCAACCGTACGACCGTCTCAGTCTGTACCGTATCGATCACATTGTTCGACAGGCTCACTCTCTCACAGTCCTCAAACTGCACAAAAGTCCGCCCGTTCAGTTCCTCATCGACAGTTCTTGTCCTTGCACGGCTGTCAATCTCGTGTTGTATGCTGTTCCCGCTGACGACGATGTCCCTGGAGGGTCCGCCGATCCGGCAGAACGCGCCGTTCGCTGCGGCACCTGTCGACAGATCCCAGTTAAGCAGCGTGTTACCCCGAATGCTTGATCCTTCCATCTGCCCGATCTCGAAGCACTTGCTGACGTAGGCGAACGTGTTGTCGTGAAGCGACGACATCGTAGGATACGCGAGCGTGAGAGCAGTCTCCAGATCAGCGAACACCGTATTGCTTACGAACGTCGCCTGACCCTTGTGATGATACCGAACGCCATCGACCATCTGAGCAAACCAGCAGTCCGTAATGTGCGAGACATCGCTGCCTGCAATGTCGAGTCCGACATACAGATCCGTAAAGTGGCACCCGTTCACGCGGAGCAATTCAGATTTGCAGTGTTCGATTGCTGGCGGAATAACCAATGCGCGTTGGCCTTCTGCGCCCACATTGTCGTACCGGTCGGCTGACGGATACCATTTGAGTCCACGGAAATTCGGCTCGTCACCACGGAACCGGCAGTAGCCATTCGCGGTGTCGACCCCGGTGTTGTTGTGACCCATGAAGGTCATCCTGTCGACATCTACACGCACGATCTTGCGGGGCCACGGACTCTCACGTGAGGGGAATGCTCTCGAGTGGCCTGTGTATTCGAACGTGATGCAGTTCGGTCCGCAGTTCGGCCCGAACCGGAGGATACTCCCACCCGAAAGGTTCGCCCCGTGGATGTCCAGCCCGCCGTGCCCGTGTCCCTGAAGCCGTACACTGGTCAACCGAACCGTCAACGGTGCATCGATGTAGTACACGCCCGGGTAGAACGTGATCGTTGCCGACGCATCCCCGACCTCAGCAGTTTCATCGAACACCGACTGAATCTCGAAGGCTACATCTGACTCACCCGTATTGTCGATCCCGTATTCGCGCTTCCCGGCATTGCTGATGACTTCAATCGCCGTGTGCTTCACGTTTCCCACGCTTCCCAAGCCGGTCAGCTGCCCTGAATTTGTCGATTCTCCTCAACACCTGCTTCGATTTATCTCCCCACTCCCACGTCACCAGATCCTCACTCCACGCTACGGCCAGACTCGCGTGCCCGTGCGTCTCCTGCACGGCGCATCCCTCAGAGGAGCTGCCGTGGAAGAACATCACATACTTGCCCACATCCGGTTCATCCCGCAAATCCAGAACGTGACCTGCCGTCAGCCTTCCCTGCGCCCAGGGCCATTCCTTCTGTCCCAGCGTCATCAACCCGTGATCTGTCCAGTTCTGAAGATCACGTGATCGTTTGATACCGACTCCGTTCCTTGGTGAGTGAAACAGGATATACTCACCCTCTTCAACGAGCAGACAGACATTCTCACCAGCCTCAACGTTCCCGGAATAGGTCCACGTCTCCAGATCCATCGACCAGGACATACTCGCACCGTTTTGCTTGTAGAAGCACCACCACTTTCCGAGCTCGTGGATATCCTCAACGAGATATGGGTCTATCATTCTCCCCATGTCCTCGCGAGCGACATCCGGACCCTTCACACGGATCAACCGTGGTTCATCCCAGATCTCGAGATCATCACTTGCCATCGTGAACACACGCGACGTATGGTCACCGAACTTCCCGCCGTCCGGTGTCGGATACGTCTGCAGACACATGACCCATCGGTCACCGTATCGGATCACATTCCCCGGGCTTGAATAGTTCAGGCGTTTGTTCCTTGGCGTCAGAGCGCGCGGCGCGGTCCATGTGATCAGGTCGCGACTCTCTGTCACACCCGTCACGGCATACCAGTCCCCGCCGGCTTCGCCGTGTATCTCCGTATGCCACACACGGAACAGACCTTCGTGATAGTGCCCGCACGGGTCTCGAAAAGCGACCGTCTCGCTGCCCTGGAGAACGATCGGGCTCTCTATCTCACCCCACCTGATTCCCATCTCATCCTTCACATTTCGGTTATACAGATCCGGCCCTCTCGTGATCTCGAAGTATGTGACTGGCACGATGTATCGTCAACAGATTACCGTGAGTTGCCATACCCACCACAAGCTATATCTTCGGGGTTCAGTTTCGGGAACATCAAACAGAAAGGTCTGATTCGACGATGCCACAGAAGATCTACGCATACCCGCTTGCGGACGGCCTCTGCTACAAGGAGGAGTACACCGAAGCACAGCGACACTTCACACATCCAGGCATCTTCTCCACACAGGCGAGTGCCGATGCTGTTCGGAAACGGCTGACCGCTGGCGAAGAGCCCTGGACACGCGGCCTCGAACGATTGGAAGCCTGGGCCGTGGAGACACGCTCCCAGGCGCCGGATCCCGTCCAGAGGATATTTCGAAGAACACCCAACCACATCGGTGTTGACGAAAGCAACGAGGATTTCAAACGTGCAAGCCGGCTGTGCTGGCTCTATCTCCTGACAGATAGAGTCGAATACGCAGACAGGGCCGTGGAGATCATCGACGCGTGGAGCAGAACACTCAAGGCTGTCAGGGGCGCAGGATTCAATCTCCAATGCGGGCTCATGATTCCCAATCTCATCGATGCGGCCGAAGTCTTGAAGCACTGCTCGGATCGGTGGAGCGAAGAAGGTCAGGCTAGGTTCCGGAGATTCTGTGAAGTCGTGCTGCTTCCGCACGTACTCAATCTTCGAATCTCGATCAACGGAAACCATGACTGTGCGACCAACAATGCGCTCCTCGCGCTTGCCATCCATCTCGACGATGAATTTCTCTTCAACCGCTCCCTGAACTACTACCTCTACAGCAAGGGATACGGCAGTATCGGGCACTATTTCCTTCCGAACGGTGAGTGCCAGGAGGATGGTCGCGACATGGGTCACGTCACGGGGGGAATACACTTCTTCTCGACCATGGCCAGAATCGCCGGCAACCAGGGGGAGAATATCTACGACCGGTTTGACTATCGGCTCGCCGCCGCTATGGAACATGCCGCACGGTCGCAGTTTGATTTTGGGGCAACTGCGATGTACAGTCCCGCTCACCCCATGCCCACACGACACCGGGCGCGAGGCTGGGGTGGCATGAGCCTCGAGGACATACTGGCATACCGCCATTTCACAGTGCACCGAGGAATGCCGATGCCCTTTGTCTCACGTCTCTTCCGAACGGCAAGTACCGTTCTGGAAGACACACAATCACTGATTGATGAGTATCAGGTCTTCCTAGCAGACGGACTTACCTTCCCGTCCCCCACCAAGGCACAGGCCCTGAATACTGATTCATTCACAATTGGGGTCATTCCCTTTGATGCCGGCCCCCTGGACGACGCGAATTTCAGGATACTTGCCTCAACTCTTGGTAAGACTGCAGGTCGGAAAGTACAGGTCGTCTATGTCGACGGCCCTGAAACTGCAGCCGAGGCCGTTCGAGACAGCACATTGGATTCTGCTCTCCTACCCCCAGACGTCTATGTAACCTTGAGAGACAGCCACAATCTTTCCCTGGTTGCGTCGGAGCGCCTTCCCGATGGCCGACCAGGCTACCATCACCAGTGGTTGGCCCCGGGTGCTGCCGGAGTCTCAACACCACGGGAAGCTTTCGAGTCCGATGCCGTGATCGCCGCAGTCTTCCCGTTTGCCCTCCCCACCTGTATCGACCTGCTGCCGTTCATCGAAGCCGGGTTTTCGATTCCGGAGATTTTCGCACGGATCCGGTTCGATCAGACCAACGGAAACTACGCCTACAAGATCGCAGATCTATTCAGCACGATGTGGAAAGCTGACACCGACCAGGTAGACAGCAGCCAGCTTGCCATCTGTGCGACTACGGACATCGACATCAACGCATCCAAACTTCCCCTCAGCAAACTCACACGCTCGGCACACACCTTCCCGTTTGTCGAGAAGTACGCCGCTGACTGGAAGAAGGTCTTCCCCTACTACACACCTTTCTTCGCAGAAGCCCTTGGGTTCAGTGTAAACCTCCAAGACCAGAGCCCGAAGCACTACCTCGATCTCGAGGATCAGCTTGTCACCGTCTGGCGTTCTCCTGAGATTCCGGGCCGGGCCTTCGTCACTGCGAAAGGCAATGAGATCGAGGTTACGTGCCCGCCAAATTACCAGACAGCTGACGAGTGGAACACCAGGTTCTGCTTCGCCGGTCTGATCGAGTCAGATGACACGCGCTACGACATCATTCACCGCGCCCTGTCGCTGAAGAGGGAGATTTTCGATCGGCACACCGAAACGGAGTTGCGTGTGGGTGGCGGAGCAAAGAAGGGGGAAGCGACCGAGAAGGGCATGCCGGAAACGATCTACCACGACCTCCGTTTTGGCGGTAGTCTCGTCAAGCCCAGCGAGCGCTGGGACTGTTCGCCGGGTGGTTGGCTCCGATCGATGATGCGAGTCGACTGACGGAGGCCGGATGCGAGTCTCGCCGCCCAGTAGAGAGGGGTATACGCGGTAGGCAAAATCACCAGTCACTAGGATTCATATACGTGAAGACAACACATCTCGTAACTGCCGAGGCCCTGGGAGCCGCCCACAATCAACCCGTCCTCAAAGCGTCGCTGATCGGGCAGCCAGTCATCATCAAGTCTATCCAGCTGCTGCGGGGAGACAACACCTGGTATGTCCTAACCCGTTCGACTGACGGCGCTGAGGGCCTCTCATTCTGCAACGCAAAGGCCAAACACCTCCACCCGATCCTCAACCAGCTCGTTGCCCCTTACTTCATTGGCAAGGATGCGCGTGATCTCGAAGACCATCTTTGGGAGGTCTACCGTCACGGCAGCAATTACAAGCTCTTGGGCCAGGCGCTATGGAACCCCGTCGCCTGGGTGGAGATGGCCATCCTCGACCTTCTGGGCCGCGTCTCCGGCCGTTCAATCGCCGACCTCCTCGGTGGCGCCGTTCGGGATGCCTGTCCCTTTTACGTCGCAAGCAGTCGACGGGATTCCACGCCGGAAGAGGAGATCGATCATCTCCACGGCCTGGTCGACGAAACACACGCGCCCGCGATCAAGTTCCGAGTGGGCGGCCGGATGAGCCGCAATGCGGACGCAATGCCCGAACGCACACCCAGGCTGATCGAACTGTCACGGAAGAGTTTCGGCGACGAGATGGATATCCACGCTGACAGCAACAGCTCGTATGACCCACCGCAGGCGATCGAAGTCGGCCGCATGCTCGAAGACATCAACGCCGTCTACTTCGAGGAGCCCTGTCCCTTCGATCATCTCGAGGACACCAAAGTCGTCACGGACACCCTCACCCTCCCGGTATCCGGCGGCGAACAGGAAGCGAGCGACCGACGCTTCCGCTGGATGATCCAACACGGCGCAGTCAACATCGTCCAGCCCGACCTGCACTACTACGGAGGGCTCATCCGCTCGGCACGCGTATCCCGGATGGCGGCACTTGCCGACATGCCAACGACCGTTCACATCTCCGGCGGTATGGGCTTCGTCTACATGCTCATCTTTGCCTCGTTCACACCCGATATTGGCCGCTACCAGGAATACAAACGCGGCATCGAGAAAGTCGCCGGCCTCTTTGATCCCCCGCTCAAGATCGAGAACGGCCAGATGAGTGTCCCAAAGGGCCCCGGAACAGGCATTACCGACTTCTCAAGCTTCGTCACCGACACCCAGGTCATCCCTGCATAGGCCCGGCAACCTGACGGACACGCCTCAGTCTCCCCACACGACCCGTGCGTTCTCCGTGGTTCCCTGATCTCTTCCTTTTGGGAGCAGCAATGACCGAAACCAGAACCCTATTCCTCGAACCCGGCAAGATCGACATTCGAACCGAAGTCCTGCCCGAGCTTCTGCCAAACCAGATGCTCGTCAAAACCTACCAGGCGTCCATCTGCGGCTCCGAGCGCTACTTCTACAAGGGTGTGACCGTCCGGCCAGAAGATGACGCAAGGGGTGAGCGCGTCGGCAGTCTAATCTATCCAACCTACACCGACTATTAGGTCACGGATCCTTCACACGTTCAGCCGATACCAGACGGTGTCTCCTTCGAGGTCGGCTGCCTCTACGAACCGCTGGGCTGTGCCGCTTGGGCGCCGCTTCACACGGGCATTGCTCCCGGTGACTGGGTGGCCGTCAACGGTGTCGGGTTCGCAGGCAACATCATCCTGCAGGGCGCGATCAGAGCAGGCGCATCGAAAGTCATCGCAATCGACGCAGATCCAGGCAAGTTGGATGTCGCCCGTCAGCTCGGCGCGGAATACGCGCTAAACCTGACCGACACGGATGTGCGTGCGGAAGTAGAGGAAATCACGAACGGGGAGGGTGTCGATGTCTCGGTCGAAGTCGTTGGAGGAAGAGGCGAAGGTCTCAAGCAATGTCTCGACATGGTCAAACACAACGGCATCATGGCCCTTTATGGCGACAATTACGCGCCGGTCGACAACTTCTGCTTCCATCGATTCCACGAAGGTGGTCTTGAGATCCGAAACCTGAACGCGGTCCACTACACGCATCTTCGTTCCATCGAGAACATGCGTGAGGCCTACCGAGCCGTGCAGCGGGGTGTCTTCAACCTCGACATCATCTTCGAGAACTCGGTCTCACATCGACTGTCCGACATTGCTTCCGTATTCGCACAGGAGAACGCGGTCGAGCATCAGAGCTCACTGAAGACACTGATAATCCCCTAGAACATATGCGGAGCAGGGCTGATCAATCCCCCTGAGTAGGCACACACAGTTGAATCTGTATCGGTTCCCGACTATCTTCTCACTAACCGTGCCTTATCGAGGGGCCAAGAGTCCGTTCGTCCTTCGATAAGACGTGCCTATTCATCACCTGATCACACATCCCATCCGAGACTATACGACGTCACTCAGGGAGAACGGTTGTGCCAATAACAGCATCCCGCAGTCCACACAATCCCATCATCACCCCGAATTCCGACGAGTCCATCCTCGGGAACATCAATGGTCCCTCTTTGATCCGCGTCCCCGACTGGGTCACCGACCCCCTCGGCAATTACTATCTCTACTTCGCGCATCACCAGGGCAAGTTCATCCGCATGGCTTACGCCGACAGCCTTCTGGGCCCCTATACCGTCCACACGCCCGGTGTCCTTCAAATAGAGAACACGGACTTTGAGCGACATATTGCATCCCCTGACGTCCATGTTGACGACGATGCGAAAACGATCCGCATGTTCTACCACGGGGCAGGATTTACAGGTATCAAGCACGCAAACCTCAACCAGAACACCTGCTATGCCGGGTCCGGTGACGGACTGTCGTTCACCTGTGAACGTGTCTGTCTCGGGCCGTCATACATGCGAGTCTGGAAATGGCAGGAAGTCTGGTATGGCTTCGGCGGTGGAGGCGGCAGGAATGTTTGGCGGACAGATGACTTCAGAAAATCCTTCGCGCCGGGAAAGGTTCTCGAGATAGATAATGAAGGCTACACACCCCCGAGTATGATCCAGGAGTCAAAGGCCGATCCCGACACACTGACCTACCGAATGCGCCACGTTGCCGTTGATCTGGACGGGGATAACCTGCACATATACTTCAGCAATGTGGGTGATCACCCCGAGCGAATCAAGCGGACGACGGTCAACCTGACGGAGGATTGGACGGCGTGGCACGGCACAACTTCTGTCGAGGTACTCAAGACAGAGACGGACTACGAAGGCGTCAATGAGCCGGACAAGCCATCATCGGGGGGGGGGAGCCACGAGCCTGTCCACCAGGTCCGCGATCCCTTTCTATTCAGAGAAGGCGGTCACAAGTATCTCGTCTACTCCATTGCCGGAGAGAAGGGCCTGGGTATCACGGAAATCTACGAGTAGCCTCTGCAAATAGTGGAGGCGAGAGTCTGCCTGCAGACCCTCGCCTCGTTCGTTTCTTATGCTTCCCGGCCACCGATCGTGATAGGCGTCTACTCTCTGTGTCTCTCCTCGAAGGACATATACGAAATCGAGGGCATATGCTTCTTAAAAAGCCAGCGCGTCTTCGGGCTCAGCTTCCGGAACGCCTGAGCCGTAAGCGCAAATCCCCGCGACCGCATAACCACCGCGGTAGCCACTACATCACCGAACACATCGGCCCGTTTCTCCTGCCGAGTTCCGACCCTCGCCGCAACCACGCTCCCAAAATGCATCTTCACGGTCTGCCGGGAATTGATGCCCTGGTCAGAAATCCAAACATCCCCGTCACGTTTCAGATCGTGCAACGAGACCACTGCTCGATCGGGGGTGCCCTGCAAAAATGGGCGGAACTGAGTCAAATCAACAAAGCCCACAAGAAGATCCATCTCCTAGAGCTCAGTTACACCGGAAAATACGGCCATAGGACACTCCTTCAGTTTCGCGTAGTTCTATCGACGACCCTAATGTTCGTCAAAAGGATGAAGGATTCGCCGGCCCATTCGTCTCGCAGTTGTGTAACGTTCAGGTCTCTGGCCACCTCCTTTTCTCGTGTTCGAGTAGACTCTGCAATCGCACGCTCTTCCTATCGGGACAGCCTGACATTACTTTAAAGTATGCCAAATCAGGAATCAGGATCAAGTGACAGTAATCACACGGCAACAGATCGCGAGCTGATCTGCCCCGTCTGCTCGGGCGAGCTGTCCACTGACAACCAACGAGCAGTCTGCGCGAAAGGCCATGCCTTCGACCGTGCACGTGAAGGCTATCTGAACCTCCTTCTCGCCAACCAGAAAGGTTCAAACGATCCAGGTGACGACAGGGAGAGTATTCAATCGAGACACGCCTTCCTGGAGGCGGGTAACTATGCATTCCTCGCTGATGCGATACAGGAGATGCTTCCCCGGAGCGATCACCCTACAATGCTCGACGCCGGTTGCGGGGAAGGCTACTTTCTGCGAAACCTCTCTGTCAGACATGGATATGGTGTGGACATTTCCCGATCCGCCATCCGTCTTGCTTCAAAGACATCCAAGTCAAACACGTGGATTGTTGCCAACGTCGCTCGGCAAATCCCTATGGCAGATGACAGCTGTAATGTACTTCTGAGCGTCGTGGCGCCGCGAAACGCATCCGAGTTCAGCCGTGTCCTGAGAAGTGACGGTCTGCTGGTAGCGGTTGTTCCGGGCTCTGGTCACTTGCAGCAGCTGACATCTTTGTTGATGGAACGGGATGCTGGTCAAAGCGCAAAGCCGGGAGTGCTAATCCAGAGTCTCGCACCCCAATTTCGTTCATCGAACGTTCACGCCGTCTCCAAGGAATTCAGCGCAGGCAAGGAAACGATCGGACAGCTCATCGCGATGACGCCGCTCCGATGGAAGAGTCGAAAAGAGTCATTGGTGGACATCGTCTCATTGAGTTCCCTGAAGATCACCGCTAGTTTCCAGGTTCACACTTTCACGCCTCGTTAGCCCAACACTTCGGACAGAGGCCATGTCTTTGAGAACGGACACCAGAACGCCTGACCAACACGTTGTCGTCATCGGAGGCGGTCCAAGCGGGTATGAGGCAGCCATCACGGCTGGCGGGCAAGCAAAACGCGTGCGACACACACCCTTTCGGGATGGCTCTTTTCTCCCGAAAGATCATCAGATGGGCGCTCAGATCGTCTATAACAGCCCGTCTAGTCAGCGAAGCGCTAAAGAAAGCATACGTTGTACGTAAGCCAATGAAACCGCTCATATTCCACTCCGATCGAGGGTCACAATACACCAGTGAACACTTCAAAAACGCTCTCGCTGAAAACAGAATGCTGT
>CAYYGZ010000095.1:11988-16027 GCA_964471275.1 uncultured bacterium | reverse complement strand
CTGTCGGACACTGAAATCGACCGTATGGTGGATGACGCCCAGACCAACGCAGCCGAAGATAAGGCCAAGCGCGAGAAGATCGAGGTTCACAACCAGGCGGACCAGCAGGTCTACGCAGCAGAGAAGCAGCTGGAAGAGTCGAAGGAGAAGATCAGCGAGGACGCCACAAGCAAGGTTCAGGCGGCGATCGATCGGGTTAAGGAAACACTGCAGGGCGAGAATACAGACGAGATCAAGGCCGCGACAGAAGCATTGACGCAGAGCCTGCATCAGATCGCCAGCGAGTTGTACGAGCAAGCCGCCGCTGCCGAGCAGCAGGCCGGCGGGGAACCTGGCGCACCAGGTGCAGAGCCGGGAGGTCAGCCAGACCAGGATCCCGAAAACAAGAAGAAGGATGGCGCCGTCGACGCTGATTTCGAGGTCGTTGACGAATAGGATCGCTGATCACGCGAACAGGAAAGAGCGGTGACTCTCTCACGAGTCACCGCCCTTTTACTGTACGTTTGTGGGCCTTAGGCGTTCGGAACGACCGTAACGCGTACGGCGCCCAATGCCTTCAGGAATTCAAAGGAAACGATCCTGCCCTTCGCCTGGAGTTCTCCACTGCCTGAATCTCGGCTCGAGATCGTCCTCAGTCGCTGTAGCATCCAGTCCAAATCTCGGTTCAGACCCGGTAGCGCATTCTTCACGAAACCCAGCGCATAGAGTGCGTTCACGTCCAGATCGGGATCCTCGACATTCAATACCGTCACCATCATCATTGCGCGCTGGAGTCTGTTTTCTTCGCCCCAGAACTCCACGACGACCTGACCTTCACGTGTCGCCCCCATCACGCGACTCACTCCCTCCAGAGGGGGCAGGATCTCCGTCGGGATATCTGCCGGAAGATCGGCAAGCAGGCCATCGATCGTCAGTTCACGGCTCCGTGTGACAGGTTTCGGTTTGCGTGTCCTGACGGTGCCATTCAGTTTCTGCTTCAGGTCTCCCTGCAGGCTCGCCCGAACAGCTTCAGCTGAGCCGACATAGTTCCCGTGCACCCAGCCGGGCGTGTCATCCGCAAGCAGTACGTTCACCCACGGATCCTGACGTGAAACGATCCTCAGTTCCTGGCCTCGACGCACCCGGGTGACCACGGGCTGTTTTGTCGATGGGCCCTTCCGGACATTCAAAACGGTCGGCACGACATAGGTGGTCTCGTACCGATCTAGTAGTTCGCACGACAGAACCGGTATCACAAGGATGGCAAGAGCAAGTAGGCTCAAACGGGGAAAGCGCAACGTAGACTCCTCGTTATCTGTCAATCTCGCTTCGGGCTACAAGCGGCTGAAGATAGGATTGCACGAATGGTCGGGCAACCAAAACATGGAATATGACAGAGAAGCACTGCTTTCAGTATTTCTCATTCACTCGACAACACGCCCGATCGGTATCGGGTGACTGAATCCTGCTAGTTCGAGAATACCCTTCACAAGATCCCTGTTCTCCTCTGCAGGGAACCACAGCCCAGACGAGCCGTGGCCTGTAGGTTCGAGACGATCGGCAGGTGTTTCAGCCCTGAAATTGCTTAATCTTGCGTCATCCTGACCCGTACAGTAAATTTGTTGTTCTCAAACGGCACTTATTGCTCACAAACAGGATGGAATTCGTTGAACTTCAGCTTCGATTTGCAGAACATCGCCGATGGCCAGGGCGTCAGTATCGCGATCACCGGAATGGTGATCGTCTTTTTTGCTCTGAGCGTCATCAGTCTATTCATTGCCGCCCTGCCCCGGATACTCGTGAAAGTCGCCAAGAGGTGGCCGGAGAAGGAAAGCCACCAGGCTTCTGCATCGGTGGCCAGGCCTGCCGTTGAAGGTCTGAGCGGGGAGCTTGTGGCCGCGCTTGGCATGGCCCTCCACCACCGTCGGAATCTCTGGTAGGGTCACGAAATGAACATCTTTCTAGACTTTCTCCAGACCACCGGTTTTGCCCAGATGACCGGTGGAAATCTCGTGATGATCATCATCGGGATCATTTTCATCACTCTGGCGATCACAAAGGACTACGAGCCGCTCCTGCTTGTGCCGATCGGGTTCGGCGTCATTGTCGGAAACATCGGCTACATAGACACCATGACGCTGGGTGTTTACGACAAGGGAAGCGTACTCTACTACATCTACTTTGGTGTCAGCCAGGGCATCTTCCCGCCACTGATCTTCCTTGGCATTGGCGCGATGACCGATTTTTCGACGATGCTCTCGAACCCGAAGCTGATCCTTCTTGGAGCGGCGGCCCAGATTGGGATATTCCTGACACTGATCGGGGCGCTGTACATGGGGTTCACCCCAAGCGAATCCGGCGCAATCGGCATCATTGGAGGCGCAGACGGGCCGACCGCAATCTTCTTGTCGGCCAAACTCGCCCCACATCTGTTGGGTGCCATTGCCATCGCCGCCTACTCCTACATGGCCCTCGTCCCGGTTATCCAGCCTCCGATCATGAAACTCCTGACCACGCGCCAGGAGCGTTTGATACGGATGCCCGAACCTCGCATTATCTCACGCAGAGAGCGGATCATCTTCCCAATCGCAGCTTTCCTGATTGCGGCCCTGATCGCACCGGGCTCGATCGCACTTCTGGGAATGCTCTTCTTCGGTAATGTGCTTAAAGAGTGCGGAGTTACAGATCGCCTGGCGAACTCGGCACGGAATGCGCTCATCGATATCGTCACGATCTTGCTCGGGTTCTCCGTCGGCGCGAGTACGCAGGCACAGACGTTCCTAAAGCCCGACTCGCTCCTGATCTTCGGTCTGGGCGCGCTTTCATTTTGCATCGCCACCGCGGGTGGCGTACTCGGGGCGAAGTTCATGAACCTGTTCCTGAAACAGAAGATTAACCCGCTCGTCGGGGCCGCCGGCGTTTCAGCCGTACCAGACTCTGCTCGCGTGGTACAGATGGTGGGCCAGCAGGAGGACCCGCAGAATTATCTCCTGATGCACGCCATGGCACCGAACGTGGCCGGCGTGGTTGGGTCTGCGATCGGCGCCGGAATTCTCTGGTCGGTACTCGTCAAGTAGTCACAATCGTATTCACGCGTCGGAGTACTCGAGACCCCGACCTGCAACAGAACTGTTACCTCATCGAGGCCAAGTCGTGAAAAAGAAGGTCACCTTCATGTGCACGGCGTTCCGGGACGGTTTCCAGTCCGTCTACGGCGCCCGGGTTTTCACCAAGGACTTCCTCCCCGCCCTCGAAGCCGCCAGAGATGCCGGCATCGATTACTTCGAAGCCGGAGGTGGAGCACGCTTCCAGTCCCTCTATTTCTACTGCAACGAAGACGCGTTTGACAGTATGGACGCCTTCCGCGAGACGGCAGGGCCAGATGCGAATCTGCAGACGCTTGCCCGCGGGGTGAACGTCGTTGGGCTTGAGTCACAATCGAGTGACATCGTCAACTTGCACGCGTTGATGTTCAAGAAGCACGGGATCACGACCATTCGGAATTTCGACGCGCTCAATGACGTCAACAACCTTGTCCACAGCGGTAGATGCATCGTCGATGCAGGGCTGAAGCACCAGGTTTGTGTGACGCTTATGGAGTTGCCGCCAGGTTGCGAGGGCGCACACGACGCGAACTTCTACGAAGCGACGTTGCGACAGATACTCGACGCAGACATTCCTTTCGATTCTGTCTGCTTCAAGGATGCGTCTGGGACGGCCGTTCCTTCGAAGGTTCACGACACAATCAAGCGTGCGCGTGCGATGCTGCCTGAAGGCACCTTCATCCACTTCCACACACACGAGACAGCTGGCATTTCGGTTCAAGCTAACTTGGCCGCTCTCGATGCCGGCGCCGATGCAATCGACCTCTCGCTCGCTCCCTGTTCGGGGGGTACGTGTCAACCTGATATCCTTGTGATGTGGCACGCGCTGCGTGGATCAAACTATGATCTGGACATCGATATCGAGAAGGTCCGCGAAGCTGAAGAAGTGTTTAAGGAATCCATGTCCGACTACTTCCTTCCTCCGGAGGCAACCACGGTTGAGCCACTGATCCCCT
>CAYYGZ010000095.1:2869-11978 GCA_964471275.1 uncultured bacterium | reverse complement strand
GCCGGAAGCGATCGCTGTGGAACCGATGATTCCCTGGAGTCCGATGCCCGGTGGCGCATTAACGGCCAACACACAGATGCTTCGCGACAACGGTATCATGGACCGCTATCCTGAGATGATCCGCGCGATGGGTGAAGTGGTCCGGAAGGGGGGGTTCGGGACATCCGTCACGCCAGTGTCCCAGTTCTACTTCCAACAATCATTCAACAATGTGATGTTCGGTGAGTGGAAGCGCATCGCGGAGCCCTACGGTCAGATGGTGCTCGGTTACTTCGGTAAAACACCCGTGCCACCGGATGCCGACGTTGTGAAGATCGCCTCGGAGCAACTCGGTCTCGAACCAACGACCCAGCCTCCTCTGGAAAGAAACGACGCAGATCCCGAAAAAGGCATTGAAGCAGCGAGGAAACAGCTCGCTGCCGAAGGCCTGCCCGAAACCGATGAGAACATCTTCATCGTTGCCGCGTGCAAGGACAAGGGCCTCGCTTTCCTGAATGGGGAAGGTGAAGTAGGAGTTCGCAAGATCGACAAGAAGGTTGAGCAGCCAGCGTCAGCCGAAGAACCGGCGAGCTACACCCTGACAGTAGACGGAAGGGAGTTCCAGTTGTCCATCGACGGGGACCGGGCGACCGTAGACGGGCAGGTATTCAGTGTTGGATTGCAGGAAAGCACGGGAGCGCCAACCGCTGCTTCCGGCGGGCAAGGGCAGCCCGTCAAAGCAGAAATGCCGGGCAAGGTCATCCGCATCCTGATGGGGCAGGGCAGTTCTGTTACCGAAGGAGAGACGCTCCTAGTGCTCGAAGCGATGAAGATGGAAATGCAGATCGCGTCACCGGTGACTGGAACGGTTCGGTCGGTCGACGTGTCAGAGGGAGAGCAAATCGCCGCCGGGGCCACACTTCTCACGATCGGGTAGTTTCGATCGGTAACCAAGCTTGGACCGACGATGAAGCGGGCCCTGCTGCTTGCCCTACTGTCATTTCTGGTCACGGCGGTCGCACCGAAGCGCGCCTCCGCCGGTGCCTGGTTGCAAAAGAAAGATGGTGGCTATGTCAAGCTCACCTGCGCCTCTTTCCGCACAAGCACCGTTCTTGACCACAACGGCGACACAGTCGGCCTCAACGCCGGTGGCATTTCTTCCGGCGACTACACAGACCTCAGCTTCAATACCTACCTCGAGTACGGTCTCCACGAAAGAATAACCCTCATAGCGAATGTCCCGATCAAACGGGCCAGCAAGGCGGATGCCACACGATCGGCATCGGTGACCTGACAGTGTGGCTTCTGGACCCCGCTCCTTAGTGACCCGATTGTCCTATCTGTGAGTAGCCGCATAAAGGCACCGCTCTATAGTTAGAGCCAATTCTCGAGTCCTTCGCTCGGCACGGCCAAAGTCTCGACGGTAACCTCCGGGTGCTTCTGGGTCGAAGCTTCTGGCCCATACCAGGATATGGCACGGCCAAGGTTGGCTATCGGCGACGAGGTGGATTTGCTGATCAGGTTATCATCTATTCAGCGGAAATCGGTGGCCCATCGCCAAGCGGTTGAACGCCCAGACCTGGCTAACCCGAATTTCAGCGATCAAGACTTCGTGAACATAGGGGCTGGCTTGGCTCTACAGACCGGAGAGATCAGCATCACGGTGGACGTGATCCGCACAATCTCGGGCCGTAACACCGCCAAAGGCACGTATCTCGGTGGCGGCGTATCCCACAGTTGGTAGACACCTCACGCCTGGTCATATCTTCCTGATGGTTCTGCAGCTACCCGCATCGATTCTGTTTTGGCTGCTCTGTTGCTACGCTAAGGATCGCCTCACCCCTTAGCCCGCCTCCCACCAGCAACGGATGGCGATGTTCCGCTTTCTAAACAAACTACACACATCTTATCTTTTTTCCTTTTGTGCTGTGGAATAGCTGGCCATATCTTTAATTTTCATACAGTTACGATGATTTATAAAAAGCAAATAACAGATAGTCAAGAAACCCTCCCAATCGTCCTTGTAGCGGACGACGACGCCGACCTGCTCGAGTTCCTTGCCCTGAGACTCGGGCGGGAACCGTGGAATCGGCTGTGCTTGCGACGAGGCGGGGGACGAGGAATTTCCTCAAGAATCCCTTCAGGACGAAAGAGCTGCTGACCATCATCAGACGATTTCTCGATGCTCGGTATCCGTCAACCCGAACGCTCGCAGAGCGAATCGGGGCGTATGTCATGGATCACGCATACGACGCTAGCCTTCGTATAGACGATCTCTGCAGCCACTTTAACATCTCGCCGCGATACGTGTCCAAGCTGTTCAGGGAGCATCTGGTTACCTCATTCAAGAAGTGCGTCGCGGCACACCGAGTACTCCGAGCGAAGCAGCTGATAGAGTCGGGCGATGAACCGCTATATTCAGTCGCTGACAAGTGTGGATTCCGAAACTACCGACAACTGACCTCGACGTTCAAGAAGGTCGAAGGCATGCTGCCGAGGACGGATCGCGAGTAATAAGTACCGGTCGGAGCTCATCACTCGCTTCTTGTACGCTCCATTCGCGCAGACGCTTCCTGTGGTTAAGTGCACTCAATCAGGTGACGTCATCGGCAAGTAGGATTCTGCCGATACCCAAAGGGTTAAAGCGTGGACCCCTCGACCAGTTGCACATTGATCAAGCTGGTGGAATGATGTTTGTTCCGATTTCCTTCTTTCAGAACTAACTTGTGGGCATCCGACTCAAGATACGAGAAAGGTACGATATGAATTCAGGCGACATCGAAACATCTGACATAACCAGACCCCCACAGGATCTGGTCGACAGTCTCAAGGGCATTGGCAGTGCCACTGCAAGCGGCGAGCTCGCAAAACTAGGTGTGCGAAACCCACACCTGCAGGGCCCGCTTCCCCGTCTGGAGGGCGCGAGCATCGTCGGGCCAGCGATCACACTCCAATTCCTGCCGAAACGCGAGGACCTGCACAAACCCGGAGAATACTCCGGCCCGGAGCGACAGCTCCACAGACACGCCCTATATCATACCAAGCCCGGAGATGTGGTCGTCGTCGACGCGCGCGGTGACATGATGAGCGGTGTCTTTGGCGACATGATGCTCACCTTCTTCAAAGGCCGAGGGGGGGCTGGTGTCATCGTCGACGGTTGCGTCCGCGATTACCCGAACGTCAAGCAGCTCGAACTGCCTCTGTGGACACGCGGTTTCACACCCAATTTTCACACGCAGACGAACATCTGGCCGATGGGTGTCAACGTCCCGATCGGTTGTGGCGGCGTACTCGTCATGCCCGGCGACATCATCATCGCCGATGATGATGGCGCGGTCGTCGTCCCCGTCGATCTGGCCGCGGAACTGGCAGGAAAAGCCGGTGCTCACGCCGAGTGGGAAGTCTTCAGCCGCCAGCGTCTCCTCGAGGGCGGCGATCTCCGGAAATACTATCCGCTGACCGACGAAGCCCGCGAAGAGTATGAAACCTGGAAGAAGGATCAATCGTAGGAGCGACCTGCTGATCAGAGTGCAGGACCGTTCACGGACAACTGGATGACATCACCCCCAAAGCTAACCTACACCGCCCTGCTCACCCATCTCGATGCTCAGGTCGCATCGATCCTCCCTAACCAGATCCTCGATACCAGCCATCCGGATCACGGGGGCTTCGTTGGCGCAGCCGAGGGCACACCAAGCTCTTCGCACATCGGTGCGGTTCAGACGCTCGGCTATGCATGGCTGAGCAAGGGTTCGTACTACCACGACAACCCTAAGATTCTCGAGCGCATCCTACTGGCAGCGTCCTTCTTTCGATCCATCCGCCGTCCGTCCGGACGATTTGATCTCATCACAACCAACTGGGATTGTGGGCCGATGACAGCCTTTCTCATCGAGGCTATCGCGAGTGTCGTCTCGGCGACCCGTGATTCAGCGCTTGAGGGATCGGATGATATCGCGGTCGAATGGGGTGAGATCATTCAGTCGGCCGTGCCAGGGATGGTATCGGGTGGATTCCACACACCCAATCACCGATGGGTCCTAACTTCAGCCCTCTCACAGGCACTGCGCCTGTTTCCTGACCTCGATGCGTTGTCCGAGATCGAATCCTACCTGGCGGAGACAGTCGACATCAGCCCTGACGGTGAGTATACCGAGCGCAGTACGGCCGTCTACAACGCCATCTGCAACCGGTCGCTCAGACTGACCGCTGAGTCTGCCGGTCGGCCTGATCTGCTGGACGCCGTCCGCCGGAATCTGGACGCCTCGTATCATCTCCTTCACGCAGACGGAACGGTCGTTACCAGCCTGTCAAATCGCCAGGATCGGGGTCAGCGCGTCGTTCCAGTCAGCATGCTCGACAGCTACTATGCGCTTTCCCGGATCGATAACAACGGTTTCTACGCCTCGGTCGCAGACTGGCTCGCCACCTACCAACGCGCCGCCATCCCGTGGTCGTTGGAGCCGTTCATCACGCATCCGGAATGGATCCAGGATGATGTCGAGCGAGCTCCCCTACCGGAAAGCTATACACACCACATGCCGTCTTCCGGTATTTGGCGGGTTCGCCAGGGGGAAACCAGCGCGACGGCCTCGATCGGGATCACAACGCCCTTCTCGATTCGCCGCGGCGATATCGAGCTGGGGATCAAAGTCTGCGCGACATACTTCAGCCGTGCCCAATTCAAAGGGGATCGGATGGAACCAGTCGATGACGGAGTACGACTGATTTTCGAAGGCAAGCAGCCACACCGTGAGTCACCCGGGTATTGGCATCCGGTGAATCGCCCCGTCTCCATGGAGGCATACAGAGAGGTCATGGCAGAGCGAGAATTCACGGCGTATCCCCGGCTTGAAATGTCACTCGATATCCAAGACGTGGACGGCGGATTCGACCTGCGGCTCGTCACCTCTGAACCATTCGACAACATCCCGCTCGAGGTACTCTTTGCCTTCAGTCCTAGCGGTACGCTCCACTCGGAAAGCCTGATCGCGGATGGTGAGGCGGGACAGACGGCCTTTCTACGAAGCGGCTTCGCCACATACCACAAAGGTGCTGATGCGATCTCGATCGGACCTGGCGCTATCGGGCACCGAATGCAGAACATGCGCGGCAGTGAGCCTGAGCCGGGTGCATTCCGCGTTCTGACAACTCACCGTGTTCCCGTTGATCATACGATACAGATCCGCACCGGTACCTGGTCTGAAGCAACGGAGTCTATACTGGAAACAGACTGACGGGCCCGCTCAATTCGCAGACCATCGCCGCCTCCCATCACAGATCATCAACGGAGGCAGAAAGTCTGGAGTTTCCCATGAAAGCCATCCTGCTCAGCGAACCCGGCCAGATCGGCCTTGTCGACTTGCCCGAACAGGACCCTGGCCCTGGCGAGGTCAAGCTACGAATCGAATCCTGTTCCGTCTGTGGATCGGATCTTGAGGGTCTGCACGGCCAGCACCCGAAGATGACGTTCCCGCGCGTCATGGGTCACGAAGTTGCCAGCGTGGTCGAAGCGGTCGGCGAAGGTGTCGGCTCGGTGAAAGTTGGCGATCGGGTGGCGGGTACGGGTCGTAAAGCGTGCAGATCGTGCGAGGCCTGTCGCGACAGCCGACCCGTCGATTGCTCGAGTCTCGGAGGTCCTGGGTTCACGGCACACGGCGGGTATGCGGAATCGATGACGGTCGTCGCTTCCGGCCTCGTGGCCATTCCCGAAAACCTCTCTTTTGACCAAGCCGCCGTCGCCCAACCCACGGCGATCGCCAACCACGCGGTTTCAGGTCGCGCCCGGATCCAGGCAGGCGAAACAGTTCTGATTCAAGGATGCGGACCGATCGGGCTTTCCGCGATGATGCTGGCAAGATTGCGAGGCGCGCGAGTCATCTCAACGGACATCGTCGATTATCGGGTTCAGAGAGCCCGTGAGTTGGGTGCCGATCTTGCCCTGAACACCAGCCACGAAGACCTGTTTGCTCTCATCCTGGACATGACGGAAGGAGTCGGTGTCGACAAGGTGATCGAATGTGTCGGTGGGGATCAGGATGACACGATTCCCCAGGCCGTTGAAACGGTCAGGAAGTCGGGTCTGATCGTAGTTGTCGGGTCATTCGGGGCAAACCGGGCAACCGTGCCCATCATTGACTTCAAATTCAGCGAAAAATCAATGATCGGATCGCAGGGAATGCCGGAGGGATATGGTCCCGTGTTCGAAATCATGTCTTCAGGCCAGCTAGACGTCGAGTCCCTCATCACACACAGAGTCCCGCTCGATCAGGCGCCGCACGCTCTGGATCTGATGGATCGGAAGGCAGAGAATGTCATGAAAGTGGTCCTGCAGCCCCAAATTTGAGAGTGCGAGCCCAGATTTCTCGACCTCCTGGCGCTTTTTTCTCTAGCACGAAATCTTGTGGAAACATTCCCGCATTACATTATTACTTCGTCTATTCGCACTGCTTGGCCTGTCCAGGCAAACAATCACCCATGACTCACCGCGCGAATCTTCCCGATCATCGAGGGGCCCAGATTCGCAGCAGGTGGAGGTCTCCAGACGACGGTCAGGGAGGAATCATGAGCGGAAGCACAGCACGGCTGCAAGCAATCTCAGCAGTCACAAACCACAAGCAGTCGGCACCGTCTTTCAACTTCGTTGACACGCCGACAAGTGAGATCTTTGGCGCCAATGTCTTCAGTACGAGGGTTATGAAAGAGCGGCTGCCGAAAGACACATACAAGTCGATCATGCAGACGATCAACGCTGGCGCCAAGCTGGACGGCTCGGTTGCGGACGTTGTCGCCGTTGCCATGAAGGATTGGGCAATCGAGCGCGGCGCCACGCACTACACGCACGTCTTCTTCCCGCTCACAGGCAGCACGGCCGAGAAACACGACAGTTTTCTGGCTCCTGACGGCAACGGCGGAGCATTGGCGGAATTCTCGGGTTCGCAGCTGATCCAGGGCGAGCCGGATGCCTCCAGCTTCCCATCGGGTGGCATCCGTCAGACATTCGAAGCGCGTGGATACACGGCGTGGGACGTCACCAGCCCTGCCTACATCCTCGAGAACCCAAACGGCACGACACTCTGTATCCCCACTGCCTTCGTATCGTGGACCGGTGAGGCGCTCGACAAGAAGACCCCCGTGCTGAGATCGATGCAGGCACTCGATAAACAGGCCCGGCGGATCCTCGAACTCTTTGGCCACTCAAACATATCGATGGTGTCGTCAACCGCAGGTCCTGAGCAGGAATACTTCCTGATCGACAGCAACTTCTTCTACGCCCGTCCAGACCTCATTAATGCGGGACGGACGCTCTTTGGCGCAGCACCTCCAAAGGGCCAGGAGTTCGATGATCACTACTTTGGAGCCATTCCGGAGCGCGTGCTCTCCTGTATGCACGAGAGCGAGCGGGAACTGTTCAAATTGGGCATCCCGATCAAAACGCGACATAACGAGGTCGCACCGGGTCAGTACGAGATTGCGCCTGTCTTCGAGACAAGCAACATCGCGACAGACCATCAACAGCTGGTGATGATCACGCTCAAGCGGATCGCGCAGAAGCACGGTATGACTTGTCTGACACACGAGAAGCCGTTTGCTGGCGTCAACGGGTCCGGCAAGCACGTAAACTTCTCGCTGGGCAACGCGACACAGGGCAATCTGCTCGACCCGGGCGACACACCGCACCAGAACGCCCAGTTCCTCGTCTTCTGTGCCGCTGTCATCCGTGCCGTCAGCACATATGCGCCACTGCTTCGTGCAGTTGTCGCCTCTGCTGGGAATGATCACCGCCTGGGAGCCAACGAGGCGCCGCCAGCCATCATCTCGATCTTCCTCGGAGACGTGTTGACAGACGTGTTTGCGCAGATCAAGAAGGGCAGTGTAAGAACATCCCGAAAGCCCGGCACGCTTGCAGTTGGTGTCGATGTCCTGCCCTCGCTGCCCAAGGATGCGGGTGACCGGAACCGTACGAGCCCCTTCGCCTTCACCGGCAATCGATTCGAGTTCCGAGCCGTCGCGTCCAACCAGTCGATCGCGGGCCCTCTCGTAGCAATGAACACGATTGTCGCCGAATCACTCGACTATGTGGCAACGACACTCGAGAAGGCAACAAAGGGCGATTCCAAGAAGCTGAACGCCGCGATCCAGAAGCTTCTCAAGGAAATCATCAACCAGCACGAGCCAGTCATCTTCAACGGTGACGGATACTCGGACGATTGGCACGCCGAAGCAGAGAAGCGGGGACTCCCGAACCTCAAGACATCCATCGAATCGATACCCGTCCTGACATCGAAGGAGGTTGTGGCCCTCTTCGGCAAATACAAGGTTCTGAGCCGCCGTGAGCTCAGCAGTCGTCAAGAGATCTACCTTGAGCAGTATGTGATGACCGTCAGCGTCGAGTCCAGCCTGACGGTCGAGATGGCGAAGACGGTCATCTATCCTGCTGCCGTTCGGTATCAGACGGAGTTGGCCACGGCCGGTGCCGCAATGAAAGCGGTTGGGACGAATTTCGACGTCGGCCCGCTGAACGAACTCACCGACCTGATCAACGATCTGCAGACAAGCGTGAAATCTCTCGAAAAGATAATGGACCACGAGGCCAGCACGACGCTCGCTGAGGCTAAGCACGCAGGAAAGAAGGTCCTGCCGGCTATGCTGAAGGTTCGTGAAGTCGTGGACGCGCTCGAAGAGATCGTAGCAGACGATCTCTGGCCGCTGCCCACATATCAGGAGATCTTGTTCATCAAGTAACGGATCTTCGAGCAGGAACAAGACGCCCCGTCGACATTTTTCGGCGGGGCGTTTCTCTTTGATCACCCGGGAGGTGCTGTCTATTATGTGGCCGACCTGTGTGGTGGGATCCGCCGCTAACGGGCATGATGGCAAAGAGTCGATACCTCTTACATTCCCCACCGGTTTCTTCACAGCTGCTTGTGGGGGAAAACTCAGATCTCTAATCCGAGGTAACCGTGCGCAGGCCACAGATGCAAGAGACACTCACCCAAGCAAGAGCAACACTCCCGATTGACCGGTATTACGTAACGCCCACCGTGAGAGACCCATCGTATAGACCCCACCAGAAACGATACAGGGAACGACCATGATCAGAGCATTCAGCTTCGGAGCGAGTACAGCG
>CAYYGZ010000095.1:0-2859 GCA_964471275.1 uncultured bacterium | reverse complement strand
TGACACCGAGGGTGGCGGGTTCATTGTCCGCATCGGCAAACGACTTCAGCAGGAGGGGTTGGGTTCATCCGAAAATCTCGGTATCGGTGGACACACGACAGACGATATGATCTTACGTCTATCTGAAATCCCGATTCAGAATCCGACCGACATCGCCATTATCGCGCTCGGCATCAACGACGTACCGCGATCGCCCGATAGCAAATCGGACAAACGTGTGCCACTCAAACGCCACGATGCCAACGTCCACACCATCCTGGAGAACCTGAAGAATCGATGTCGTGTCCTATACACGACACAATATCCCGTCAACTACCTTGATCGAGGGTTGGAGAAGACGTTGGTCGAGTCCTATGTCACCATCGGCCGACAGGCCGCACGCGAAGTGGGAGTCGAGATTCTGGACATTCATAGCGAGATAGACAAAGCCAAATACAATACGTTTATCGATGCCGACGGCATGCACTTCAACTCCGAAGGTCACGCTTACATCGCAGACCGCATCTGGGCACACCTGTAGACAGAGGAAACTGGACAATGATCTAGTATGACGTGCCAGGAGTTCTTTGCATATCTAGGAGGATAACCACCGTTCATCCCGCCTGTCCGATGAAGCCTTGGCGAAGGCAGGAGTGCCCTCTGCCGCAGGTCTGTGCGGCTGAGGGTGTATCAAAGAACCGGCTCCGTGAAGCAAACTGGGTGAAGAAACTTCCGGGATACGATACGAGTGCCATACCGCAAGATCCACGATGTTCTGCAATTTCTCACCGTGCCACCACGCCACGCATTCTCGCTGAGTCAGATCGCGAAATCTTGAAGATCCATTTCTCGGAGGAGACATACTGTTGATCATCTCTCTCTGGCTGCGTTCGCTCGCCGCTCTGTTGGACGAGTATGAGGAGAGGCGTGCGGTCACGCGATCGTTCTACCCAAAGCTCTACCTGTTCTTTGTGATCCTGAACATATCGTAATACAGGTTCGGCCTGCTCACCGCTTTCCCAGAGTATCTGCAGGGCCGACATTACTTTAAGATCCAGTTTCCTGTCGGCTTATTCGGTGCCACCTTCGACAGTCTCTCTTTCTTTGTGACACCCTATATCATCAGACAATCGCTCAGGACCAGGAGTATACTGCGCTACATTGGCCACCTGTCTCTGGATGGGGTCATCGCTGTCCTGGCAACGCCCTGGGTTCTGCTGGTGTTCATACTCTCGGGCTAGCTGATACACGCGCTGACACCGGACGCGGCTTTGTTCGGAGACGAAGCCCTGGGTGCTCGACAGGATCGGTATACAGACATGCTGACGAGCGCACTGCTGAACTCATTCGCGAACATCCGAAATATCTACTTTGGCGTAACGATGGGTATATCTGCGAGCCTGCCGACCTGCCTGCATATTGGGCTGTTCCTCTGGACAGTACTACGATTCGTCACCTCAAGGGATTCTGCAAACGAAGCGGGACAATCTGCTGGATCTGGGTAGGAGGACAATGCGGGACGAGCATCAGGTCGGGATGATATGTTCGAACTCGCTGTGATCCTGAGCGAGTAAGTCGCGTAGCCTTCCGCGAGCGCGGAAGAGTCTCGACTTCACCGTCCCTACAGAGCAGGAAAGCACATCGGCGATTTCCTCATAAGTGAGATCATCGATCTCGCGCAGCACAATCACCTGTCGCCACAAGTCCGGAAGCTCAGCAAGAGCTTGTGTCAGAATCTCTCGCACTTCGGCACGTTCAACAGCGGCGTCAGTTCTGTGGGGGCTTGTAGTACGCTCTATTACGTCCTCGAGAACATCTTCTCGACGCCGTGATACCGATATACGCCAATCCTTCCATCGGTTCACAGCTACCCGGTACAACCAGGTATAGAACTGTGAATCTCCGCGGAATCGCTGAATCGACTGATGAGCTTTCAGGCTAACGTCTTGGAGCAGATCCTCTGCGGTGTCCCGGTCACCCGTCAGCCCGTAGAGCGTCGCGTAGATGCGATCCCGATACCGTATGAGAAGCCTGTTGAAGGCTGCCTGATCACCGAGCCTGGCAAGCCTCACCAGCTCGGGGTCTGTTGTTGGAACGGGGAGGGCGGCAGAACCCATCAGGGGATCAGGCTGAGAATTCGAGGCAGGCAAAGGCATATCCTGAGCAAGGACACAAAACAAGTAAACACTTACTTACACGTAAGTCCGTCCCGGTTAGCGTGTCAAGACAAGATTGGATCTGCGACCACTACCCAGCAGAATAGAAGGGGCGCCATCTCCCTCCAAGACAGCGCCCCTCACGTTACATCGTATCCAATAGCACTAGATCTTGACTACATTCGCAGCCTGGAGGCCTTTTGGGCCTTCCTGGATTTCGAATGAAACCGATTCACCCTCGGCCAGTGTCTTGAAGCCCTCGCCCTCGATCGCCGAGAAATGCACGAACACGTCCTCACCGCCATCCTGCTCAATGAAACCAAAGCCTTTGGAATCGTTAAACCACTTAACTTTACCTTCTGGCAACTAACTTCACCACCTCTCTCAGACGTAGAATCCGTGCAAATTATCGAGAGCTGAAACAGGCCAGGGCCAGTGAATCTTCCTTGCCATGTCCATCTAATTCTCATCAATTGCACACGGGGGATAGGGAGCCTTCTATCTCAAGAAAGGTTATCTACTTCAGATCAAGTCGTCAACCGAATTATCCTTCAGTTCTTCAGCCAACTGAAACCACATTTCATCACAGAGATGCAGCTGACACCTTGTATAAACGATGACAGATTCTCGGTTCGTCGGATCGCTCTGGTTCAAGATGATCCGGTATTTCCCATCTTCTGTCTCTTCAAGCAAGAATGATATTGGTTCGGGTGCCGCACTCTGA
>CAYYGZ010000094.1:0-16032 GCA_964471275.1 uncultured bacterium | reverse complement strand
GACAAGAACGCATAGCCACAGGACCTTCAACCAGGAGGTTGCTTGTTGGTCGGTCTGCTGCACGATGACTTGTTGTCCTTCGGTTCCCGCTTCAAATCCCACTTCAACTCCATTCTTGGCAGATTCTCGAGTTCGGGCTGGATGACAAGCTTCATCTCTCTCGTTTTGCGGCTGACGACGGGCGCTCCTGAAAAGTCGCGTGCCCTGAAGTGGAGTTTTACGAGTCGTTCCTGCCCGGCATACTGGATCTTGGACGGGTTTCTGAGCGTGCGTGTCTCCTTGTAGCCCGGTCGACCCGTGTAGGTACCGAATACGTCGGTGTATGTGACGGTCTGACCGGGCAACCTGACCTCCAGGGCTTCCAGCTTCCGAATGGGCTGTGAATTGATCTTTTCCGGTTCGTAACCGACACCCTCGCTGTCTTCGAGAAAGATGATGTATCTGTCGGTGGAGAGGTAGTACTCATTGTAGGGTGTGCTCATTTTGAGGCGCACAAGGATGTATTTTTCGAGCTCGTTTGCGCCGCTGTAGGCGTCCCAGGCGGATTCGCGCGTGTCGAATGTATGCGGGTAGTGCTCGAACAGAACGTCGAACTCAGCGTGGCTCAGGTCCGGGACCATCAGGGTTGCGGCGACGATCAAGGGCGACCGCACGATCAGGCTTCGGAGTGTCGGGGAATTGGCCGAAACCTGTACATCGGCCGACTGTACCAGTGTCTGGTTGGCCATCGCGTTCGGAAGTCGAACATACTTGTTGACTGTCCACGTGGCGAGCAGGTCTCCGTAGGACCAGCCAGCAGCCACGGTCTCTTCTCCCGGCAACTCAACCTGGTAGGCCTTGGCGCGGTCGTCGAACTTCGGTTTTAGTGGGGACGTGCTGATTTGGTGGAACGGGATAGTCTCGACCCGGTGACCGAGCAGATCGTGTTTCTTCAGCAGACCGTCCAGTTTTTCTCGCTGTCTCGGGGTCAGGATGGTCCGGATTGAGTCCAGGTAGCCGTCCGTTCTGGTGCGAGTGCCCTTCTCCAGTTCGTGAAGTTCGGTCAAGCGGGGGACGAATCCCTGCCAGAGACGTCCCTCATTGGTTCGCTTACCGTATTCCCACTGGTGTGCACTGACGGCTGCTCGGAGGCTGTCCACCCATACATTGAGCGACTTGGCCTGGTCCCGGGAGGCACTGACAAACCTGACGAATCGACCCGGGTCCAGCAAATCACCGGGATTCGCGGCCAGAACCGGGTTGCTTGTGCCCAGGGCAAGGATGAGACCGGGGAATCCCAGCCTCATCAGGAATTCGATGAGCCCTTGTCTGGGACGTGTCCGCTTCGTCATATCAGATAGTCACGTTGAGAATCGGTGAGATCGGCAGTCCCAGTATTGCGGACGTTTCAGCGGCCCGATGGTTGCCGCTGTGCGCGCAGCGTGAGGTAACAGATCAGCTGAATCCATTCTCGAGCATCAGTTTAGACAAGGGAGACTCGATCTGCACGGGGTACTCCTGGTTGAAACACGCCGTGCAGTAGTGGTTGTCGCCGTTAGGCGCACGGTTAATCATCCCCTCCAGGGACAAGTAGCCAAGGCTGTCCACCCCAAGATGCTCCCTGATTTGATCGACGGTCTTTTCGTTGGCGATCAATTCCTTCTCTGTCTGGAAATCGATGCCATAGAAACAGGGCGAAATGATTGGCGGGCAGCTCACACGCACGTGTATCTGTCTCGCTCCGGCTTCCCGGATCATGCGCGCCAGGTGCTTCAGAGTCGTGCCTCTGACGATCGAGTCTTCCACGATGACGACGCGTTTTCCCCTCAGTACGCCTCTGACGGGATTGTACTTGACGCGCACCCTTGCGGCGCGACTGTCCTGTCTTGGCGTTATGAAGGTCCTGCCGACATAGTGGTTGCGTATCAAGCCGAGCTCGAAGCGAAGCCCTGACTGATCTGCATATCCAAGTGCTGCCGTGTTGCTGGAGTCTGGTACGGAGATGACGATATCCGCGTTGGCTGGATGCTCGATAGCAAGCTGTTTGCCGAACTTCCGACGTGTCTTATCGACGTTGTCGCCGAAAATCATGCTGTCGGGTCGCGAGAAATAGATGAACTCAAAGATGCAGTGCGCGCGTTTCTGGGTAGCGTCCGCCTGGAAGTAAGAGCGCAGGCCGTGCTCATCTATCACAACAACTTCGCCGGGTTCGATATCGCGGATATAACGTGCGGAGATGATGTCGAGAGCGCACGATTCAGACGCAATGATCCAGGCATCTCCGAGTTGTCCCAGACAAAGCGGCCGGAATCCGTGGCGATCGCGTGCCGCAATCAGGTGGCGTTCTGTGCTCATAACCAGTGAGTAGGCGCCCTTCAGGGGGCTGAGGGCTTCCAGCACACGGTCGGTAATCGATGTTGCCCGTGATTTTGCGATCAGGTGGAGGATGACCTCGCTGTCCGATGAGGTCTGAAAGATCGCGCCACCGCCCTGCATCTCTCTCCGAAGCTCGCCCGTGTTGATCAGGTTACCGTTGTGCGCTACGGCGATATGTCCACGACACTCCGCAACGTAGGGCTGGGCATTGGTCGCCGTGTCCAATCCCGTCGTCGAGTAGCGGTTGTGGCCGATTGCGAGATGACCTATCAGGCGATCGAATGCTTCAGGCCGATCGAATACATCGGATACATGGCCCATGCCTTTGTGCACGTGTATCGTCTGACCATCCCCAACGGCGATTCCACAGCTTTCTTCACCCCGGTGCTGTAGTGCATTCAGCCCCAGCCCGGTCAGACGCGCGGCGTCGGTGTGTCCGTAGACGCCAAATATGCCGCAGTAGTGCTTTACCCCCTGATCCATCTTGTCCCCCATAGCAATGTGACTCGACGACGACCCCGATTCCATCCCCGGATTTCCTAGCGAGATTTTCCGTGGCCTCGCCGACCACGCCCTCCATATTTCTGCCTGCGTTTCGGTTGACTCTCATCCGGTTCTTCGGCCAGGAGGAGGTCAACCTGTTTCTGTTTCCAGTCTGCTCTTGCGACTTCCACGGTGACCCGGTCTCCAAGCCGGAACATCCGGCCTGTTCGCTCTCCCGTAAGCGATGCATCTGCTTCGTTGTACAAGTAGTAATCATCTGCAAGCGTTCGTACGTGGATTAACCCATCGGCGAGAACGTCGTCGATTCGTACGAAGAATCCCATCGAACGTACACCGACGACGGTACCATCAAAGTGCTCGCCGAGTCGTTCGCTTAGGTAGCGGGCCTGTTTGATCTTGATCGAATCCCACTCAGCCCCCTGTGCGATGACTTCGCGTCGCGTCGAAAGCTCACCAAGATGGGGGAGACGCTCGGTAAGAACGTCAGATCGGTCCTTACCGATCCCATCGTTTAGGTAATCACGTAGAATCCTGTGAATCATCAGATCCGGATACCTGCGAATGGGGGATGTAAAATGCGTGTAGTCGGGCATCGCCAGGCCAAAGTGACCGATGTTCCGTGGCGTATATTCTGCCTTCTTCATCGATCTCAGCAGCCGCTCATTCAAGACTGTCGCAACCCTCTTGTCGGACACGGAGTGCAGGAAATTCGATATCGCTTTCCCTGTCGCGAAGGCGTCCTTACCGATCCGTACTCCAAACGACCCCGCGATGTGCTTGAAGCCTTCCAGCTTATCCGGGTCGGGTGAACCGTGGACGCGGTATAGACAGGGGATGTCTGAACTCGTCAGTTGCTCTGCGACGGTTCGATTGGCCAGGAGCATGAACTCTTCGACGAGTCTATGGCTGTTCAGCCGCTCTTTTGCCCTGATCGATATGGGTGTGGCCGAATCATCGAGTTCGAACTCCGGTTCGGGCAGGTCAAAGTCAACAGCCCCATCGATGAGTCGCTGCTCCGTGAGCGTTCGTCTGAGTCTTTCGAGGCTTCGGACAGCATCGCCGATTCCTCCCCAGTCCATACTCCCGTCGATCGCCCCCTGCGCCTGCTCATAGGTCAGGCGTGCGTCACTGTTGATGATCGTCGACACAATCTTACTGGTGACAATCGTGTTCTGGTCGTCAAAATCTACGAAGACACTGAAGGCCAGTCGGTCCTCGTTCGGACGCAGGGAACAGATCCCGTTCGAAAGGTTCTCCGGCAGCATCGGGACCACCGCGTCGACCAGGTAGACGCTCGTGCCTCGCGCCATCGCTTCGTGATCGATCGGATCACCCTCGGTGACGTAATAACTGACGTCGGCAATGTGTATGCCGACACGTCGGTGCCCGTTCTCGAGTTCCTCGAACGAGAGTGCATCGTCAAAATCACGAGCACCAGCCGGGTCGATCGTGAAACAGACCAGGTGTCTCAGGTCCTCGCGATCCGTCTCCGCTCCGTGGGGGATGTTACCGGGGATATTGTCTGCTGCAGACTGCACGTGCGGGGGGAACTCGCGAGGGAGTTGATGTGCGAGTATCACCGCTTTTGCGTCAACCTCGGGATCGTCACGATCACCTAGGCGCTCGGACACTCTTCCTTCGGGAGGCCGATGGTGAGTATCCCACGTATCGATTCTAACTGCGACGACTTCGCCGTGATCCGCGTTCTCGGTCAGACCCGGCGGGACGTGAATGATCGTTCCGAATCGGGCATCGTCTGGTTCGACGTAGCAGAACCGGCCTTTACGGTGGAAAGTCCCAACAAACTCACTCAGCCCACGCTCGAGGACTTTTGTGACTTCCCCTTCCGCTTGTGCTCGTTGCCCGCCACGACGCGTGACCTTGACGAGCACGCGATCCGTATGGTGTGCAGAACCGAGCCCCGTCGCCGGCACAAACACTTCTGTGCTCGTGCCCTCGGTAGCCACAAAACCGAACCCGGCCGAGGTGACTGACAGCCGTCCGGTGATCAGATTCTGACTCTCGCCCGGCGCGTAACGGCTGCCCTTCAACCGGACGATCGCTCCGTCTCTTTCGAGCTTCTGGACGGTGCGTCTGAAGGTCCGATAGTCACTCTCCGGGACCTCCATTTGCTTGGCCAGTTCACGAACTTTGAGGGGGCGTTGTGCTTTCTCTGACAGGTGCGCGAGGATCCCGTCTCGAGTGATCGAGTTCGTGTCCGTCAGGTGGTCCCCGCTTGACGCATCTGTCACGTCACCCTACTTTTATGCCCGCTCTTGCCAACTGGCTTGAATATACACGACGATTCCGTATTGATCAACCAATCGCCTAAACCCGATCGGAGTTTGGGCAGGACACCTGAATCTGGAGGCCGCTATGCGTCTTTTCCGCACATTCATGGCCGTTGTTGCAGTGATCGTTGCTCCGAAGATCGTGTCTGGGCATTGTGAGATTCCGTGTGGCATCTACGGTGACGCTGGTCGCTTCGCCTCCCTTCTCGAGGATATCACGACGATCGAGAAGTCGATGAATCTGATCAAAGAACTGTCCGTCGATCCAGCCAAGAACGCCAATCAGCTCGTGCGCTGGGTAGGCAATAAGGAAACCCACGCGGACCACATCCGCGAGGTCGTTTCACAGTATTTCCTCGCTCAGCGGATCAAGGAGCCTCCCCCGGGGGATACGGACGCGGAAGGGGCGTATCACGCGAAGCTGGCGGTCCTGCACCAGATGATCCGCACAGCTATGAAGTGCAAGCAGACGACGGATGTGGCCAATGCGAGAAGACTTCACGATCTGACGCGCACCTTCCAGGATCTCTACCAGGGAAAGTAGCGAAGCGACGGTTCTCGCTCCTATCCGTTTTCGTGTCTTCATTTTTTTGGGAATTTTGGGCTTGCAGGCGATCTGAAGACTTGATATATTCTGCGTTGTTAGCACTCGGCATAATAGAGTGCTAACTGAACGAATCATTCTACAACTCGTTGTTTTATAGGAGGTTGTCGTATGGCAGTCAAGGTTAAGCCTCTGGGCGATCGGGTTCTGGTGCAGCCCGAGGCAGAGGAGGAGCAGGTCAAGGGCGGGATCATCATCCCGGACACGGCCAAAGAGAAGCCTCAGCGTGGCAAGATCGTCGCTATCGGGGTGGGCAAGACGGATGATGCAGGTAAGAAGATTGCCCTGAACGTCAAGAAGGGCGACAGCGTGCTGTATGGAAAGTACTCCGGGACGGAAGTTCGCCTGGACGATGAGGACTATCTGATCATGCCGGAAGGCGACATCCTGGCGATCATCGAGTAACCGAGGAGACTTACGATATGCCGAAGCAGTTGGAATTCGATACAGCGGCACGCGACGCACTCAAGCGAGGCGTCGACAAGCTTGCCGATGCGGTAAAGGTCACGCTCGGTCCCAAGGGACGGAACGTGGTGCTCGACAAAAAGTTCGGTTCCCCGACGGTGACCAAGGATGGTGTGACGGTTGCCAAGGAAATCGAGCTCGAAGATCCGTATGAGAACATGGGTGCGCAGATGGTCAAGGAGGTTTCCTCCAAGACTTCAGATGTCGCCGGCGACGGAACGACGACGGCCACGGTTCTGGCTCAGTCGATCTTTACAGAAGGTCTGAAGAATGTGACGGCCGGTTCCAGCCCGATGGAGCTCAAGCGTGGCATCGATGCAGCCGTCGTCGCAGCCGTCAAGTCGCTCCAGGGGGTCAGCAAGCCTGTGACTGGGCATAAGGAAATCGCCCAGGTTGCGACTGTTTCCGCCAACAATGACAAGTCGATCGGCGAGTTGATCGCCGACGCGATGGAGAAGGTTGGCAAGGACGGAGTTATCACGGTCGAGGAAGCCAAGGGTATCGAGACGACCCTCGAGGTGGTCGAAGGTATGCAGTTCGATCGCGGATACATCTCGCCCTACTTTGTCACGGACACGGACAGCATGGAAGCCGTCCTCGAGGACGCTTACATCCTGATCCACGACAAGAAGATCTCGGCGATGCGCGACCTGCTTCCCGTTCTCGAGAAGACGGCACAGACGGGCAAGCCGCTTCTGATTGTTGCCGAGGACATCGAAGGCGAAGCACTTGCCACACTCGTGGTCAACAAGGTCCGTGGAACGCTCAAGGTCGCGGCGGTCAAGGCCCCAGGCTTTGGTGATCGTCGGAAGGCGATGCTCGAAGACATCTCGATCCTGACTGGCGGCCGCGTTCTTTCCGAGGACGCCGGATTCAAGCTCGAGAATGCTACGGTAGCCGATCTTGGTGAAGCCAAGCGGATTGTGCTCGACAAGGACAACACCATCATCGTCGAGGGTACGGGCAAGAGCAGCGACATCCAGGGTCGTGTGAGTCAGATCCGTCGTCAGATTGACGAGACGACCTCCGACTACGATGGGGAGAAGCTGCAGGAGCGTCTGGCCAAGCTGGCAGGTGGTGTTGCCGTCGTGAACGTCGGCGCGGCCACAGAGACCGAGATGAAAGAGAAGAAGGCCCGCGTCGAGGATGCCCTGCACGCCACACGCGCGGCGGTCGAGGAAGGTATTGTCCCCGGTGGTGGTGTTGCTTTGCTCCGCGCTCTGGACTCGCTCGACAAGGTGCGCAGTGGAGCCCGTGGTGACGAAAAGATCGGCGTCGACATCGTTCGTCGTGCGCTCGAGTCGCCGTTGCGGATGATCGCTGCCAACGCTGGTGTTGAGGGTGCAATCGTCGTCCAGAAGGTCTTGGAAGGCTCGGGTGCATTTGGATACAACGCAGACACGGACAAGTATGAAGATCTGATCAAGGCCGGTGTCCCGGATCCGACGATGGTTACACGGTCGGCTCTTGAGAACGCTGCCAGCATCGCCAGCCTGCTGCTGACGACTGAAGCCCTGGTTGCCGACATTCCCGAGGAAGCGCCGCCGATGCCGCCGGCCCCCCCGGGTGGCGGAATGTACTAGGAAGCAGAGATACACGATGTGATGAGCGGCTGCCTGGTGACGGGCAGCCGCTTTTCTTATGTACCTCAGTTGGCTCAATATGTCTGTATTTCATGCTGCTATAGTAGCAAAAAGAGAATTAAGCGGTTTCGGCGTAGACCGTGCCCATGCTTTCGTGATCCTGCAGAACCACCGGTTTCTGAGGTGGCACTTTCAGCGTGGCGTGAGGCGATTCGGTATTGATGTTACCCAGGAGCAGTTTGTGATATTGAGCCAGCTCTATCTTCGCGATGGCTGCATCCAGGGCGAGCCTGTCAACGAGACATTCAACAATCGATCGAGCGTTTCGCGAATGGTGGCAGGGATGGAGCGAAATAGAGGGATCAAACGAGAGCAGGATCCGGTTGATGGGCGGGGAGATGGGGTTTGTCTGAAGCGAGGAGGTCGGGTGCATCGGGAACGGAGTGCCCGTTGCTCAGAGATCTCTCTATCGTGGATTGACCTAACAGGATTTTCGGGCAAGTAGGAATGAATGTTCTGGAGATGATGGTCTTTAAAGCACCATATTGTTGCGTGGGCAACAGAAAGACAGAGGAGATATCCGGTAATGTCGGGATGGCCGAGTGAGTCTACTCGTGTTCAGGATATCCATAATCCCCACAATTGCCATCAGGGGTTTGGCCACCCGGAGAGAATCGGGTTGGTGAAACGCTTCTGCAAATCTGGGGTCCCTGTGATAGGGGAAGGCAATAGCTCGACGGTCTGAACAGACACACAATCGTGGAGGAGGAGGATGCACCGAAGGACTCTAATGCTCACTTTGTGCGTGATTGCCGCGTATAGTCTGGATGGAGCCGACCAGGTCAGTTTGACGCCCGTCCAATCGATGCCTGAGCCGATTGTGCACCAGTATGTTGACTTCTGGTCGGCGCGATTCGCAATCTCAAGTTGAATGAGGCGAAGGGGCTGGCGGTTACGGAGAGCCACCATCAGTTTGTCGAGGCCCTCGAGCACGCGGTGTCAGGTCAGTAGCACCGTGCTGAGGGGATTCTGAAGAAGACAGATTCACTGTCAGATGACGAATAGCTCCGATCTTCTTTCTCTGAATTGCTCACACTTGCGTTGATGCAACGATCTGCGTGGGCGGAGCTTGAGGCGCTGTTGGCATAGAATCCTGATCTGTGCACAGATTCCAGACAGGAGACCCTGGTGCTTGCGCACGCACTCAAGTCCGTTGCCGCGGAGAGGATTCATACACTGGAGAAGCCCGTGGTGGTCGGGATGAGTCCAATTCTGACCGGTCAGCCGGAAGTTGCCGTGTCAGTGAATGGGAATGAGTATCCGTTCATTCTGGACATCGGGGCGAGTGCTTCCGTGCTGACGGACGATGTGGCCAGGGCCTGTGGGGTGCTGCCAATCACCACAGGTGAAGGCTATGTGAGAACTGCGACAAGTCGTTGTGTTGCGTTTCGTCCGGCAACAGTTGAGCGGATTTCGATTGGCGACCTGGTGGTCGAAAATCACCTGTCGTGATCATCGATTCGGACAATCTTGTTTTCAGAATCGGCGGATTGACCCCTGATCCAGATCCAGGGAATTATCGGATGGCCTTTGTTGAGCCGGATTTCCCTCACTGTTGACTACGATCAGGGCCAGATGACGCTGACTGCACCGAGCAAGTCACGAGAAACAGACTCAAACCTGCTCTGGCTGGGCTATCCGACGGTCCGCCTTCTCGACGAGGAGGGGATGTCGCTTCTCTTCGGTCTGGAGGCGTGAAGGACGCCCTGATCGCACGCTCTGACGGGATGTTGGGGATCAACATCACCCTGGGGTGTTCCGTTCGGATCGACTACCCTAGCGGCAGATTCTCAATCCATCCTGCCCGACAGTCGCCCTGATTGGTGTAGCTGGCCGGATGTAGGCACTCCGGGCCAGCTATCCACTATTCATTCGTACGAACGGGTGTCGTTCCAATGTAGATGGTGTTCCGGTCGTCGATCGACAGTAAAGGGTTTCGAAATACCACCACGGACGCTTCCGCGGATTCGAAGCGTGTGGACAATCTCTCAAGGACGCGGTCGTCGGGAGTGCCAGCAGACCAGAGTCCAAAGACACCCCGATCGCTCAGATGCTGAGAGAAAGTGCCCAGACCTTCCGCGCTATAGAAGCTCTGGTGAGACGCATCGAGCAGGTAATCCGGCGTGTGGTCGATATCAACGAGAATGGCGTCGAACCTGCGACCCGGTCGCTCGAGATCCAGACCGAGCTCCCTGTTGCCTGCGAGTGCAAAGAAGTCGCCATTGACGAACCGACAGCGGTCATCACTGACCAATGTCTCAGCCGCTGGAACAAGCTTCCGTTCGTGCCAGCCAATGACATCAGACAGATACTCGATCACCACAAGTGACCGAACGTTCGAATGTGCGAGGGATGCCTGTGCCGTGTATCCGAGTCCGAGGCCACCAACAGCTACGTCGATTTCGCGTCCACCTAGCTTTTCGAGACACCGGTCAGCCAGTGCGATTTCCGATACATTGACCAGGCTGGACATCAGGAAACTGTCGTCCAACTTGACCTCGTAGATATCCTGATCGATGGACAGAACTCTCCGCCGCCGCAAAATGAGTTCGCCCAGCGGTGTCTGCGCGTAGTCGAGTTCTTCGAAGTTCTGGCTCAAGATCACACTCCACAATGGAATGTGGGCGATGAGTCAACGCTCACCGCCCACAAATCCAGTTGCTGCCGTAGCCCCGGCAGGTTACTCAGCCATCTTCGGTAACTCGTTCAGGTTGACCCCCGAGCAGAAAGCAACGTAGTCGATGAGCTCTGTGATTTCAGGGTTGTCCCCACATACCGGACAATTCGCGTCACGCCGGATCTTGAAATTCTTGAAGGACATCTGGAGTGCGTCGAACATCAGCAGCCTGCCGATCAATGGATCACCCGCTCCCAGGATCAGCTTTACGACCTCAGTCGCCTGAATGAGTCCAACCGTTCCCGGTAGTACTCCGAGTACACCGGCCTCCGCGCAGGATGGTGCCATTTCTGCCGGCGGCGGCTCCGGGTAGAGGCATCGATAGCAGGGGCCCTCTTTGTCGCACGGGAAGATTGTGACCTGGCCGTCGAACCGGAAGATGCTTCCGTCGACGATCGGCTTTCCCGAAAAGACACAGGCATCGTTGATCAGGTAGCGTGTCGGGAAGTTGTCGCAACCGTTTACGATGATGTCGTATGGTTCGATGATGTCCATCACGTTGTCTGATGTCATGTAGACTTGATGGGGGATGACGTTGCACGCGGGGTTCAGGTCTTTCAGTTTTTCGTAGGCTGAGACGACCTTGGGTCGGCCTACGTCCGAAGTGCCATGCAGAATCTGTCGCTGTAGGTTCGACAGATCGACCACGTCCGCATCAACGATTCCGACCGTGCCAACGCCGGCGGCCGTGAGGTAGTACGCCGCCGGGCTGCCCAGTCCGCCCGCGCCGATCAGCAGGACGCTTGCATCAAGGAGCTTTCCCTGACCCCGTTCTCCAACCTCGGGGACCAGCAAATGACGGGCGTAACGGAACGTCTCCGCCTTGCTCAGTGGACGATCTCTGGTGATATCAAAACCTGCGGCCTGCCAGGCCTCGACACCCCCATCGATATAGGCGACGTCTTCGTAGCCCATGTTTACGAGATCGCGCGTCGCAAGCGGAGACTGGTCATCGTCTCCGTAGAGGAGGATAACGCGAGATCTGTCGTTGCTGACTCCCTCGATCTGAAGTTCCAGGAAGCCGCGTGGTATGTTTTCGGCGCCGGGTATGTAACCATCGGAAAAGGCCTCACGCTCTCTGACGTCGACGAGAAGCGGATGGGCTCCGTTTCCGAGCCGGGACTTTGCCTCGACAGCAGAGACGCTGGATACTTCAGACCTCACTCTATCGAGTAACTCTTGAAATGCTGCGCCCATGTATAGGCTCCTCGTATGTCTCGCCGCCGCTGCCGCTGGACTCCGGGCAACAGGTCAAGTTTGTGGCACTTCCGCGCCAAGGATAGGAGACTCGAGAGGGGGGTCACAACCCCTCAAGAAATGTTGATCTCCGGCACGCTGACATCCGCAGCCTCGACGAGATCCACCAACTGGTCGGCAGCCGCGTTCATCGCATCTGAGATAGGACCTGACTCGCTGACGATCGGGGTGCCGCGATCACCACTTTCTCTGATTGTCGAATTCAGTGGGATAACACCCAATACTGGTACGCCGAAATGGGCAGCCATCGCCTTGCCACCGCCTTCGCCGAAAATCGTCGCTGTGTGGCCGCAATCACAGAGAAAGCCGCTCATGTTTTCAACAATACCCAGGATTGGGACGCCAACCTTAAGGAACATCTCACCCCCCCTAACGACATCTTCCTGGGCGACGATCTGTGGAGTCGTAATAACCACCGCTCCGGCCAGGATCACGGATTGCGCGAGTGTGAGCTGCGCGTCGCCCGTGCCCGGCGGTAAGTCGATCAACAGATAGTCCAACTCACCCCAGTCAACATCGACCAGAAACTGCTGAAGCATCCGTCCCACGATCGGTCCACGCCAGATAACCGGGGTGTCCTCACCTGCGATCAGGCCAAGAGACATGAACCGTACACCGTGCGCCAGCACGGGAATGATCTTGCCTTCTTTCTGATCCGGCTCGTGACTCGCGCCCATCATGATGTGCAGGCTTGGACCATGCACGTCTGCATCCAGCAGGCCGACGGCGTGGCCCTTCCTGGCGAGTGCGACAGCGAGATTGACGGACACCGTCGATTTTCCGACACCTCCCTTACAGCTGGATATGGCGACCACGTGCTTTACGTCCGGGATCGGCTTCGGTTGCGGCGGCTGAACAGGTGTCTGCAAAGGTTCTCCCGTTTCTTTCAGGATTCTTGGCTACGGTAACGAGGCGATATCTCACGAAGTCGCTTAACTTCCACCGCCACGCGATCGCACACGTAGTCGACTTCCTCTTCAGTATTGAACCGGCCAACCCCGAATCGTGTGCTGCTCTGAGCCAGATCATTCGATGCGCCCATCGCTCGAAGCACATAAGAGGGTTCGAGGCTCGCCGACGTGCAGGCTGATCCGGACGACAGCGCGATGTCCTTGAGCCCCATCAACAAGCTCTCGCCGTCGACGGCGTCGAAGCTGAGGTTGAGATTACCGTCAAGACGGTGTTCTGGATGGCCATTCAGATGCGTGCCGTCGAGTTGCTCTGTCAGGCTGGTCTCCAGCCGATCGCGCAGTGTGCGAATGCGCTCTGACTCTGGATCGAGATCCTGCTGCGCGTACTTGCACGCTGCACCCAATCCCACGATGCCCGGAACGTTCATCGTTCCGGAGCGGAGTCCTCGCTCGTGTCCGCCCCCGTCCATCTGTGCGATCACCTTAGGACGCGGTCGGTTCCGTACATACAACGCGCCCACGCCCTTCGGACCGTAGAATTTGTGTGCTGAAAGTGAGAGCAGATCGATACCCATCCTGTCCATATCAACGGGGAGTTTGCCGATGGCTTGAGCCGCATCAGTATGCAGGAGTATGCCCCGGTCTTTACAAATAGCGCCGACCTCGCCTATTGGCTGAACTGTACCGACTTCGTTGTTGGCGATCATCAGGGTTACTAGGATCGTATCGTCTCGCAACGCGTCAGACAACTGATCCAGATCGATCATGCCTGTTTTGTCGACTGGCAGCGTGGTTACTTCGAATCCCTGGCGCTCCAGCGCGCTGCACGAATCCAGAGTCGCATGGTGTTCGGTCACCTGCGTGACGATGTGCTTGCCATGGCCCCTGTTCGCCTGTGCTGCACCCTTTATCGCGAGGTTGCTTGACTCCGTAGCCCCGCTTGTGAATACAATTTCCTTGGGTGCTGCACCGAGTATGTCAGCCGTTTGCTCACGTGCGTCTTCAACCGCAGATTCGGCGGCCCAACCGAACTCGTGCGTCCGGCTCGCAGCATTCCCGAAACGATGTCCGAAGTAGGGGAGCATCTCCTCCAGAACGCGGGGATCCACACACGTCGTCGCGTGATTGTCCATGTAGATGGGTAGTTCTACAGACATGGTATGATGACTCTGTGGAGGCCTACGGTTCGACTGACGCGGTCGAATATACCGTATACGACATATAGCGTCAAGGCGGTCTAAGTGTTTGGAATAGAAAGGGTTATTTGTTTTAGTTTTTGTTTGGGGGGGGGCCTGGGGCAAGATTGTACCTCTCACGAGAGGCTGGATCGGTTCTGGTGTGGAACGGGCTCTGACAGAACGAACTTCTCGCGAGACGGGACACTACGGTGCTCCGTCAGGTTAAGAGCCCAGCCGTAAATGCCTTGGGGTCGAACGCTTCAAGATCCTCCGCTCCCTCTCCCAAGCCGACCAACCTTACCGGTATATCGAGCTCATCCGAAACCGCGATCACAATGCCGCCCTTCGCCGTTCCGTCAAGTTTTGCTAGGACCAGTCCGGTAAGGGCCAGATGCTGGTGGAATGCACGAGCCTGTTCGATCGCGTTCTGGCCTGTGGTAGCGTCGATGACAAGAAGCGTTTCGTGAGGCGCGCCTTCTATCGCTTTTCCCACGACCCTGGAGATCTTCTTCACCTCTTCCATGAGGTTTATTTTCGTGTGGAGGCGACCGGCTGTGTCGATCAACACGACATCGACCTCGCGAGCACGGGCCGCCTGCAGCGCGTCAAACGCGACGGATGCCGCATCTGCACCCGGTTGGTGTCGCACGATGTCGGCGCCTGACCGATCTGCCCACACTTCAATCTGGTGGATGGCGGCTGCCCGGAAGGTGTCGCAGGCGGCAATGAGGACCTTCTTTCCCTCATCCGAATATCGCTTCGCGAGCTTACCGATCGTGGTTGTCTTGCCCGCGCCGTTCACGCCAACGACCAGAAAGACCGTCGGCGTGGCCTTCAGCTCAAGTGGATCAGAAGGGATCAGAATCGAACTGATTTCCTCCTCCAGCAGTTCGAATACCGCGCGCTCCACATCCTCGATGTCGGCCTCCTCGTATCGCTCCCGAAGCCTATCGATGATGCGCAAAGCCGGGCCGACGCCCACGTCAGCCTGGATCAGGATTTCCTCGATTTCCTCAAGTGTTTCCTCATCCAATCTTGGCTTGCCGCGAAGAACCTCTCGGATGCGGCCGAATACGCCGTCTCGCGTCTTTGCGAGACCCTCACGGAATCTGTCGAAGAAGCCACCCAGCATCCCGTTATCACTCTCCATGCAGAAGGCCGACCCGGAGGTCGGCCTGAAGTTGTATCAGACTCTGAAGATCATAGCCCTGCTGTGACTGTCACGCTACCCGTGAAGCAGTTCCAGAACACGATCCAGATCGTCCATCGAATAGAACTCGATCTCGATCTTACCCTTGTTGCCCTGTTTCCTGATGCTCACACCCGTTCCGAATCGCTGCCGCAGATCCTCCTCCACGGAGGCGACGTGCGGATCTGCCGGAGTCGGCTGCAACTGCGGTATCGCGGTCCCGCTCTTAGCGTTCCGGACCAGCGCTTCAACGCGTCTTACCGATAAGCCTTTACTGACCGTCTCCTTGCACAACGAGATCTGCTGTCGCGTGTCCTCGCATCCGAGCAGGGCACGCGCGTGACCCATCGAGATCAAGTTCGACTCCAGCGCGGTTCGCACCTCTTCGGCGAGTGCGAGCAGCCGAAGGGTGTTGGTTACGGATGATCGCTCTTTCCCGACACGCTGGGCCACCTCTTCCTGTGTCAGGAAGCAGTCATCGATGAGCGCACGGTAAGCCTTGGCCTCCTCGATCGGGTTGAGATCTTCACGCTGGACATTCTCGATCAAGGACAGTTCCATCATCTCCTGATCTGAGGCGACGTCGAATATGATCGCCGGGATCGTATCCAGACCTGCAGACTTGCTGGCCCGCAAACGGCGCTCACCCGCAACCAGCTGGTAGCCTGTACCGAATCGTCGGACGCTTACCGGTTGCAGCAAGCCCTTTTCCTTGATCGACCGGGCCAGTTCCGCAACCGTATCCCCATCGAAGTGTTCACGAGGCTGATGCGGGTTAGGCTCGATGTCCTCTACCGGTATCTGAAGGACGATCGGACCGTTGTTCTCTGCTGTGATCGGTTCGGAGACCAGCGTCTCATCGTCGGCTCCCGGGATGAGGGCACCCAGCCCCTTGCCGAGCGCCTGGCGCTGTTTACCCATGTGCGAGTACCTCTCCTGCCAGGCTGATGTAGTTCTG
>CAYYGZ010000093.1:0-16108 GCA_964471275.1 uncultured bacterium | reverse complement strand
AGAGATCCTTCGTTTCACTCAGGATGACGGGGGCATTCACGGATACAGATGTTGCTCGTTGAAGTCTACAATCGCGAATGCCGTCTGACCTTCCTTCACGACCGGCTCAGCCGTAAACGATAGAATCCCTCTGTCGCGCAGCAATCTCCGGTCGTGCTTTCCCGCATCCGTGGCACCAAACTCCGTCCCGGTTAACGCAAGCGTAGTCCATTTGCCGTAGTCGTCCGCGGCGCGCGCCGTGTGGCATCGGTAGCCCTGCCCGGTGGCGTGGTAGATGAATACATTATCCTCCCTGTCGACGACGATGTTCGGTCGTTGCAGCCGACCTTGTTGCTCGACGTTTCGACCGGGATCCGTGATGGGTCCGCTTCCTTGCCACACGCCGTCCGAATCGCGCCAGTAATGATGGGGAAAGAAGCGGTCGAATACTTCCGCCGGTGGATTGTGTACAAGGGGCTCCGGTTTCCAGATTTCTCGCATATGGAAAGTTGTAACGTGCGGTCGGTTCAGGCTGTCGAGAGTCATCCCGCACTGATTCATTAGCCATCGATACACGGCGATTTCACAGACGATAATTCCGGGATCTGCGAGCGCGATGGGATTACCGGCGGCAAGATCAGCGATTTGGTCACCGGCATTGTTTCGCCAGGTTAGACCATCGTCATCGCTCCAGGCGTAGTGCAGGTCGTGATTGCTTGCCGGGGATTTGCTTGTTTCTCGGTAGACCCAGGTGATGTGGAGCTTGCCGGACCGGTCGAACAACACATCGTGGAGATACGCGTTGCGAGAGTCGCTGTTCTCCCAGGATGGATAGATGCCCTCCTTGCTGAACAGACACGTCGTGACGATGCGCCAGCTACCCGAAGCGGCATCGTAGCGTGAGAGGACAGAGTCACCACTGCCGCTGCTGCCCGTTCGGTACATGAGGAACAGGTTCTCATTCGGGGCATTGAAGAAGCGGGGATAGGTGACTTTCTGTGGCGCGTTATCGACCAGCAGTTGGGCAGGTTCGAAGTCTTCCACGCGAATGGTGCCCGGTGGCGACGTCAGGAAGCCGGGATTGCTCTTTGTGTAGCGCAGGTCGTTGTTGTGGTGATCCCACGACAGATGCAGTCGACCCTCTTCCGGACTGATCCCGACTACCGTGTTCCGGTGTCCGTCCTTCGGGTTGATGGTGAGGACATAGGGCAGCCGGAGTTTCTGAAGCGTGTCATCACGCAGGTCGCGTCTGAAGAGGATGAGCGTTGCGTCGGCCGACCAGTAGAGACCATATTGGTAATCGCCAAAGCTGACGAGCTTATCCTGATCGAAAGAAGCGCGATTGAAGTGAGGCCAGGCGTCGTCGTCGATGAGGATGGTCTTGTAAGGCGGCATTGATAGCGTCCCGTTCAAGAGTGAGCGTTAGAGGCGCAGGAAGTCTAGGGTATAGAACACAGAGTAAGGAGCATAGGGGCGGACGAGAGGGCAAGGAGGAATCCTGGTAGTCCGGCGGCGGTCGAGCCCTCACCCGCATCGACGTGTGGCCGTCGACCCGCTGATCGCGTTGGGTGGGATGTCGGGTATGGACGCAGTTGTCCGGGCCGAGCAACAGTGGGAGCTGCCGGAGACTTACCTGACGGCGCTCCACAACGGTCATTCAATCACTCGGGACCTGGACAGCAGCCTGCACTGTTTTGAAGGCCGAAGGATCAGAGCGACGAGCGGTGAGGTGATCGCGCGCGGTGTAGGTGCGGGAGATGCCATCGTCGAGTCAAGGCCCGGCAGGGGTGGACGCTCACGATCGGGCCCGATCTGGTTTACAGCATCCTGTTGATGCAGCAGGGCTGGGGGATACCGCCGGCGATCGGGCCGAACCGCATCGACGCACTCAAGGTGATGGTTCTGGACCTGGATCTAGATCGCTCTGAGGTACCGGGGGAGGCCGGTAATCTCGCGTTCTTCGAGCCCATCGGGGATGAGCTCCGGGCGATCATCTTTCGGGCGTTCTTCCGCTGGTGCGAGCAGCTGGGCATCGCGGCCAATCAGACACGCGATCCGAACACGCCCTACAGCAACAGTTTTCCCTTCGGCGGATGCCATCCCTATTTTCCGATGGATGACGCAGAAGGGCAGTCCCTGTTTATCGATGTGCTCGAGATTCCCCTGACTGTTCAGGATCTGAACCGCCAGTGTTTTGTACATCTCGGACGACTGCTGGCCGACCAGGTGATGCGACATCACGGTATCGCCCACTATCTGTTTCATCCGGCCCACACGAGCGACGACGACGTCAGAGGGGGGCTGCGTGACATCGTGGGTTACCTGAAGGACAAGGATATGCCCTGGATGAGGGCCGCAGAAATCAACCAGCGGGAGCGCCGCCGGCGTGGGGTCTCATTCGATCTGGAGAAGCCTGACTGGCGGGTGGTTTCGAATGAAGATCTGGAACACGCGACGATTCTGATCGGGCCGACAGATGGCGGAACGGTGGAGCGATACGGATTCCGATTCCACACGCGAGTGATGGATCTAAAGGCGGAGGAGTGGGCGGGGATTCTGTTTGTTCGGACATGAGGGAGTGGCGAGAGGAAGAGCGCTTAGCTTGTAGTGCTTGGGTGAGACTGAGATAGGCGAGAAGGGGCTGGTAATCGAGACGGACGGGAGTATTCACAGGCGAGATATCGAGATCCGGGAGAGTACAATCATTCAGGGGTTGGTGATGTGGTCAATAACGGGGGATGATCGTGCACAACGAAGGGCCGATCGCGGGACGGGTTGTGGAGAATGGTTAGTGTCGTGTGCCGGAAGTTGCTTGTCTGATCTGCCGCGTCACAACCGGTCCTCCGATACATAGCCCAACGCTGGAATCTGTGCTGGCGGCACTCAGGAACACGGTGTCTTTGAGTTGCGTTTGTGTATGAACACCCGAGATAACACTTGGTGAGGGTATGGGAAGAGGGATAACAGCGACGCGCCTCGGCGCAGAAGCAATGGCGATTGTTCTGTGCGCGACAGTGGTTGGGGTTGCGCACAACGCGGTTTCGGAGAACGGGATCCCACTGCGGACACCTGCCGTATCCCGTCCGGAGACGGCGATCCAGTGGAGTCTGCATCTGGAGGGGATCCATACAACCCTGGATCAGGCGAAAGAAGATTTCGATCGTGGGGCCCTTTTCGTGGATGTGCGCTCCCCGTCGGCTTACCTCGCAGGGCATATTCCAGACGCAAGGCACCTCGAGGTTTACGGGTTTGCCGAACGATGGTCCGACGTGCTGGGTGACGTTCCCTGGGACAAGCGGATCGTCGCCTACTGCTCGGGGGGCAGCTGCCAGAGCAGCACGAAGATGGCGCGGCTTCTGGTGGAACAGGGCTTCACGAATGTCGGTTGTTTCTACACGGGTTGGCAGGCGTGGGTGTTGGCCGGGCATCCTGTTCTTGCAGACAAAGCCGAGGGCGGCTGATATGATCGAACTCGTGGCGACTGTATCGCGTCTGCTCGTCGGGAGCCTGCTTCTCTATGCCGGCGCTCTGAAGATCCCGGAACCCGCTCTCTTTGCGGAAACCATCAAGGCCTACGATGTTCTGCCGATTGAGACCATCCACGCGTTTGCGGTGGTTGTACCGTGGGTCGAGGTCGTCTCGGGTGTGCTGTTGATCGCAGGACTTAGAGTTCGTGGTGCCGCACTTACGACACTGGGATTGCTGGTGGCCTTTGCGATCGCCATCGGAGTCAATCTTTACCGCGGTGCGGATTTCTCGTGTGGGTGTTTCGGGTTTGACGGCGGTGGCGGATCGTTGGGGACAGCCGCGATGCGGGTCGTAGTGCTGATGATGTTGAGCTGTGTTGTGGTTGTAGTCGATCGATCCCCTCTGTCGATGGATCGGCTTCTAGCTAGATCTGAAGGTCTTACCGAAGGAGAGTAGGACGTGCAAGATATTACACCGCTGATCGAGGACGTGCTGGGCGGTATTGTCGAACTCAGGCACGAGATTCATGAGAACCCGGAGCTGTGCTACAAGGAAGCAGGCACGGCCCAGCGTGTCTTGAAACATATCGAGTCGATCGAAGGATTGGAGATCCGAACGGGGGTAGCGGAGACAGGAATCGTCGCGACACTGGATGCGGACAAGTCGGGACCGTGTGTGGCCCTGCGCGCCGATATGGATGCATTGCCCATGGAGGAGACGAATGATGTTTCCTACAAGTCAAAGGTGCCAGGCAAGATGCACGCGTGCGGTCATGATGGGCACACAAGCTGTCTGGTCGGCGCGGTAAAGGTTCTGAGTCAGATCAGAGACGAGCTAGAAGGTCCGGTGAGGTTTGTCTTTCAGCCGGCCGAAGAAGGTGGGGCCGGGGGCAAGCGGATGTGCGAAGAGGGTGCGCTCGAGGACCCGAAGGTCGATGCGATTTTCGGCTTTCATGGCTGGCCGGCGTTACCTCAAGGCGAGGTCGGTGTGCACGCCGGTGCTTTTCTCGCGAGTTCGGATACCTTCGACATCACGATCGAAGGGACAGGTTCGCACGCAGCCTTTCCGCACCTTGGCGTCGATCCAATCGTGGTTGCGTCCCACGTGATCACGGCGATTCAGTCGATCGTGTCGCGAACAACGGACCCGCTGAGCTGCGCCGTTGTGACCGTTGCCGAGGTGAAAGCCGGAACGACCTACAATATTATCCCGCAGACCGCGACACTGAAAGGCACGATCCGCGCGTTGGATGAAGACGTACGGCAGATGGCGCACGATCGGCTGAGGACGATTGCAGAGAAGGCGGCCGAGGCCTTCGGTGCCAGGGCGGAGGTGACGAGCCGGTTCGGGTATCCGATCACTTACAACCACGCGAACGCCTGTGAATATGCGGCTCGGATTGTTGACGGGATCGACGGGCTGAGCGAAAAAAGCATGCTGCCCGTGATGGGAGGAGAAGATTTCTCTTTCTATTCGGAGCAGATTCCGGCGATGTTCCTGGCTCTGGGCGTACGGCCCCCGGGTTGTGACACATATCCGAACCTGCATCAGTCGGACTACGATTTTGCCGATGGGGCGATTCCGACAGGTATCCGAATGTACGTGGAGATTGCGCGGCAGTTTGCGGGTGGGTGGGGTGGGTAGGTCCGCGATGGAGCAGAGGGTTTGACCGGCTCTCGATATGTCCTGAACTTCGTTCGGGACCACGCGAACGTACGGTGTTGTGTCGATCTGGAATCGAGCACTACATCACAGCATCTCTGCATCGACGGGGTTCAGTCACACGGCAGTGGTGACAGGCCTACTCTCTGATTTCGTAGCCCTTTTCGACCAACTGCTGCTCCTGGCCGATCGGCGTGTGCATGAAGTCGTAGAACTTGTCGAGTGCAGCCCCCGACATCGCCGGGGTCGATCTGGATGTTCCAATCATCAGCAGTATCCCGCCTGACAGATACCACAGAATCATGTCCTGCAGTTCCATCCCCAGTTCGTAGTTGCAGTAGGCCCATATCCCAATCGATCCCAGGATGCCTGCCCAGGCTCCGTAGCCGTTGCATCTTCGCCAGATGATTCCGCCCCAGATTGCAATGCCCCAGAAGGCGGACATCGGCTGCAGGAAACGCCAGAGGTCAACGACGCTGTCGAACAGCTCGGTGATCAGAATGCCGCCAACGACCATCGCCACGCCCGCGATCCGGCCGACGCTCAGGTAGTGATGATCCTCCTTGTTTCGTGCGAATACCGGTCGGTAGATGTTCTCGACGAAGAGGGCGGATCCGTCGACCATAAACGAGTCGCACGATGACATCACGGCCGCGATCATCGATGCGAGCATGACGCCAACAAGACCGACGGGGAGCAAGTCCCGGGTGGCCTGGCCGAACGCAAGCTCGGGATCCGTGAGGTTCGGGTAGATGGCGATCGCGCCGACACCGATGAAGGCCCAGGCGATGGTGCAGAATCGCTTGACCATGTTCCCGTAGGTAAACCCGACACGGCCCTCCCACTCGGTTTTTCCGGACCCGCCCATTTCCATACAGTGCGGCTGACCCGGGATATTGAAGATGGTGTTGATCGTGAGGATCAGGACGAACCCGAAGGTGATTCGATCATAGCCATCCGGTGGATCTCCTGGAATCGTCAGGCTGAATGTCTCCAGGGGAAGGACCTCGTGCATCCCCGAGAAGCCGCCGAGCTGTGCAAGCATAAACGGCCAAAGGATGAACGACAGGATGATGATGAATATGCCCTGGATGAAGTCGGTCACAACGGCGGCCTGAAGCCCTCCGATCAGTCCGTAGAACAGGAACATGGCCGACATAATGAGGATGCAGATCTCGGGGCTGACTGCACCCCCGGTGACACCGCTCGCCATCTTGCCCGTGCCCTTGAGCATGATGCCCATCGAGAGGACGTAGTAGAAGATTCCGAACACGGAGTAGACGCGTCCGAGTCCCATCCCGAATCGCTCGTCGAAAAAGTCGCCGGTGGTGATGTAACGCATCCGGCGGAAGAGCGGCATCATGATCCAGTAGAAGGGAGTGACAAACAGAGGGAGCCAGGCATACCAGATGCCTGCGAGACCGAGTTTGTAGGAAGCGCCGACGACGTTGACGGCCTGGTCGGTATGCGTGCCGGTCCCGAAGGCGTGCATGATGAGCATCGCCTTTCCGAATCGGCGCCCTCCCATAAAGTAGTCGATCGACTTCTTCACCCCACGCGAAGCGAGGAAGCCGATGACGGTGATGCCGAGCAGATACAGAACGAGTGTGGCGAAGTCCAGGTAATGGAGTCCAAACATAGAAGCCCGTTCCTGATTCCAATGAGGCTGAAGGCGCACCAGGGCATTCCCGCGCCTGTATGACGATCCATAGAGGCGTCAACTTAGCCTTCGCAGTCAGGGGCGTCAAGAGTCCCGGATCCCGGCGCGTGATTGATACTTAGGGGGGATCCGATCCGCGGTCTTGAGCACGGCGCTATGGCTGCACCTTTAGAGCCCGGGCAATGGCCGCAACACACAGACTTGTGTTCATCGAGACCGGTTTTATCTTGGGACCGATTTCGTGCCCATTCCTGATGCGTGAGCGTGTATGCAGTGTCTGAGTTTGAGTCGAGCCAATCGGTTGTCTCGCAAACTATCGATCTGTCGTCTGTCACTGAGGAAGCGAACTCCCTAGCTGACTCTTCTGGTCGTGCTATCGATGGTCGGATGTCAGGCCCGGGAGATCCGGATACGATCCGAGGCAGCGGAGAAGCACCAGGCAGCGGCGGAGTACAGGGCAGTGATTCGAATGGATTCGACTCAAGCGGACGCGCAGAACGGCCTGAGTTACGTGTATGCGAAGATGGGACTACAGGACAGCGCGCTGCGCAGATTATTGTCGACAACGAAGCGCTGGCTGATGAGATCCTGCAGAAACTCCGAGAAGGGGAGGGCTTTGCACAGCTGGCGCGGAAATACTTGACGGATCAGACCGGTCCTGCGGGCGGAGATATCGGTGTCTTCAAGCAGGGGGATCTGTTGCCTGAATTCGAAGACCTTATCCAATCGCTAAGGCCCGCTCTGGTGGGACAACCCCTCAAGACGACCCAGGGCTATCACATCATCAAACGGACTTTCTAGACTATGTCAAATGACATCGTCGTCATCGGCGCCGGCGTGATCGGTGTTTGTGCGGCATATGAACTCGCGAAATCAGGACACCGGGTCACGCTGGTCGACCAGGGAGACGTGTGTGCCGGAAGCTCCTACGGGAATGCCGGGCTCATCGTGCCGAGTCACTGCGTTCCGCTGTCCGAGCCGGGGATCGTCAAACAGGGCCTGAAATGGATGCTCGATCCCGAGAGTCCGCTCTACATCAGGCCTCGACTGGACCGTGATCTCATTTCGTGGCTGTGGAAGTTCAACCGCTCCTGTACGGATCGACACGTTGCGAAATCGGTTCCCGTCTTGCGAGAGATGCATCTCAACAGTCTCGCGATGTTTGAGGCGTTCGCCGAGCGTCTGGACTTCGGGTATGTGCATTGCGGGTCATTGTATGCGTGCAACACCGAGATCGGCCTGACGGACAAGATTGAGGACGCACGGATTGCCGGTCGGTCCGGTATCCGTACCGAGATCCTCGGATCGGACGAGATCGCGAAGCTGATCCCGGAGACACCGATTACGGCCGTCGGTGGGGTCTACTACCCGGAGGACGGTCACCTTCAGCCCGCTCAGTTTGTCAGGGCCCTGGCACAGGAATCGGAGAGACTCGGCGTTACCATCCAGCGTGATTCGCAGGTGCTTGGCTTCCTGCGAGCCGGGGACAGGGTCAGTGCGGTCCAGACGACGAGAGGCGTTCTCGAGGGGGACACATTCGTGCTCGCCGCGGGGTCCTGGTCTCCCACGATCGCTGGCGATCTCGGTTTGAAGCTCCCGATTCAACCGGCCAAGGGATACAGCATCACCTTCAAACGTCCACCCGACTGTCCGTCGCTGCCAGTCATGATGACAGAGACGAAGGTCGGTGTTACACCGATGGTGGATACGCTCCGCTTCGCGGGCACACTTGAGCTTGCCGGGCTCGATCTGACCATCAATCGGCGGCGCGTCGATTCTATCCTGAACGCGGTGCCCTCGTACTTCCCAGCCTTGTCGACAGACAGGATGGAGATGATCGAGATCTGGCGGGGTCTGCGGCCCTGCTCGCCGGATGGACTCCCATTCCTCGGCAGAACCGAGCGGTATGACAATCTGGTCATCGGGGCCGGTCACGCGACGATCGGGATCTCGCTGGGACCTGAATCGGGGAAGATCCTGGCCCGCGTAGTTGCCGGTGAGGAAACCGGGTATGATCCAGCGACACTGAGTCCGGATCGTTTCAACTGAGATCAGGTAGAGAAGACGAGATGGTATCGACCAGGAAGACGAAATACAACAAGGACAAACGCTATGATGAACGACAACCGATCGATCATCGCATCCATCGTACAATATCAGCCCGCGATCGAGGCTGGTGAGATGAGCGTGATGCAGATGGTAGAGAAGGCAGCAGAGCTGGGCGTGGACGGGATCGAACTGAGGCGCAAGGCGTGGGAGGAGAGCGGAACGAGCATGCGTGAACGGCTACCGGCTGTGAAGGCGCGAGCGGAAGAACTCGGGCTGCTCGTCACCTTCGGGACACACAGCGTCCTGTTCTGCAAAGGGGACGCGCGCGATCAGCTGCTTGCCGATGTGGATACTGCGGCCGATATCGGTTCTCCGCACGTTCGGATCTTCCCTGGCCCGGTTCCGGGTACAGACGATCATCCGGATTGGGCGTGGGCCGAGCAGGTCATCGATCGTGCAAAGGAGAAGGGCGTTCAGATTGTACTCGAGAACTACGCGCGGTCACCGGGAGGGACACTAGCGGAGATCCAGACGGTGTTGAACCATTTCGACGTGCCCACACTGAAGACGAACATCGATATAGGGAACTATGCAGGTTGGAAGCAGGATCCCTTCGAGGTCATCAAGGCGATCGGGAGTCGGGCCATCTATGTACACGTGAAGGACCCGAGTGACGACGGCACCAGCGTGCCCGGGGAGGGAGATCTCCCGATGAAGGAGATCTTCGTCGCCCTCGATGCGCTGCCTCAGCGAATCATTTACTGCTTCGAGTTTTCCGGCGGCGACGAACCGGATGCCCGCATCACACGCGGATTGGCCTTCATGCGAAGCCGCTAACCGCACGGCTTCGCCCTGAGTAGGCACACCGGTAGACGATTCCTGGCTCTGTTATCTGGGATCGCTCGTGCCTACCGTAGCGAAGGGCCAGATCCGATATGCATCCCCTGCCGTCGGCCTCCCAGAGGACGACATTCGCGTTCTACCCGACCCGACCCGAACCGTGATCTGCGACAGGTCGGCCGTGAATCGGTGCTCGTCTTCATCCCCGTTCACGAAGAATCGCGGCAGAAACACGAGCACATTACCGTTCTCCCGGTCTTCGCGCGCGTGAAAATTAGAGAGCGTCATCCGTTCGCCCTCACCGGGCTGTCGATCGTCGATGATGGTGACCGAGTCACGAATCAAGAGGCCCGTATCCTGATTGACCTCACCGATGGTGATCGGATACCGGGGTCGATTGCTTTGTGGATTCTTCTCACAGATGTTCCCGATCCAGTAGAGCTTGCCGTTGGTGTGTGTGAGCAATTCCGAACACGCGCTCGGCGAATGGAAGGCGAATCCATCCTCGTAAGTCCAGGGCGTGGGCACAAGTGGATGTCGTTCCGCACCAGATCTAAGTGATGTTTAGTAGGATCGGTTTCCCCACACGAATCCGGGCAGAGCCCCATTTGCGTTTCTTTGCGCAGAAATGTGGGGAACCTGCGTCAGATCCCCTCTGGTGCAGCCTTGGAGAAGTGGACGGTTAGCGGACATCGGATCGGCGTGCCGCTCCCGGTGCTTGATCAGCCGAACACTTCCTTTAGCATTCGTGCCGTCCGTCTGCGCTCCTCCGCGTCTCTGACTTCTACAAACAACGGCGCCCGATTAATCGTGTGATTCGACCAGGCGTGTAGAAATCCGGCGTAGCTGATGGTCTGATCGTAAAGCGATTTGATTTCCCGGTGATTGGTCAGCTTTCCGGTTACCTTGTGCGGACGAACCTGGTGGATGTGATAGCCGGTTATCCGTCGGCCAAGCCGAGCATACCAATCTCCCAGCGGCTGGAAGTTGCCGAACTCACCGTTGTTCCGCGCGTGACCCACATCGAGATGAGCACCAACTCTCGCTTCAGGTCCAAAGGTTGAACTGACGGCATCCATCCAGGCCTTACACTCATCGATGGTTGTCCCGAATTTCCGGCTTTCCCGATCCAGTGGCGTACCGGGGCTGTTGTGCACGTTCTCAATCGACAACCGAACGCCGTCCTCAATCGCATCCCCGAAAAGCTCAGCGTGTGATTCGCGGAATGCTTCCCACAGAGGGTTTCCGTCATATAACAAGCTTGCGCCTACCCAGGGCACGTGCATCGTGAAGGCATCAACTCCGCATACCTGACCGTCCCCGATCTGTTTCACCAGCGCATCCTCTCCCTTCAGCCTGTAGGAGGACGCGTCCCATCCGATGTTGGGGAGATGCCAGGACAGGTAGATTTCCCGATCCTCCCGGAGCCGTCTGAGTTCAGCGATTGCCGACGCCAGATTGTAGCCGGGCTCGTTGGGCCGCAGTTCCACTACGCTAATCCCAGCGTCATAGGTCTCGCGAATCGTTTCTCCCGGGTCCCCGTGAATGGACCAGCCTACCGGTGAGAACGGCGTCTCGGCGGGTGACAGATCCCGCTCGTGAGGCCAGAGGACAACTTCCTCGGCCCACATCCCATCCGGTCGTCGTTCGAACAGGCTTATACCGGGAGGGCCGCCAAAAGCCTTGTCGGGATCAAGCCCACGGGTGATGATTTCCGTGCACCCACCGATGCGACGTGAACGTGTAAAATGACGATGACCGGCAAGGTAGAGCTCGGCCGTTGCCGTCGACAACCACTGAGTGACCCACTCTCGAGAATTCTCGTCAAGCGTGTCGATCGGGTAGTGGGTCAGGATGGCCGAAGTGTGGTCCGAAGATGTGTGGGCGTCCAGGCAAGTTCGGTCGTGTGCAGTGATCCTACCTGTTGAGGTGTCCGGAAGGAGGAAGAGGACGTCATTGATCACGATCGATCGCTTTGCCGCCGGATCGGAAAGGACCTCTATCGCGCCAGCAGACCGGAGTTCCGCATTGCCCGGTGTAAAGACCCAGGGCGAGTCGAGCCGCTTCGCCTGTTCCAGAAACTGTCGGGCTGATTCCCGGGTGCCATACGTGGTGAGGTCACCGGTGAATGCGACGAGGTCGGGCTGTATCCGGTTGCACGTGTCGATGGCCCAGCGGAGCGCGTCAGCGGCAGGCGTGTCGTCGCGATCGGAGAGGTGAAGGTCTGTGATCTGGATGAGTTTCAGATGGAGGCTCCAGGCAGATCGGATCGCCTATGTGACGGGCGAAACCGGAGTTTCAGGTCGCGTCGGCGTCTTTCCGTAGATCAGGCAGCGCGCCGCTAGCAGGACCGGCACGACAGCAAATGCCGTGAGAACGAGATGATAGCTCCCAAAGGCGTCGCGCGCTACGCCAAAGGGCATCGGTCCAAGCGCCGAACTGCCGACCATCAATGTGGACGATACCCCTGTAATGCTCCCGAGGTAACGTTGACCTGCCCCGCTATAATGTTACCAGTTCTAAAGTTAGGATATGAGACATAGAAAGTGGTCATCCTGGCAAGGAAGCGTTACACAGCAGAACAGATCATCGGTCATCTCTGACAGGCTGAGATTCTGATCTCCGAGGGCAAGACTATCATCGAGGCTGCTCGCCATCTCGGTGATTCTCTTCTTACCCACTGTGGAACTCCCGTATGCTCAGGATTCGGCTGGGCTGTCCGGGCTTATTGACCTGTTGTCGCGTCAACGTTCCGGAAGATGTACTTCATACGCTCGATGTCGTGCGGAGGGAGCGGGTCCCGTTCCAGGCTGGCGACGTTCTCCGCGAGGTGGTCCGGGTTCCCGGTGCCAGAGAGGATTACGTGTGTGCCAGGTTCGTGTCGACAGAATCGGTAAGCGGCGTCAGGCACGCTGGCCGCGCCGTCGGGACGGATGAGAAAGTCCAGCGCGTGGTCGGGATCGTCCAGGTCATCCGCATCGATCTGACCCTCGTCCAAAAGGGTTCTGATCGTCTCGGCGAGGAACGCCGGATCGCTCATTGCCTTCCTGACCGCGAACATGACCTGAACCCCAACGTTCAGGTCGATCGACTTTGCCAGGATAGACCGGCTGGCAGTCTGATTCAGGATGTTGAATCCAACCATTGCCACGTCCCAGAGGTCATCCGACAACGCTTGTTCCAGCATGTTGTGTGTCTTGTCAGAGTTGAACATTTCGGTGATGCCGATGTGCCGGATCTTGCCCGCTTCCCTCAGCTTGACGAGCTCCGGATACAGATCATCGCGGCAGCGCTCGTAGTCCCATGGGTAGACACCGTGCAGACTGTAGATGTCGATGTAGTCTGTCCCAAGTCGCTTGAGGCTTTCCTCGCAGCTTGTCGCAACATCCTCGGCCGGTTTGTCCTTGGAGCTCTTCTTTGTGGAGATCACGATCTGGTCGCGCGGCAGGTCCTTGAGTGCCAGACCCACGAGCGGCTCGGTTCCGTAATCCTCGGCCGTGTCGATGAAGTTGACACCTGCATCGAACGCTTTCAGGATAATCCGGGCGGATTCGACCTCAGTTTTCCCGGTCTTCTTGCCGATCTGGCTCGGGCCACCCGCACCTACCCCCATCACGCTGACGTCAAGCTCCGTTCTGCCAAGTGTCACTTTGTCCATTTCGCTTACCTCAGCTCCGATTGCTGAAAGGAATCACCCAATACAGACACTTGATCTGTGATCACAGAGATACCTAAGTGCTGAAAATCAAGGACATAATACACCTGCGGAGCCAGATACGCCAATTGCCTTGTCACTCAGCCAGGCTATATTCTGGGAGAGGGAATGAACCGAGATCAGATCGACGGGCTCAGTGCGGCACTGTCAAACCTGGGAGTGGGTATTCTCCTCATCGGTGCGGTGGGACCCTTGTTCGTGGATACGAACCTGAGATTCGGGTTCTGGCTAAGCAGCTTCGTCAGTGGGAGCGCCGGAGTAATCGCGATTGGAGTATCGATCTACCTGAAAAGGAAGTAGCCATGGATCAGTTCATTTACAGTATGGGTATGCTGGCGCTTGTGGTTCTGCTTCTTGGTGGCATCGGAAACTGGATAAGCGAGAATCGGAGCAGAATCGACAGGCCTGATTCCGGCCACCCCGTAGATACAATAGAGGCCGAAACTCATAGCGAGTTTTGGCCTCTATTTTTGTCCGTGGTCTATGATTTACCCGCTAATACTTGATCAACACTTCCTTCCCCGTTTTCTGGCTCCGGTAAATTCCATCCAGAATCGCCATCACCTGCATCGACTGCTCTGCCGGTACAGGAGATGGGGCCCCGTCGACGATCGCCTGTGCGAACTCGACGCATTCCTGTGCGTGGGCTTCGAGCTGATCCCGGGTGTGCATCAACTCACGGTTGTAGTGCTGTTTTGTGGTGTTGTTGGTCTGGAAGACCTCACAGTTGGGCCAGTGGCTGCCACCCTTCGTTCCGTAGAGCCACATCTGCATGTCCTCGCCCATCGTGTTGTGATGAAGCAGCCAGCTGACTTCCAGGACGAGCGTCGCGCTGTTCTCGAAGCGGACGAAGGCCGCAGCGAAGTCCTCGACGTCGAACTTCTTCGGGATCAAGGCGCCGTTTTCCATGCGTGTCCAGGCGCCCTTCTGGTGGGCGATTTCTGCACGCGCCACGCCGGAAACGGCGATCGGACGTGGGTTGCCCATGAACCACAGCGTCAGGTCCAGGATGTGGACGCCGATGTCGATACAGGGACCCCCACCGCTGTGCTCCTTGAGAATGAAACCCGGACGGGCGGGAGCGCCGGATCGCCTGAGCATCCAGCTCCGGGCGTGGTAGATGTCTCCCAGGGCCCCCGTGTCGAGTTCAGCCTTCATGGCTTTCGACTTGCCCTGAAAGCGGAAGTGCTGCGCGGTCATCAGCATCTTACCCGATTTGTCCCGCGCCGCGATCATCTTCTTGATCTGCGTCGGGTTTGGGGCCAAGGGCTTTTCACAGATGACGTGCTTGCCCGCTTTCAGTGCCGCAACTGAGAGCGGTGCGTGGTAGTTGTTGGGCGTACAGACATCGATGATGTCGATATCCGGATCACGGAACAGCTCTTTCGGGTCAGTAACCAGCTTTGTGGCCCCCGTCTGTTTTGCGAATGCGTCGAGCACCTTCGGGTTGATATCGCTGCCGGCTACGATTTCGGCGTGCTCCGAGGCAGCCCAGCCGGGGAAATGAGATTTCGCGATTCCACCCACACCGACTACTCCGACTTTTAACTTGGCCATTCTGTAACCTTTCTGGTTTCACGACAGCCGGAAGCGCCCGAACCGGCCGATTTTCTGTCTGTCTCTGGGGCGCGAGCGGATGAAGATAACATCCATAACAGGGGATGTCTATCTTACAACGTCAAGTTGGAAAGCGGGATGTCGAGATGGTTAGCCTCAGTTTGACAGTTCTCAACCGCAGAGAACGCTTAGAAGGTAGAGACACCCAAGGTAACTTGGTCTCGGCGGGGCCGTAACGTCATACCCCACATTTCGAACTGCACGGGCACCGGAAACCAGATGTGGGGTGAACGTCCTCTGTGACTTCCGGAGGCGTCGGTTCAGGACAAGTCCTTCCTGTCTCGACCGCTGATTTCCGAGGTTGTGTGTTTGCACTTTGGTTACAGATGGGGTCGTGTAGGGATAGGAAACGCATCCCACGAGAACATCCGATGATTTCATTCATCCTGATCGGCTTCACAGCTGTCCTTGTGAACAAGTACTACACCTCTGTTCAAATCCAGCATTTGGAGCGCCGAGTCCGGGGTCTCAGGGATGATGTCAAGGGCTACAGGCAGCGTCTGAACGAGATTCAGGTCAAGCTCAACGGAATTCATCGTGACGAACAGTCTATCAAAGAGCAGCTGTGTTTCACATCGGATCTGATCGAGGACCTGAATTTCAGGCTTACCGAGAGAGAGCCTGATTCGCCAAGCGTAGGAGTACTGGCAGGATGAATGGCAGACAGCGAACACTTCGCGCACTGAAGTTCGAGGCACCGGACCGGGCACCCCGTGACCTCTGGGCACTCCCGGGGGTGATTACGAACCAGCCCGATGATCTGGATGACCTTCGACGTGATTTTCCGATGGATTTGTTCAAGTGCGAGATCTCGCCGGGCGAGATCCGGGATGACGGCGCGGAAGCCTCTCAGTATGTGGATGATTGGGGAAGCACGTGGCATCGGGCCGAGTCGGGTGTTGTCGGTGAAGTAAAGGAGCCTGCACTTGCCGATTGGGGAAAGCTGGACGATTTCGAGCCACCTTGGGATATGCTGCGCGCCCGGGATCTGAGTTACGTAGATAGACAGGGTGAGAAATCGTCTTCCTTCGTCCTGTCAGCTGTTACGGCTCGGCCGTTCGAACGTGTACAGTTCCTCAGAGGTTCGGAGCCGAGGTCCCCAGCTCTGGGAGCTCAGA
>CAYYGZ010000092.1:1281-16406 GCA_964471275.1 uncultured bacterium | reverse complement strand
TAGAAGCCAAGACGCTCGAGTTCACGTCCGACGAGAAACGCATCCTCATAGGTTCGGTAGGTTCCCCACGGGTCGTAGGTGAGAATCATCTCATCACCAACAGCATCGCGTACGGCCTGACAGCACTTGATGTCCCACTCGACGTGAGACGGTCGGCCCTGAGCCGTTTTCCCGGTTTCGGGGTTCCAGAAGTAGTAGGGATGGATTTTGTAATTCTGGTAGCCTTCGTTCTTACATTGCAACGCGTGCGCGGCGTATTCCTCCGGCATTCCCATGTTCGGGAAGGTGCTCCCGTAGGCCTTTACCTTTTCACGACACCCGCCGAGCAGCTTGTGAACGGGCACGCCGAAAGCGCGAGCCTGTAGATCCCACAGTACATTGTCGATCACGCTGAGCAGGTTCTCAGGGATGTTGGCCACCCACATCCAGTGCCAGAATTTCTCGCGGTCGAACGCGTCCTGGCCTACGAGCATCTGCTTCAATCGACCCGTGACGATCCCGACCTGATCGGCAGTCATGCCATCTTGATCGCCGTGTCCGCTTCCACCAAAGTAGTAGCCCTCGGCCCCCTCATCGGTGATGACCTTGGTAAGCGTCTGAGTCACGAAGGTCTCGTCCAGGAACTTGCCGTGTCTGTAGGGGCGCCGGGAAACTCGGAATGAGATGACTTGCAGATCGACGATTTTCATAGAGGACCTCAAATGTGTGTGTCGGAACCGTCAGAGTGAGAAAGATGGGATTGAAATGTCAATTGGGAAATTGTAAATTGAGGGTTCAGGTTCGGATTGGCTCTGAAAGCCTATGGGAGGCTCACATGCTCAAACGATTGCTGACGCTTGCTCTACTTGTCTGCGTGATTGTTACCTCATCAGAAGCCCAGCGAAGACGGGGTGGTGGCGGTGGTGGCGGGAATCTACCGCCGGGAATAAGGACTGAAGGGAATCTCCAGGAGAGGCGTGACATGATGCGGGCGCACCAGGCTCTGCCCGTAGCAGATATCTGGGCGGAACTGACTCTCGGGATGCAGATCGATCCCGAAAAGAGCGCCTTGCTCAAGCCCATCCTTGTCGAAGCCTACTCGCAGCGTAGAGCCGCGTTGAAAGAAGCACGCGAGGAGAAGGCCTGGGCATTCGCAAAGGCACAGATGAGAAAGCTTGAGCGGGAGCTGTGGCCTCGGATCAACACGGTTCTGAGCCGGAGAGAGCAACGCAATCTGGACCGTGTCCTACGACGCTGATGACGATGAGCGATGCCGAAGAAGAGGGTGCGGAAGGAATGGGAGAACACTCGGGAGAGCGATTCGGTTTCAGTGACCTTCCAGGAAGGATCACGAAGAGACTCACAACCCTCTGGCTGGCCTGGGCCTCCATCACTCTGCGATCCACTTTGTCGACTTTGTGTCCGGTGATGGTCTGACCTCAGCAGTCTGGGGTTTCTGGGTGCTGGTGGTTCTGGGTCTTGTGGGGTCGGTGGTTTCTTGTGATCAGTGGCGGTACGCTGTGGTGCTGGTTGCACTCGCACCAATCCTGACCGGCAGGACCGCACTCTACGATGATGTCCTCTCGGGCAGTTATGCCTATCAGGTTCCCCGATACACACGTGACCCCGATGACTGGCATTATGCCCTGGTCAGCTTGCCGGATATCCCGAGGCGCGGCGTGAGACAGGTATACAAATCGCCGATGCTTCCTCTGTTCCGGGGGCAGGTCGATGTAACACCGAGACTCGAGCTCGAGAAGAACACCAAGGGTGTGAGAGCCGTCCATACGGTTCAGCATACGATGTTCGGTGTCCGAGGGGGGATATGCTACACTGTCCCCCTGATCAACAGCCTGAGCCAATCCTGCCACCGATTCGTGACGGTCGGCTTGGCCGTGGCGATGCAGTATGTGAATGTGCTCTGGCGACGAGGGGTGGCACCTACGGCGACCGAGTGGACGCTGCAGGCGACACGGGGACGAGAGGATCGGCCATCGTTTTCGAGAGCGATCTCCCCGGCGATGCGGTGTCGATGACGCTGGATGGGTTCAAGGCAGGGCGGTATTCTCTCAGGCTCGTTAGAGAAGATGTGTCGAAGTGGGACTGGGTTGTCCGGGAGCCGGAGGGGAATGTCGTCGCAGTCTTTACCGGCTACGAGCGGATCAAGACAGATGCTGAAGGGCTTGCACGAATGGCTGACCGGTGGTTGGAGGAAGGATGGCGGGATCTAGATCAACCCCTGCCAGAGACCTATTTTTCGCCGCAGGTCGAGGCCCGTGTTGCCTCTTTCTGGAATCTGGTACCCTTTGCCCGGGACCGGTCAACAGTGAACTTTGCTCTAGAGGTGGATGGGCCGATTCACGTTGTTGTGCTTCCCAACGACGTGGTCCCGGTCAAGGCCCTTCGCATCGAACGTGTGATGACCGAGTAAAAAAAGAAAAAGGCGACGCTTAAGCGTCGCCCTTTCAAGATCACCAGATTACCGGGGTGTCTAGGCCTGCTCCTCCTGCTGCTTGACGAATTCTTCTCGCTCTTCGGGCGTAAACACCTTCATGTGATATGGTGGGCCCGCGAGGACCTTCAGCGCCTTCTTGTCCCCCTTGCTCGCCTTACGGATTAGCTTAGTGCGTTCTTCACGCTCCTTCGCTTTCCGTTCGGCGAGGGTCATCTTCTCTTCGGACATGCTGATATCCTTTCGTGTCTACCCGGACGGCCACGTAGTATCCGCTTGATTTACATTAGTTTATGTGATGGTGGTCCGGCTTCTGGACAGACCACAATCAATACACTTTGCCCTTATTTGTCAAGTTTGCCGGCTCATTGCTTTATGGGTTATATAACCCATCGTAAGTTGCCCGAATACAGATGCTGCGTACGGAAAGGCGTCCTGGGGGGCGAATGGCGTCACTCGATGCAATTGGGTAGAGAGACGTGCCCAATCATTTGGGATGAACGGTGTCTGCCCGGGTGAGCAGCGTCGGGGTCAATGGACTGCTGGAATGGTCCACCAGGTTGTCCTGATTCAGAATGGTGTTTACCGTTCAGATGCGTTGGAGTTGGACGCTCTACCGCATCGGACGCACGTGTTTGCAGGATTCGCGCCGGGGCAATTCCTTTTCAGGTTCCGAGAGGTCATCGCGACGCGGCTCACGAGTGTTCGTCCAATCCTGACGCTTGCCCTGCAGGCTAGCTGCAGTCGCCCCGTTCCGGGACTGAGGCAGATCCAGACTCGAGACCGTGTCATCAACAGCGTGTAGAGAAAGCAGCGATTCCAAATCAGCCCTACCTACTGGCCAATGTGTCAGCACTATCATGATACTGGACACACTAGGTGCGTCCGATTTGTTCGCGGATCCACGGGAGGACGATCCCAATCATTTCGGGTGTGTGGCTCGAGAACACATGATCTGAACCCTCGATCTGTACGAGCTGCTTGGGCTCATTGGCACGTTCGAGGATGTCGAACGAATCCTGCAGGGGAACAACATCATCATCGGTACCGTGGACGAGCAGCCAGGGAACCAGGATCGAAGCGGCGCGGGTGACGACCGATCCGATCATTCTCATGTCATCCATATATGCACTTGACAGGGGGCAGGTCGGCTCGTCCCACATGTTCCCCGCATCCGGCGTCACATCACCGAACTCGGTTTGCGCGAACTGATCGGTGTTCACCATGCCGGCGAGAGACACCAGGGCGAGGATGCGCGTATCCTTGCTTGCCCGCAAGACTCCGACAGCGCTACCCATGCTGTGCCCGATGTAGAGGACGTTCCAGTCCTCGAGGGCGTCGATCACACAGCAGAGATCTTCCACTTCCTTGGAAATAGTGGATTCCTCGAATGTTCCTTCAGAGTCCCCATTCCCACTGAAGGAAATCCGCAGGGTCGGGATCCTGTCAGCTGCGAGCGCATCGGCCAGCGCGACGACAAAGGGTCTGTCCTTGTTTCCCGTGACGCCGTGACCGATGACAACGATAAAGTTCTCACCAGGATTGCCTGCGTGGAAAGTGTAGTCGATTCTTTCACCGTCGATGTTGCGGATGTCGCCGAGCATTCTTCGCCGCTTTCTGTTAAGTACCTTCGACTGAAGGTGGGGCGCGTGGAGCAAGGGGCGTGTGGCAGGGGGTGCCGTGTCCTGCACTCGGAGCACGAGAGCACGCTACGGGCAGCCGTTAGCCGGCAGCGGACTTGGCCCTGGCCTTCTTCTTACCCATCAGGTTGCCTTTGTCGGCTGCATCCGCGTTGCGGCGTGCGGCGGCGCGATCTTTGCGCATTTCGGTGACGGATTTGGTCTTCAGTCGTGCGGCCCCCCTGGTCTTGCGAGTACCCAGAGATCTCTCAGATGCTAGACGTTTGCGAGCAGGGGCGACAGCTCGCCTGTATTGTGGGAGCCACTTGGACTGGGCGACGAGCATCTTGTCGACCATTTGCCAAATCTCAGGGGGCGAACAGACGGCCCCGACGAGTGGGTCCATCATGAAGGCCTGTTTGAGCAGGTCGACGTCACCGTGCACGGCTGCTTCGACCGCGAGTTTCTGGACCTGGATCGAGGCGTTGCAGACAGCAGCGCACCCAAGGGGAAGGTCACCGACTTTGGGGATGTTGACCCCATTCCTGTCGATATACCCGGGCACCTCGACGATGGCTTCGTCCGGAAGATTGGTGATCGTCCCGCTGTTCCGGACGTTGAAGTGACCACGGTAAGTGCGGCCTGTTTCCCTCCCCTCAATGATCCAGCTGCCGTGCTCCTCGGATCGCCGTCCCTCCGAGTAGTCGGGTGGATCCTGCTTCACCCAGTTCGGGAAGTCGGTTTCGAACCAGTTTCGTCCTTCGGTGCTCACACGGAGGTATCCGCCTGTTTCGCCGTGGATCCAACCCCGAAGGTCAATCCACTCCTTGATTTCATCTGTCCGCTTCCGATACCAGGGCACATACTCGGAGACGTGTCCGTTCGATTCTGTTGTGTAGTAACCGAACCGCCGGAGGATGTCGATCCTCACCTTCTCCGTCTTCCGGTAGGTCGGATGTCGCTCGAAGCCTTCGAGCAGACGACCCGTCCAGTCTTTGCCGTCATACAGAATCTGCGTATACCACGTCTGATGGTTGATGCCAACACACACGATGTCGACTTCCTGCTTGGTGACGGGCCGAAAGCCCTTACTCGTGCGCGGTTTCCACCTGTTGACCAGTCCCTCTATGACCTGGACGATCTGATGATGACCGCCCTGGACGCCGTGGCACAGGCCGAGCGTCTGGACTCCCCCATACTGGAGCGCTGCCCAGGTATTCATGGCCATAGGATTGGCGTAGTTGAGGAAGATCGCGTCCTCCGCAGAGACTTCGCGTATGTCTTTACAAAAACCCAGTACTTGGGGAATGTTACGCTGCCCGTACATGATACCGCCAGCACATAGCGTGTCGCCTACGCACTGGTCGACACCGTATTTGAGCGGGATGTCGATGTCAAGCTGGAAGGCATTGAGCCCGCCAATGCGTGTCGTGTTCAGAACGTAGTCCGCTCCGTCCAGGGCCCTGCGACGGTTCACGGATGTCGTCAGCCTGGCGGGCAGCTTGTTCGACTTGATATCTCGCCTTGCGAGCTGAGAGATCATGTCGAGGTTGTTGCGGTTGATGTCGTGGAACGCAAATTCCGTGTCCTGCAGTTCAGGCACCATCAAGATGTCGCCCATTAGCCGGCGGGTGAATCCGATGCTTCCCGCACCGATGACGGCCACTTTGATAGCCATTTTCTGACCTCGTAATGTGTTCAGGAAGGGCAACCACTTGCTGAAAGCACTAATGAAGATAAACGGTCGGATGAATGCAAGCTCGTCACTGATCAGTCTACTGGCTCTCGGCATTCTGGTCGGATCGATCTGTGCCGAACCGTTGAGCAATGTCCGGGGGATCACGCTGTCGACACACAGGGCCGGGCGCGAATTGGGGGATCCAGCCGTGCTGCGGGGGTCGTTCGCACAGATGAAACAGGCGGGAGCAAACTGGGTCGCCGTCCATCCGTATGCGCGTATCCAGCAGGATGGCACTGTGTCATCGCGCGGCAGGAAAGGCGAGGTCCGTGCCTACTGGACAGAACCGATTCGTGTGGCCCACGAGATGGGCTTGAAGGTGTGTATCAAACCCCATCTGGCGCACTGGCGATCCGGTTTCTCGTGGCGAGGTGAGATTGGCTTTGATAAGCCGGAGGAGTGGGATCGGTTCTGGGAAGGTTACATAACCTGGATCTTCGCGATGGCAGATGCCTGCGCGGATGCCGATCTGTTTATCGTCGGTACCGAGCTGGATCGAACGGTGGGACACGAGTCCGAATGGAGGAGCCTGATCTCGCGGGTGAGAGCCCGGAAAACGGCGTCGGTCACGTTTGCATCGAACTGGGATTCTTTTGAGAACGTGCCGTTCTGAGATGCCCTCGATCTGATCGGAATCCAGTCGTATTTCCCGATTAGCGCGAAGCCCAATCCCTCCAGAAAGGAGTTGGAAGCAGGCTGGCAGAAGCTTGCTTTCCGGCTGGCACGATATGCCAAGCGAGTCGGCCGTCCCGTTGTGCTGACCGAGCTGGGATACAATCAGTCGCTGCGTGCTGCATCAGAGCCGGCGATTGTCGGCAGCTTCCTGTGGAAGTGGTTCCCCGAGCCGCAGCCAGTGGGAAGGAATTTCCAGCTGGCCACGCCGGGCATGCGGTCGGTGATTCGAGAAGCCTGGTGGGATGACAAGGTGGGACAGCCGGTACCCGACGAGGCCGGGCTAGGAGACTAGTCAGAACTATGCGCAATTAACTCATCAGTTACTGCAACGCGTTAGGCGTACTGTATCCTTCAAGGAGTAGGGCTTTCCTGCGGCGTCAAGTCCCAGAACCCACTGGATCCCGGACCCCACGGCAGGTCGTATTAGTTGGTTTCTGTACAGGACAGACGATCGCTCTCAACTTCTTCGCACCAGGATTCCAGCGTGGTGAGCATCGCGGATACGCGGTCGGGGTTCTGTTCGGCAAGATTGGCGGTTTCTGACGGATCGGCAGCGATGTCGTAGAGTTCGACGGGCAAGGGGGGCGGGATGATACGATCTGGGTCGGGATCGGCCATCAATTCCGTAACCGTCTCGGGGTGGTACTTATAGGCTATGTCCACATCGACATAGCGAGCCATAGCGGCCTTCGCCGCATCATCGGCAGGCTGAATGGCCAGGGCGGGTCGAACAAGCTTCCAGTGACCGTCGCGCATCGCGGCGTTTGATGTGTAAACGGGGCTGTAGCCATTCCACTGCCAGAAACGAGTGCGATCGTCCGGGCACCCCCCGCGAAGCGTATCGATGACATTTCGTCCGTCAAGCGGCTGTGCCTCAATCGGCAGCGACACACCGGCCAACCCGGTGAGTGTGGGTACCCAATCAGTGAAGTGGATCAGGTCGTCGCAGCGCCCCCCTTCCAGACCTGCGGGCCAGCGACCGATCCAGGGCACTCGAATTCCGCCCTCGTAGACCGATCCTTTTGCGCCACGATAGCCGGCGTTCGGTCGCTGCGTGTCGACACTGACGCCATCCGGGACCTGATCGTCCCGCAATCGCATTGCCGGCCCGTTGTCGCTTGTGAACGAGATGAGCGTGTTTTCCGTGAGTCCCAGGCTATCGAGTTCTGTGAGGATTCGACCCATGCCAAGATCCATCTGTTCGATCATGGCGTAGGTCATTGCGACGCTCTCTGGATGACCGGCCTCGATGTACCGAGCGGTAACTTCGTCTGGCGCGTGCAGCGGAGAATGCGGTGCGTTGTACATCAAACAGAGCAGGAATGGTCGGGACTGATGACGCCTGACATAGGAGATGGCCTCATCGGTAAAGACATCGGTCAGGTATCGTCCGTCCGACTTCTCTCGCCTCCCGTTTCGCTCGATCTGCCAATCCCAGTAGTCCATCCAGCCACCACGAAAGCCGAGGAACTCATCGAAGCCGCGTGCGTTCGGATGGTAGCGGTCATCCAGGGCGCCATTGTGCCATTTCCCGATCAGACCGGTCGCGTATCCCGCATCGCTGAACGCATCACCGAGCGTGCGTTCTCGCAGGGCGATCCGATCCTGCCCGCGGACCTCCAGAGGTGTGATTGCCCCGGTACGATGTGGATAGCGGCCGGTGAGTAGGGCTGCGCGCGCGGGAGAACAGACGGGGGATCCCGAGTAATGCTGCGTCAGACACAGTCCCTCGTCGATGAGGCTGTCGAGATTGGGCGTGTGGACGCGACCTTCGCTGAAGACGCCAAAATCACCGTAGCCCATGTCATCGGCAACGATCTGAATGATGTTCGGTCGAGGTATCGTGAGCCGCTCCGGGTCAGACTACTGTGATGCGGTCGACGGTGACATCTGGGAGCGCTTTTTCGTCTACGTCGACGCCGATCCCGGGCCGCGTTGGGACGATCAGTTTTCCATCGCGCGATTCGAGCGGGGTGGCCAGGATGCTGTTGGCGCGTTGGGTCAACTGATGCTGGTATTCCTGTATCAGGAAGTTCGGGATCGCCGCCACCACCTGCCAGGTAGCGGCCATGCCGACCCCAGTGCACACGCCAACGTGCGGGGCAACCGGGATCCGATGCGCTTCGCAGAGATGGCTGACCTTGATCGTGTTCGAAATGTCGCAGCACACGACATCGGACTGTGCGACACCGAGCGATCGGGGCTCGGCGATCCAGGGGGCGAACTCCCACGCGGTGCGCATGGCTTCTCCGACCGCAACAGACAGATCCAGCGACTGGACGAGCTGTCAATGTCAGGCAAGATCTTCGGGCGCGAGCGGAGCCTCGAGGAATTCGTAGACCATTTTGTCGATGAGGCGACCCAGCCGCATCTCCTTATCGAAACGGTATCGCCACAGACAGTCTGCGAAGAGCCGTGTGTCTGCATCGACCGATCCCGATGAACGGATAGACATCCCCGTAGCTCCCGTTGCAGGATATCACAAACTTCATCGATAAGATTCACGCAACCAGACCAACATGTGGCCCGCATCCCGGTTATCCCACCCGAAGTAGGGAATGGCCGTAAATGTCAGGGTCGTCGACGAAGGGCGCGTATGGCTGTAGAGAGCATCGGCGCTGTCCGTCTCGACCTGGCACTCACCGCAGAGCGTGGTGATCCCGCCGAGAAGGCTGCCATCGTGCCGGGTTGTGATCTCTGCGCCGGGAGACAGGGAGACTCGGCTGAGCGGGGCGATGGCGTTGTCCGTCTCCTCGAGACAATATACGATCGGCCCCCGCTGTAGCGCTACCTTTCCGTTCGCCATCCGGACGCGGCTGTCCGCGTAGATACGTTCGACGGGCATGGGCAGGTCGACCTCGATGACATCGCCAGATTTCCACTTCCGATTGATGTGTGCATATCCCTTACGCGTGCTGGCTTCGATGTCCACCGCGTCGCCGTTCAGAACGATGGATGGCTCCCGACACCAACCCGGCAGACGGATGTTGATTTCGAATTCCGCCTGCGATTCGACATCCACACCGATCCTGACTGCGCCGTCCCAGGGATAGCTCGTCTTCTGCGTCAGGATGACGGTCGTGTCTGCTACCTTCAGCCGGCCCGAACCGTCCACGAACAGGTTTACCCAGGCATCGTCACCCTCGGAGTAGACATACTGACCTAAACTTGCGAGCAGTCGGGCGATGTTGGGTGGACAGCACGCGCAGCCGAACCAGTCCTGACGATGATGGGTTCCGGCGCTGGCGAGGGGATTGACGTAGAAGTAGCGGTCTCCGGCGAGCGAGATTCCGCTGAGCACGCCGTTGTAGAGGGCACGCTCGATCACATCACCATACCTACCGTCACCGGAGTGGGCGAGAAGACGATGGTTCCAGAAAACGAGCCCGATGGCCGCGCACGTCTCGCAGTACGAGGTTTCCTCGGGCAGGTCATAGTCGTGTGTAAAGCGCTCACCGTGTCCAGCCGCGCCGACGCTTCCGGTGACATACATCTGCTTGTTGCAGACGTTGTCCCAGAGTGCGTGGACGGCTTTCCACAGCCCCTTATCACGGGTGAGTGATGCGAGCTCGGTCATCCCGGTATACAGATACATCGCTCGTACCGCGTGTCCGACTGCGATGCTCTGTTTGCGGACAGGTACGTGTGCCTGGAAGTACTCGTGACTTCCCCAGGGCACGCCGTGGGAATCGCCGCGTGCATCGGCTTCTGCTTCGAAATAATGTGGTTGATTTCCACGTTCGTCCGTGAAATAGCGAGCAAGCGCCAGATGTGTCTCATCGTGCGTCAGGTCGAATAGCCTGACAAGAGCGAGTTCGATCTCCTCGTGACCGGGATAGCCTCGCCGTTTCCCTTCCTCCGTGCCGAACGTGTCGGCGATGCAAGCGATGTATCGGGTCATGATGTCGACAAAACCCGATCGGCCCGTCGCCTTCTGATGCGCTACGGCAGCTTCGACCAGGTGTCCGGCGCAATAGAGTTCGTGATCATCACGCAGGTTGGTCCATCTGCGGTCGGGATAGACCTTTGTGAACCAGCTGTTCAGGTAGCCGTCTTCGCACTGCAGGTTTGCATAGGCGGACACAAGACCTTCGAGCTGGTCCTCGAGTTCTTCGTCTGGATGCGTACTGAGCGAGTAAGCGGCGGCCTCCATCCACTTGGCAATGTCCGAGTCCCAGAATTTGTGGTGCGCGTCAGCATCCCCCGGTGCGTGATCCGGGTCGAGCGAGGCGATTCGCCCCGTCTCCTGGAGATGCTGGTACTGAGTGGGAAGCGTGACCGTACGCAGTGTCGCCAGTCTGGGCCCCCAGAAAGTGTCGGAGATGATGACGTCGGAGAGTTTGGGGGAATTGATCGGCATCGTCCTATATCCCTTTGGTGCTGCCGCCGCGCGCCTGCACGCGAGGCAAGGCCGGATGTGCTGCCAGTTCCGACTCGTTGGCTTCGATCCCGAGTCCCGGCGTATCTGAAAGCATCACGTATCCCTCCTGCTGGCGCGGGAAGCCTTCGAAGACGGTGAAGTAATGTGGATCGTAGTATTCCGCGTGATATTCCTGGATTTCGAAGTTGAGGATCGACGCGCAGAGATGCATTTCTGCGATCGCGCCGACGGGCGAGCAGACGTTGTGAGGCGCCATCGTGATGTGCTTCGTCTCGGCGATGGCCGCGATCTTCTTGAGTTCCGTGATCCCACCGGCGTTTGCGATGTCAGGTTGGAGAACATCCGCGGCGTGAGCTTCCACGATCTGAGCGAACGGGAATTTTGTGTAGAGACGTTCGCCGGTTGCGATCGGGATGTTGACCTTGTTCCTTACCTCAAGCAGTTCGGAGATGTTCTCTTCCGAGACGGGCTCCTCGTAAACCAGCGGTCGGTAGGGTTCCAAACGCTTGCCCAGTTGTATCGCATTCATGACGTCGAATTTCGCGTGCGCTTCGACTAGAATGTCGACGTCCGGTCCAACGGCTTCGCGAACGGCGGACACACGGTCCTCAGCCAGCTGGGCTTCAGATAGAGAAATCGTGTAGTAGTTGGCTTGCCCGAAGGGATCGAACTTCAGAGCCGTGTAGCCGGCGTCGGTGACGGCCCTGGCCTCTTCAGCGTTCTGCTGAGGTGTTCCCGGGTTGGTATACCAACCGTTTGCGTATACCCGGATACAATCCCGATGGGCGCCGCCGAGGAGCTGATAGACCGGGACCCCGAAGCTCTTGCCGCGGATGTCCCAGAGCGCGATGTCGATCCCTGATAGCGCCGTGGTGGCGATGCGACCGCCGCGGGCGTGTGGATCGTGGTAGAGGGTGGACCAGTGGACTTCGCTGTCGAGGGGATCTTTTCCAACCAGGTAGCGATTGACGAACGCTGTGGCCATCGCCTTGACTTCCGCGTCGTGCTGCATCGGGCTGGCGTCACCCCAGCCGAAGAGATCCGGGTCATCAGTCAACAGCTTGAGCACAAGCCAGTTACGGCTGGCGTTGTGATGTCTGGCAGAAAATGCTCGGAACTCGATTCCCGTGATCTGTGGCATTGCGGGTCCTTCGTGGCCGTGTGCTGCTGAAGAATGGATCCTGTAATACGATCGCCCGAATGACGTGGGGTTGTCAAAGCCTGAACGCGAGTGCTTTCCGTAGCAGTGATCGATCCTCGTGTCTACCCGTTCTTCAGGAACTCATCCTGTTCGGCATCCTCTTAGAATCTATGGCGGGTCTATCGCGTGGGACAGATTCAGTCCTGGACGGCGGTGACGGGCGTCTCGGCATCAGAGCTGAGAATGAAGATAACCTCGACAACAGCGACCAGGCAGATCACGACCGCCCCTAGCAGGTAGGGCGCAATTGGACTTACGTGTTCAGCACACAGACCTCCCAGAAGAGGTCCGAACAGAAAACCACTTCCGACGATCGCTTCGTGAATGCCGGCGCGTGAGCGGCTGCGGGAAGGGCTACGCAGGCTGTAAAACATGCTCCACGTGAAGGTTGCACCGATGAGAAGACCGACCGATGCAAGGCTCAGGGATAAGAGCAGGATGGAGTCGGAGCAGGCTATGAGGATCAGGCCGCCGGCGCCGAGGCACTGGATGATGATCATTGGACCCAGACGGTTCTGCCACCAGCCTGACCGGGAGACGAGATAGAACGACACAACCTGGGCCAGCCCGACGATGGCCATCATCTGGCCAAGCAGGCCCGGCGAAACTCCCGCGTCGGTCGCGAACTTCGGGAAGAGGGATCGAACAAGCCCTGTCGCGAAGAAGGTCGCGAAGTTTGCTATCCAGGAGACGGTCAAGAAACGGCGATCGGTCGGAATGTTCTGTGATTCCGGCTGCTCGTCACGGTCTGCTGTCCCGGGTCTCGAGAAGGCCAAGGTCAGGAATACACCGACAACGACGATGGAACAGAGGGTGAAGGGGAGGTGTGGGTCCATGGCGAAGAGCTGACCGCCAAGAGCGGGACCGGCCATCACACCGGCTCCCCAAGAGATGTTGAACTTCCCGAGGATGCGAATCAACCTCTCGCCACTGTTTCCTTTTGCGACCCAGCTCTGCATCGTCGGCCAGAAGGCACTGAGGACGAGTCCAACGGCTGCCGAAACGAGTACGATGTGCCACACGGACGCCACCAGCGTGTAGGCAGCGAAGCAGAATACGATGCCCGCAGCACTCGCGGCAGCGGTCTTCCGGTGCGACCACCGTTTGAGCACCGAACCCGTGGCAAGACAGCAAACGGCGTATACGGAGGCGCCAGTTGCCCCGATTATGCCGAGCTCGTCGTATTGTGCACCCAAGGAGACCGCAAGCAGCAGAACACTCAGTCCCACCAGCCCAAAGCATCCATCCATCACGAATGCCATCACATATATCAGTCGCTCTTTCGTCATCCACCAAGGTCTCGTGCTATGCGGGTCACGTGTCCGTGTCTACTGATCTTCAGAGCCGTCATCCAGCAGATCAGCAGTCGTCCTGTTCAGATGAAGTAGCGTATGGACGGGTGCGATCGCTGGCCGGTCACCCTTCGATAAGACGTGTATATTCGCTGCCGTATCTGGAGCCAAGGGATCTGTTCGCCACGACGTCACTCAGGGCGAACAGTGACCCGTTTTGTGCAAGAAAAGCAGAAAGGACGGTACAAGAGCACCGTCCTTTCTGCTGATCAGCGTGAGAAGTGGCTATCCAGCTTCTCCGGAGTGGCTTACCCCCGGGAGCCGAATCGCGAAACCGAACTGCTTCATCAGGTTTGGCTTTGCGAGTCGCCCGCTCACCGGTGTCTCTGTCTTTGCCTGAGAGATCTCTGCTGCAGGCTTTGGGCGTTCAGGTGAGAGGGAAGCCGTTCCTTGGCGCTTTCTCTTCCGATTCTCGCGGCGGGCCTGCTCGGCCTTGTCTCCCGCGAGGCTGTCCGTCAATCTGGACAGGACGTCCACAATATGATTCTGCGTCTTGATCTCCCGTGCGGAGAGGAGTTCGAAGGTTTCTCTGGCGGTCAAGTCATCAACATCCTTCCCTGCGAGGTCGTAGCCCACGCCTCTCAGGTAGTTCATCGAACGCCTGCTCCGAAGACCCTCACGAACAGCCGATCTGTCAACACCGAACGCGTCAATAATCTCATCGTTTCCACGTCCCGACACGAGAACACCGACCGTGCCTCCCGCCTGGCTCATCACTCGCCAGGGTGACCACCAGGCACCGTTCTGTGCATCCAGCTCCCTGACTGTGTTTCTGATTCGGGTCTTGACCGACTCTGCCTGTCTCTGGTAGTCGTTGGGCTGACGGACCCGGCTCCGGGACACTTCATAGTCAGCCTGCTGGACTCTCGGTAGTTTGAGGACGGGTACCGGCTGTGGTGGCTGTATCGCCTGCGTTTCAGCAATTTCGGCTTCCTTCATGTCGATGACATACATCGTTACCATGCCGCTGAGACCGGCCAAGATGACCACCAGCAATCCGATCCCCAGGTAGATAGGAAAGTTGGATACGGCCGACTTCCTCGTCTGTGTCCATTCGTGCTCCCGAGCCATCTTGCTCTGGTCGGAAAGTGGTGCGAGGCGGTCTCCGTCGGGTCCGGCGGCCAATCTGCCGGCTGGACCAATATCTTCCTCGTCGTCGTCTTCGAGATCGGATGACGAGTAACTCGAGTCGTCGTCGCCGAAGAGACTGTCGTCATCGTCGAGCAGGAGGTCGTCCGTGTCATCATCCAGCAGATCATCCAGATCATCGGATGCTGCGGAGGATGGCGAGCCCGTGTCTGGAGCTGCTGCGACGCCGGAGAGAATGTGTTGGGCCCGTTTAAGCTTGATGAGGTTTGAGACCGTCTTGGGGACCTGATACTCGAGGTCCACGATGCCGACGGGTCGGGTGAAGTGGTCAGCCGCACCCGCCTGAAGTGCCCCCTCAATCAACTCGCTCTCTTCACTCGTGACGACCACGGGAATCGGCGGGGTGTCATCGTCGGCCATCGCGTCGACCGTGACGAACCCGTGGTTATCTTCCGTGTCCATATTGACCAGGACAAGGTCGATGTTCTGGGTCTGGACCGCTAAAAGGGCTTTCTCGGACGTAGATACGACTTCGAATTCGTAGTCACCCTCAACGAGCGCATCCTGGAAAAGACCGATGTTGTCCGCGTCATCGTCGACGATCAGGATGGTACCGCCGGTCTCAGGAGATTCATCCTC
>CAYYGZ010000092.1:0-1271 GCA_964471275.1 uncultured bacterium | reverse complement strand
GGAGCAGGTTTTCCGGTCGCGAGCATGTGCGCAACTTCGTGCTCGACGCCGACATTCAGATCGGTTTCGAACAGCTCATCCTCATATTCCAGCATCGAGTCGCCGAGAAGCGAATCCAGATCATCCTCTGCCTGATCCGATACCGATTCTTCTTCGACCGTTTCATCCTCTTTCCCGGCAAGATCGAAGCTGTCGTCGAGGTCCAGATCGGGAACCGAATCATCGTCAAGATCGAGGTCATCGAATGTGTCATCCAGAAGTGACTCAGTGACTTCTTCCTCCGCTGTGTCCGATTCGACTTCGGGTGTCTCATCGTCCTCGGTCAGCAGATCCTCAGTCTCGAGGACCTCCGTCTCAGATTCAAGATCGAGATCCTCGAGAAGGTCCGCGGTCGCCTCGTCATCGAGTTCTGTAGTCTCTTCCGATAACTCAGGTGTCTCTGCCAGGTTTTCTGCCAGTTCCACAACATCGACCGTATCCTCATCCTCGTCGAGATCTTCGAGCAGGGTACCAACGGTCTCTGCGTCTTCCTCCGATGCGTCGACATCCAAGTCATCGACCGTGGCCGCGCTGTCGATAACATCTGCTTCGCCCTCTACGTCTGCTGGGGTAGCTTCTGTCGCGTCATCGAGATCTTCCAGAAGGCTGTCAACATCTTCGATTCTCTCGTCGCCAGAATCGTCCACTAGGTCCTCAATCAGCTCCCCGGCCTCTGAATCTATTTTCGTTTCGGCTGCCGGTTCCTCTTCCGGATCATCATCCAGCTCAGACAGCAGCGAGTCCAGATCCTCCGCCTCCGAGACCGGTTGGTCTTCGATCAACTCTTGGGGCTCCTCCGCTCCTTCCGATGCTTCTTCGCTCGTTTCTTCAACGTCATCGAACGCGGCTGCCAACGCATCCAGTTCGTCGAGTTCGTCCGGGCTTTCTTCTGAATCCTCCTCCATACTCTCTACGAGGCCTTCGAGCTGATCCGACTCACTGGCGCCCTCACCCTCAAGTGATTTGTCCGAGTTCTCTTCGATGCCATCCAGCATGGATTCGAGCTCTTCAGCTTGAGAATCCTCGGCATTCTGGACCATCGCGTCGATTGAGCTTTGATCAATAACCGGTTCGTCACCGGTTTGTGCCTGATCGTCATCTTCGGGATTCTGATTTTCTTCCGGCATGGGGACCACCTGTGGGGAAGGTGCATTCTGGTATCTATTATTCCTGAAAAGGTCTATCTATGTCGAGCGGAGGTCCCGGGCCAGATGTACCTCTGCATTTACATG
>CAYYGZ010000091.1:0-16657 GCA_964471275.1 uncultured bacterium | reverse complement strand
GATCCGCCTCAATGGCTGACGAAGTGGTCAGGTTCACACACGTCCGATTCGGTGAACAGGAGACGACGCAGGAGAAGATCGTCCAGTTCCCTAATGGAGTACCCGGTTTTGAGCGATTCAGGGATTACGCATTGTTCGAGGACCCGGCAAGTGAGCCTTTCCAGTGGTTCCTGTCGATCGAGAGTGAGGAACTAGGTTTTGTCGTCATTAACCCACTCTACATCTGGCCGGAATACGATCCCAAGATTTCAAAGGATGACCTTAAAAGTCTGGAGATATCCAAACCTGAAGAGACCCTGATTTACACGATCGTGACGCTTTCTGACGACCCGTCGCAGGTGACGGCGAATCTGAGCGGTCCGATTCTGATCAACACGGCCAACCGCAGAGCTCGTCAACTAGCCTTGCTTGACGATCGGTATACCACCAAACACAAGATCCTGGACGCGCAAAAGGTGTAAGGTCCTTCGGTAGGCCTGCTTCGCAGACTACTCAGGACAGGCGTTGGGGGAGTCACACAGTGCTCGTATTAACACGGAAGTTAGGCGAGAGTATCGTCATCGGAAATCATGTCCGAGTCACTGTGCTCGATATGCAGGGGAAACAAATACGCCTGGGTATCGAGGCCCCGACCGAAGTGTCCGTACACCGGGGTGAAGTCTACGAACGGATCGAAGCCGAAAACAAGGCTGCTGCCGAAACCGCGCACGCAGACTTGTCGAAGCTGACTCAGGTGGTGAAGACCAACAAGCCGAACGGATCCTAACCGTTCGCTGTTACCGGTCCGCCTTCCAGGGCGATTCTCTGCCCTTCCTTCTTTACCCGTTCGACTCAATACCCTTCAGGTTTTTCGGAAACCGCCGATAGATAAAGGAGAGGCGTCAAACGTCTCGTGCCATCCTTTGCCTTGAATCGTCCGACCCCGGTCTGGACGATTCACCCGATCGGCGTCCACTTCGATAGCCGCACGGCACCCAGAGATCACAACTCGTTAATTTTTAAGCGTTATGCGCCTGTTTCGTGGCTTGGTTACACGGACAGTCCTTCTCTGGAGTAGGCATGCAATCCCTCAAAATCCTGACCTTCAACTGGCACGACCCCTATATCTACCTGTTCGGGCAGACGGAACAGGACATCCACGTCTGCGACTGGATGCGGCGTGCCGACGGCACTCAAGGCTGGGACTACGAGAAGCGCCCACTGCCAGATAACCTCCAGCTGATTAAAGATCCTTCAGAAGCGGCCCGGTGTCTGAAGTTGGGCGAGTACGATCTGGCTCTCGCGCATACTCTGCAGGATATCAAGTTCCTGAGTGATTACGATGTCCCCGCGATCTTCCTGACACACAACGCGCTCCACAATGACGGGATGAATAACCAGGTCGCAATGACCCAGATTCGGGGAATGGTGGCGGAGTTTGTGAGTCGCCCTAACCGGCTCTTTGCGGCGATCTCTGATATGAAGCTGAAAAGTTGGGGCCTCGATGGAGTCGTGATCCGGCCCGGGATCCGTGTTGCCGATTACGGAGGATACACTGGCGAGACTGCCTCGGCGCTGGCAGTCGGCAACTTGTTTGTCGAGCGGGATTTCATGCTCGGCTACACATCGCTCTCCGAGGCGTTCGGGAATGTTCAGCACCAGTATGTCGGTGAGAACCCGAGTCTGCCTGGCGCACGTAAGGCACAGAACTGGGCCGACCTCAAGCGCTTCTACCGGTCGCACCGACTGTATGCCAACGCGACCGTTGAAGCCTACGAAGATGGGTACAATCTCGGGATGCTCGAGGCGATGGCGACGGGAATGCCGGTCGTAACGATGGCGAACGCGACATCACCCATCATCGACGGTGTGAACGGCTATGTGTGCGAGACACCCGATCAGATGCACGAGCGCATCATCGAGCTGCTGGGTGATGCCGACCAGGCCCGTGGGCTTGGTCTGGAAGCGAGGAAGACGGTTGAGGACCAATTTTCTGTCCAGGCCTTCGTGGGCAGCTGGATAAAAGCTTTTGGTCTGTGTCTGGGGACGGGTAGGGGGCCAGAATCGGAAACTACCTTCAGGCTCCAGGTATCGCCCGCCGAAATGTATGCCTATGACGAGCGCGATGTGCAGCGATTCGTGGCCGATCCGGACAAGGCTGTGGTGGCGAAAGCCAAGATCGACCGCTACGGGGGCGCGCTGATGATTGACTTTGTCCTCGTCAACTCGGAGACGGGTGAGCAGGCCGTCTGGGCGGGTTTTCAGGCACAGGTCAACGGTGACAAGCTGAACGCAGAGTTTCCACCCTACCTGACGACGCTGCGTGAGGATATCAAACAGCAGATCGAGCAGATTCTGGTCGTCTGTGTCCAGGAAGCATTGAAGCCGGAGCACGCTCAGATCCCGCAGTTGCATATCAACTTGGGCGAAACAGACTCGCTGGTCTCGCGTGTCGGGAATGATCGCATCACGCCCGGCGACGTACGTGCCGATGTCTACCTGCATCACGCGAAACGTTACGGGTTCGCATCTCAGTTCTGCGATGGCAAGGATGTCATCGATGTTGCCTCTGGGACCGGGTACGGGTCAAAGATCCTGTCACGGCGAGCCGGTCGAGTCCTCGCGCTGGACCTGGAGGCGGATCCCCTTCGTTATGGGCGCCTGACCTTCAACTCCGAAAGTATCCGACGCGCAAACGCGGATATGCGTGCACTGCCGGTCGATTCGGGCAGTGCCGACACGGTTATCTGCTTCGAGGCGATCGAGCACATTACCGAGCACCACGATTTCGTTCGTGAGGTGCACCGCGTGCTGCGGGCCGATGGCCACTTTGTCGTCAGCACGCCGAATCTCGATATCTACGGTCTTCCTGAAAACGATAACCCATACCATGTAGGAATGCTGACGGAGTTGGCCTTTACGGATCTGCTGTCCGAGTTCTTCGAGGATGTTGTATGCGTGAGTCAGGAGCGAGCGTTGGGAAATCGCGGGTTTTACGATTACTTCAACATCACGGATGATCCGAACGCTGACAAGGAGATACACATTGCCGTTTGCTCGAAGCCGAAAGAGCTGAGCAAGGGTGCCTCTCTTCGCTCAAACGCATCGGCGGGGGATCAGGGGCGTGAGGGCGATGAGTCAGCATCGAGCAACGAGACATCCCGTGTTGAGGTGATTGGCGAGAGATCTCGGACTGCGTCCGGGCTGCCGAACGACAGCGAGCGGCTGAAAATCCTGTTTGCACAGGTTGCAAACCCGATCTCGGCGGGACGATCCTTTGTGGATACGCTGAGGACGTCGCACGACGTGATCACGTGCGGGCCGTCGCTTGAATCGAGTCAGATGGAAGGATGGCGAGAGGCGGAGAAGCAGCATGCGCTGAAGCGAGAGAACGCGGGGGAAGTCGAGAAGCTGGATCTGATGCTGCGTCTGATCGAGCCGTGCGACATTCCGCTCGAGGCAGGGCAGATCGATATCCAGAACGTGCTCGGCCAGCTCCCTAGCGGGTGGACCCCGGATTTGTTTGTGTGGGCCGATAATGCGGCCGGATTTCTGCCGCTGGGTCTCGACAAGCTCGGCTGTCCGAGCGTGAGTCTGGTGGGAGATACACACACCGGTCAGATGCAGTGGCGGATGGATTACGCAAGGCAGTTTACCCACGCGTATCTGATGTTCACGCGTCACCACATCCCGGAATTCCAGGCTGCGGGGATTGCGAACATCGGATGGTTGCCGGCGGCGTGCGATCCTCGATTCCACGGCAAGTTCGATGTTGCCAAATCGTATGAGATCGGGTTTGTCGGTCAGACACATCGCCAGTGGCATCCACATCGCGTCGCTCTGCTCGAACGCCTGCAGGCTGCCCGCTTCGACGTTCACGTGGAGAGCAAGATTCTCGAGGAAATGAGTCTCTTTCACAGTCGCAGCAAGATCGTGTTCAATCGCAGTCTGAATCTGGATCTGAACCGGCGTGTCTTCGAGGTGCTCTGCACCGGAAGTCTGCTGCTGACAGATCGACTCCCGGCGGAATCGGGCATGGAGATGCTCTTCAAGGACCGCGAACATCTTGCGATCTATGAAGATGAGAATCTTGAGGATCTGGCAGCGTACTATCTGAACAACGAGGTCGAGAGGGAGGAGATCGCTGCACGTGGGCGTGCTGTCGCTCTGGCCGAGCACACCTACGCGTCACGTGCGAATCAGATGCTCAGGGAAGTGATCGGGGATTCCGTGGCAACCTGCACCGACCCTGGATCGGGCGACGTTGCTTCAGCGGCGGATGCCGTCCTGCCGGATCCTGCAATCGTATCTGCATCCGATGACCCTGTCGATGAGCTTGCAAGATACACGGGCGAGGGCCCTGGGGCGATCCGTGCACAGATGGACGTATCCGGCAAGGCGCTCGCGGACGAGTGGCGGGAAAGAGACCGCACCTCAGAGGTCGATGTCGACGCTTTCTACAAACAGACAGATCGCTATCTCTACAACCTGACCCGCTTCAACTCCAGCGAGATGTATCAGGGATGGCGAGGAGCGATCCGTAATCTCTGCCAGCAGGTGAGTGAGGATGTCGGCGCTCGCGGTTTCGATGTCCTCGACTACGGCGCAGGGATCGGTACCAATCTGATTGAAGTCGCAAGCGTGCCGGGTATCCGGCTGCACTACGCCGACCTTCCGGGCAAGACGTTCGAATATGCAAAATGGCGCTTTGGCGAGCACGGGCTCAATGTCGGAATGCTGTCGGCGGAAGGCGATGATCCGCTCAAGGGTAAAGTGTTCGATCTCATCCTCTGCACGGATGTGCTCGAGCACGTGGTCGATCCAGAAGCAGTTGTGCGAAGGCTGATCGATCATCTCAATCCTGGTGGTCTCCTTGTTCTGACGGTGACCTTCTATCAGAGCGAGCATGGCCCCTACCATCTGAATTGTGACAAGTTCACGAACGAGTCGTTCTACCAGCTGGTCGAAGGTCTTGGAATGAAGGAGCTGTCGAGTTTCAGCCCACGTGTCTATCAGAAAATCGGGGTCAGTTCCGAGCCCTTGCGAGCTGAGTCTGTGGTCCAGCCTGTGGGGTCGGAGGATCCCGTCTTCAGCACGCAGGCGGAGATCGAAGCCTTCCTCGATCAGTGGGAAGGGCCGGTCAGAATGAATCTGGGTTGTGGGCCCGACAACCGTGTCGGATATATCAATGTCGATGCCTATGTCGACAATGCCGACCTGAAGATGGACATCTTTAGACTGCCGCTGCCTGATGGGTCGGTTGACGAGATCTTCTCATCCCACCTGCTCGAACACCTCTCCAAATTCGAGGTACCGAAGGCCCTCCAGGAATGGTGCCGTGTTCTGAAACCGACGGGAAGACTCCAGATGAACCTGCCGGATCTCGAATGGGCCGCGCAGCAATGGATCGATCTCCCTGAAGACGCCCGGTGGGGCTGGCCACTCGACACGTTGTTCGGTCTGCAGACACACCCGGGCGAGTTCCACAAGACAGGATTCACCGCGGATCGCATCGAAAAGATCCTCAGGCAGATCGGGTTCGGGAGTGTGCACGTCTCGTGGTCGTGGTCTCACGGGCTACGCTGCATCTGGGTCGACGCGACAAAGCAACAGACCTCGATCCCTGTGTCGGTCGACCTCGATCGGTTTAAACCACAGTTTGTGACGGATCTCTCCGATATGGTGCCTTACACGAAGTCAGACAGCGACGCCTTCTTCGCGACGGAGGATTGGCGCGTTGGCTTTGTAAGCTTTGAGCGACTCCCGATGGACGGGAATATCTACACGATCAACGTGGCCTTGAAGAAGGACAGCAGCCAGATGGTTCTGCAGTGTCTGCGTTTGTTCAATGCAGACCAGAGCCCGGTGCTATGGTTCCCTTCGTACCTGCAGGAGACCGACGAGGCTGTGCAGGCGCAGATCGGCGAGAAAGTCAGTGCGGCGTTTGGTGCGATGGTTGACGATCCCGCCTTCAAGGACGGACAGTTTGTGTTCGCCCGTTTTGGCGAGGACGGAAACATTGGGCTGGACCTGGATGGTGAACGTGTGATTCCCGGGCTGACGGATCTGTCACTCTACATTCCACACATCAAGCGTTATCTGTTTGCACGAACATTCTGCGAGGGGAAGCGTGTTCTGGACGCTGGATGCGGCACCGGATACGGGAGCAAATTGCTTTCACTGGTGGCCGATTCCGTCCACGGCGTCGATATCGCGGAAGACGCGCTCGCATTTTGTCAGAAGACCTACTCCTCCGAGAACATCACGTGGGAGCGTGGCGATGTTCGTACGCTCGACCTGGAGCCGCGCTATGACGTTGTTACCTCCTTCGAGGTGATTGAGCACCTCAGACGGGAAGAGATACCGAGCTATCTGGCAGGGATCCAGACGGTACTCGGTGATGGTGGTGTGGCACTGATCTCGACACCGAATCGGCTCGTGGCACAGCAATGGGACAATCCGCATCACCATACGGAGATGACCCGTGAGGAGTTCGAACGAACCCTGAGCGAGTATTTCAATGTCGAAGCCATTCTCGGTCAGGTGACGTGGTCACAGAACCGAGAAGTCTCCGGACAATCGTATCTGTCGCGACGTGTTACGGATGACGACGATATGTTTATCGCTGTCTGTCGCCCACTCCCGGTCCTCACCTCTCCCCGCGCGGAAGAACGTGCAGACAAGCGTGCGGGAGAAGCCCTGGATACCGTGGCCCGGGGGGCGCAGGTTGACGTGGTGATCCCGCTGTATAACAAGGCCGAGTACACGAAGGCGTGTCTGGAGAGTCTCGAAGCGACGAAGGGTGATGTAGCCTTCCGTGTGATCCTCGTGGACAACGGGTCGACGGATGGGACAGGTGAGTTGCTGGATGTCTGGGCCGATCGGGCGGTCGTCGTGAGGCCCGGGGAGAACCTGGGCTTCTCGCGAGGGAACAATCTGGGTGCCACACACGGAAACAGCCCTTACCTCCTCTTCCTGAACAACGATACGGTCGCTGAAGAGGGTTGGCTCGACCAGCTGTATGAGGTGATCACCGATCCGGATGTGGGAATCGTGGGACCCAAGTTGCTCTATCCCAACCGTACGATACAACACGCCGGTCTCGAAATCGTGGGTGGCGTTCCCGACCACGTGTTCCGGAATGCACCAGAGGATGACGCTCAGGCGAGCGTATCACGCGATCTTGATATGGTCACGGGTGCGTGTCTGATGATCCGACGCGACCTGTTCGAGACCGTTGGCGGGTTCGACGAAGGCTATGTCAACGGTGTTGAGGATGTGGATCTGTGTCTCCGTGTCCGTGATCGCGGTTTCCGAGTCCGCTATGTGCCCGAGTCAGTGCTCGAGCACCACGAAGGGACAAGCGAGGGACGCTACAATCACGTGCAGCAGAACCTGCAGAGGTTTGGCGAGCGCTTCCAGGGCAGGTTTGATGCTCAGGCGCGCTTTGTGCCCGTTGTGGATGGCCTTGTTGAGGACCCGGGCGAGAGGAAGATGCTGAGAGGGGTCTGGGAAGGCACTCAGTTTGTCCGACACAGTCTGTCGATCGTCAACATGGCGATCACGGGGGAGCTTCTCAGGAATGACCGAGTCGAACTACGGCTGATCCCCTTCGAGACTCCAACGTTTGGGCCAGAGGAGGATCCTGAGACATATAATTCGATCGCGAAAGCGCTCCAGCATCGGTTAGGCGGCGTTCCTGACTTCCACGTCCGACACAAGTGGCCGCCCGATTTTGCGTCGCCGCCCGCCGGACACTGGATCATGGTTCAGCCATGGGAATTCGGGCGCATTCCCAAGGCCTGGGTGGAACCCATTCAGAGCCGGGTGGATGAGGTCTGGGTGCCGAGTTTCTACGCAAAACAGTGCTACGTGGACAGCGGGATCGATCCAGACAGAATCCAGGTCGTACCAAACGGCGTCGACTGTGAGCGCTTCAATGCCGGGGCCGATCCCGTGAAACTGGAGACGGACAAAACGTTCAAGTTCCTGTTTGTCGGTGGAACAATTTACCGCAAAGGGATCGATGTTCTGCTCGGCGCCTATCGGCGAGCCTTCACCGCGGACGACGATGTCTGTCTCGTTGTGAAGGGGACGGGAGACGACACCGTCTACAAGGGACAGTCCGCCGGCGACCTGATTCGTGAGATCCAAAGCGACGTAAGGGCCCCCGAGGTCCTCTATCTGACGGAGGAACTGTCTGACTCTGCCATCGCCGGTCTCTACACAGCGTGTGACTGTCTGGTTCACCCATACAGGGGCGAGGGTTTCGGTATGCCGGTCGCGGAGGCTATGGCCTGCGATTTGCCTGTAATCGTGACGCGTGGCGGAGCTACCGACGATTTCTGCGTCGAGGAGACCGCCTACTTTGTCGAGGCGGACCGCCGCAATATCGCCTTCAATGAGGAGACAGCCGGTCAGACGTGGCTCTTCGAGCCTCAGACCGACTCACTGATACAGCAAATGAACCACGTTCTCGGTCATCCCGAAGAAGCATCAGAAAAAGGCAGACTGGGCGGAGAACACGTCCGTGATAATCTGACCTGGAATCAGGCATCCGATCGAGCTGTCGAGCGTCTGGAGGCTGTGTGCGCAAGTCCGATTCGGCGCACGATTACACTGCCGACGATGCCTGTCACGGCTGCTGCGGGTTCTGTCCCCATGACGATCGATTGTCTCCTGCTCGCCTCCGCTTCCGATGATCGAAAGCTGGCAGGCCACAATCTGAATCGGTACACAGGTGTGGAACTGAACAAGCGGATCGTGGATTCCAGGATCTCAGATCTGGGTCCGGGAGCATCCCTGAACAGTCTCTTCGGTGAGCTGAGGTCGGATGTAGTGCTTCTGATGAGAGAAGACACAATCGTGACCGAGGGCTGGTTTAACTCGCTGCTGGCTGCGTTTGATGACGACTCGGTCGGTATTGTCGTTCCCTCAACCAACGGCGGACGCGGTGATCAGGGGGTTGGTGCCCGCTACAACAGCAAGAAACGAGAATTACAGAAGTTCGCGCGCAAGGTCAGAAATCGGTATGCCGGACAGACTTGTGATGTTGATACCGTTAGCTCAGCCTGCGTCCTGATTCGCCGGGACCTGCTGGTCGAGCTGGGAGGGTTCGAGGCAACGTTCCAGACGAATGCGTTCATCGATGATCTCGTTCGCAGGGCAGGACAGAAGGAATACCGAACGGTTTGCGTGCGTGATACGTTCGTGCACTGTGAGGGGGACCATTTGATCGAAGAGGCTCGCGAGCGTAAAGCCGTCGACCAGCTTGCCAAGGGGGATCGACACCGATTGGCACAAGAACACGATCAAGCGCTTGAGAGGTATCGCGAAGCGCTGGACCTCAAGGACGACTATGTCGAGGCCGCTCTGGTCTGTTCTGCGGCCCTGCTGGAGATGGATCGGCCGCAAGAAGCTGCTGAACCGTTTATGCGATTGATCGAGAAGTATCCCGACTCTGCCCGGATTCAAAACTACCTTGGCCGCTGTCTGTTCAAGGCTGGAAGCACCGATGAGGCGAAGGCACGGTTCGAGCAGGCGCTGGTTCTGATGCCTGCATTTGCCGAGGCACAGGGCAATCTCGCGGTGCTGCTATGGGAACAGGGGAGGCTGGATGAGGCCGTCGAGCACATGAGCGCGGCCGCTGAGCTCGCCCCCAACGACCCGGACACCCTATTCAACATCGGAATGATTTACGCGCAGCTTGGTCAGGGCCTCGAAGCGATCGATGCACTGTCCGGTTACGTATCCCTATCACCCGAAGACAATGACACCAGAGTTCATCTGGCTGCTCTCCTGATAGATAACGGGAGAGAGAGCGATGGTTTGGCCGAGCTGGAACACGTTCTGGCTGAGGTTCCCGATCACGAGAACGCCACGCGTGTTCTGCGCCAGCTCGAAACGCTGGTCGCGGCCAATGAGGGCCCCCAAGGGGTGTAAGGAGTAGAGATTATGAAGATCCCGATGGTAGATCTGCACGTTCAGTATGAGGCGCTCAAGCAAGAGGTCGACGACGCGATCGGAAACGTGCTCGATTCGTGCGCGTTCGTCCTGGGACCGGAAGTCGAAAGGTTCGAACGTGCCTACGCGGCCTATCACGGTGTCAGCTCGTGCGTCGCAGTCAGCAACGGCACGGATGCGCTGACTTTGACGCTGAAAGCGCTGGGTATCGGAAAAGACGATGAAGTGATTACGACTCCCCAGACATTCGGTGCGACGTTGGAAGCGATTTGCCACGTTGGGGCGCGTCCAGTTCTTGTCGACATCGATCCCGATCTCTACACCATGCGGGTCGATCAAATCGAGGCGGCGGTAACCGAACGTACGCGCGCGATCCAGCCCGTCCACATCTATGGTCATCCGGTTGACATGGATCCGTTAATGGAGATCGCAGAACGACACGACCTTCTGGTCGTCGAGGATACCGCTCAGGCTCACGGTGCCGTCTACAAGGGCCGTCTGGTCGGGACGATTGGAGACGCAGGTTGCTACAGCTTTTACCCGGGCAAGAATCTCGGTGCCTACGGGGATGCGGGTGGCATTATTACCGATAGACCGGACCTCGCAGAGAAGCTCCGAATGCTGCGCAACCACGGCCAGCTGCCGGGCGGGAAGTTCTACTATCACAGCGTTGGCTACAACAACCGAATGGACGGACTCCAGGGCGCCGTGCTCAATGTCAAGCTTCCCTACCTGCAGGAATGGAACGACGCCCGACGTGACCACGCGGAGCGCTACCTAGAAGGTCTGTCGGATCTCGATAGCGTGAAGCTTCCCGAGGAGGCATCCGATGCGCGACACGTCTACCACCTCTTTGTCCACGAGGTGGATGATCGAGATCAGCTGTGTGCGGCGTTGACAGATAAGGATATCGCCTGCGGCGTTCAGTATCCGCACCCGCTCCATCTTGCACCCGCATACGCACATCTAGGCTATAAGCTGGGAGACTTTCCCGCGTATGAGACCGCGTGTCAACGTATCGTGTCGCTGCCGATGTTCCCCGAGCTTACCGATCAGCAGATTGACGCGGTCATAGATGGCGTCAGGGACGCACTCGCCGCCGACCGCCCTCAGAATGGTCTCCGGCTGGCAGAAGCCAACGGCAAAGCACCGGCAACAGCAGCGGCGTAGCGGATGGCCCACGGGGTCATTTTAAAAGGAGAGCGCATCGCGCTCTGTCCCTTTGAGGACGATTTCTGGTCTCTCGGACGAGGCTGGTATAACGATCCTGAAATCATCGCATTGACGTCGGACGATCCGTCTGAGCTGTCTGCGGCGGAGTTCCGGCAGACGATCGAAGGTGATCTGGCCGCTGAACATTCGGTCGTCTTTGGGATCCGTGACGAAAGCGACGCTCCGATCGGGATCGGCATCCTGCGGAACGTCGACCCCGTTCACCGAGGCTGCGAGCTCCACATCACGATCGGTGAACGGCGATGCTGGGATCGCGGATACGGTGCCGAAGCGATTTCCGCAATGCGGGACTACGCATTTGGTTGTCTCAATTGCCACAAAGTGATTTCAACTCCCTTCATGAAGAATCCCCGGATGATTCGCTGTTTGGAAAAATGTGGGTTCGAGCGTGAGGGTGTTCTGCGCGACGCTCTGGTTCAGGGCGATTCCTACATAGATGTCGCTCTGCTGGGCGCGATCAACCCATCCGACAAGTGAACGCATAAGGTGACGGCTGAAGACACAACTCTCTCTCTCTGCATGATCGCCAGAGACGAGGCACGGTTCCTGGAACGCTGTTTGACGGGAGCGAGAGGACGGGTTGAGCAGATCGTCGTCGTGGATACGGGTTCCACGGATGAGACAGTCCGTGTTGCGCGTGATTCCGGTGCGATCGTTGCCGATTTCGATTGGGTCAGCGATTTTTCGAAAGCTCGGAACTGCAGCCTGGATCTCGCGACGGAAGAGTGGGTTCTCGTCCTGGACTGCGATGAGGCCATCGCCCCCCAAGACTGGGCACTCATCCGGGCCGCGGCGGCCTCGGGTGAGGCGGACGCATATCGAATCACGACTCGGAATTACTCACGCAAGACCGAGCACGTCGGCTGGCAGACCAACACGGGTACCTATGCCACCCAGGAAGCCGATTATCCGGGATGGTTTCCGACCACCAAGATCCGCCTTTTCCGGAACGATCCGAATGTGCGCTTCGAAGGGGCGCTCCACGAGCTGATCGAAGCGAGTGCTGAGGTGTCCGGATGGCGCGTGGGTGATTGTGACGTGCCCGTCCATCACTACGGGTATGTAGAGAAAGAACGTCAGGCCACGGTGTATGCAGAGTTGGCCGAACGGAAAGTAAACGACAATCCGGAAGATGCCAATGCCCGGTATGAACTGGCATTGGCTTACAGAGATTGCGACAGACTCGCCGATGCGCGGATGGCCATCACGGATTGCATTCGGATGATAGATGAGGGACGTGAAGCCGGCCCCTATCTCGACAGAGTCCTTGTCCATCTGGTTGATGGTGAGATAGCTGGTCGCCTCGAGGATCGCGCGGGTGAGAGGGCAGCCTACGAGGCCGCCCTGGAGATCGACCCGGACAGTTTTCAGGCGATGAATAACCTGGGAACAGCCTGCTTGCGGTCAGGCGAGTTCGAGACGGCGCTCGACTTCTATACCCGAGCCAAAGCGATCGCGCCGAATGTCCCCACGATTCAGGAGAACATCAGAAGGGTGAAGCAACGTATGGCTGAAAACGACACGAAGGACAGTGGGCGCCTCACGCTTTGCATGATCGCGAAGAACGAAGAGGAGCGGCTCGGCAAGTGCCTCGAAAGTGTCCAGGGGCTTGTTGACGAGATCGTCTTGGTAGATACCGGGTCTGAGGACCGGACGGTGGAAATAGCGCAGTCGTTTGGGGCGCGAATGGGATATTTCCCGTGGAACAACAATTGGTCAGACGCACGGAATGAATCACTGAAGCTGGCGACGGGTGATTGGATTATCTGGCTCGATCCTGACGATCTCCTTCCGAGAGAGATGCACGGAAGGATCCGTGAAGCGATGCGAAGGGGGATGGGCAAGAAGAAGGCCTATTTCTGGATCTTGGATGATCAAGGTTACGAACCGGTTACGTGTCTGCAACTCCGCCTGTTTCCGAACATCAAGGGCGTTGAGTTCCGGCAACCGATTCACGAGCAACTGACACCGTCACTGGCCGAGCTGGGGGTGATTTGTGAACCCACGGATATCAAAGTCGTACACACCGGATATACGACACCGGAAGTCGTGCGTGACAAACAGGAACGGTATCTGGCGATTATGGAAGCCTGGTTGGAGACCCATCCAGATGACTATATCGTACGGACGCACGCGGCGCAGACGCTCTACATCCACGGTGAACTCGAGCAAGCGATCGATTACTATTACCGAATCATCGAGGACAGTTCTTGCGTCGAAGATCATAACCTGATCATTGAGACGACCGCCCGTCTGTTCCTTGGCCGATGCCATATACGAATGGAACGGTATGAAGAAGCGCTGGATCACCTGCTTCGTGCGTATGAGCTGGATGATGAATACGCGCTGACGAACCTGACGCTGGGTGAATGCTACACGCGAATGGGTCGTCACGAAGATGCCCTCGCCATACTGGAGCGCGCCGCGACCTACGAGGACAAGATCACGTTTTCGGCCACTGACCCGGTCGCGACACGCTATTCGATCCGGTTTGCCATCGGTGAGAATCTCGAGGCCAAAGGGCTTCTCAACGAAGCTTTAGATGCATACGCGGACGCGGTAGAACTGGATCCGCGGCGATCATCCGCGCTCGGTGCCATGTCCACCGTATACCGGAAGCTTGGCGAACGTGAGCAGGCCATCGTGATGATCGATCGTGCTCGGGAGAGCGATCCGGAGAACCTTCAGCACGCATTCAATCGGGGCACATTCTACCTGGAAGCGGGTGAAGATCAGAAGGCTCGTGAGTTGTTTGAGCAGGTTGTGGCAGGCGAGATCGATATCTTTGAGCCGTTCCTGAACCTGGGGTTCCTGGCAAAGCGTCGAGGAGATACCGCAGAGGCAGAGACGTACTATCGGAAAGCCGCTACATACGAGGGCGGAAGGTTTGACGCGAACTGTAACCTGGGCCACCTGCTGATCAACGAAGCTCGCTATCAGGATGCATACACAGCCTTTACTGCGGCGAGGGACGTGCGAACCGAGGTGCTGGATGTGAATCTGGGGCAATGTGTCGCTGCCTGCGGGGTTGGCAGTCAGCCCGATGCCGTTGTTCCGTTGCGCGCTGTTCTTTCAGCGGTGTATGATCCATCGATCGGTGCGAGTCTGCCCGCCGAGCTCGGCTCGTCGGACACGAGTCGGCTGCTGTCGGAATGTGGGCGTATGCTGATCGAGAAGAACCTGATCGCGTGCACGCAGCTAGCGTTCCTGGGTGCCTATCTGCTCGAACCCGAAAACCTGCAGTATGGTTTGCAGCTTGCGGAAGTCCACCGGGCAACCGGTGAGCCGTGGAAGGCTGTTCAGGTGTATGAGGATCAGATAAAGGCCTATCCGACCGAACCCGAGTTGTTCCGGAAGCTTCGCGAAGTCTATGTCGATCTGGGCGCCACCGACGCGGTCTGCCTCTGCGACGAGCATCTGGCACAACTCAGCGAGGGAAGCACCCCTCCTGCACAACAAGCCTGCTGAACCCCAACCGCTTGCTTATTCTCAAGATCCGGGGCTCACCGAGTCCCGGGTCTTTTCTATTCTAAGACCAACCTTATGCACCCACACCCCACGCCCGAGCACACAAAGAGCGCGGCTCCCAACACCGAGAACCGCGCTCTATACTATGCAGACCCGTTTCGTGCCGACTCTACTTCGTGATAATATCCGCGAAAGTCATCCCAGACGGAATCATCGGAAGCACGTGTTGCTGATACGGCGTGACGACGTCGAGCAGATACGGCCCCTCAGCATCGATCATGCGCTCTAGAGCAGCATCAAGATCGGGTTTGTGCTCAACACGCTCGGCCGGAATCTTGAATCCTTTGGCGATGGTCACAAAATCCGGAAACATCAGGTGCCCGGGAGGTGATCTCATATCCTGGGGCGCGCCCGAAGCCTCCGGGTCGCCGATGTAGGTGTGGGCCCGGTTGCCCTTGTAGAACCGATCCTCCCACTGCACCACCATCCCGAGATGCTGATTGTTGAGGACGATCATCTTTACTGGAATCTTCTCGGCATACAGCGTCGCCAGCTCCTGGATATTCATGGTGAACGAGCCATCACCATCGATATCGACCACAAGCTCGCCCGGTCGAGCGAGCGCGGCTCCGATAGCTGATGGCAGGCCAAAGCCCATTGCTCCCAATCCACCACTTGTCAGCCAGTTGCGAGGTTCATCGAATGGATAGAACTGTGCGGCCCACATCTGGTGCTGGCCGACACCCGTTGCGATCACAGCTTTGCCTTTGGTCTTCTTGTAGAGCAGGTCGATCGCGTACTGAGGCAGAATGGCGTCATCCAGGTCCTGGTAGCCGAACGGATGCTTGTCCTTCCACGTCTTCAACTCGTCCCGCCACGCAGAGCAATCTGTGTCTTCGACGATATCGTTCAGTTCCTGGAGTGCATACTTGATGTCGCTCTCAATCGGGAGATGGGCTTCCTTGTTCTTGTTCAGCTCTGACGGGTCGATGTCGATGTGCACGATTCTGCCGTGTTTGGCGAACTCCTCGAGCTTGCCCGTGACGCGATCGTCGAACCGGACGCCGAAGGCTAGGAGCAGGTCGGCGTGGTTGACGGCGTAGTTGGCGTATACCGATCCGTGCATCCCGAGCATCTGGAGCGAGAGGTCGTGCGTCTCCGGAAAGGCTCCCAATCCCATCAGGGTCTGGGTTACAGGGATCTGTGTCTTGTCCACAAACTCTCGTAGTTCCGCGGATGCTTCTCCTGTGACGATTCCGCCGCCAGAATAGACGATCGGCTTGCTGCTCTCTTTGATCATCTGCGCAACCGACTCCAGTTCGTCCCTCGTCGCACGAACTATGGGGTTGTAGCTCGTGATCTCCACCGTGTCTGGATAGACTGGGATACCCGTGGACTGCTGAACGTCTTTGGGTATATCCACAAGGACGGGACCGGGTCGTCCGGTAGAGGCGAGGTAGAATGCCTCCTTGACGATGCGTGGGATATCCTCGAGTCGCTCGATCAGGTAGTTGTGTTTGGTGATCTGACGCGTGATCTCGATGATTGGCGTTTCCTGAAAGGCGTCGCGGCCAATGTTTGCACTGGGGACCTGACCCGTGATGGCGACCAGGGGAACCGAGTCCATCTTGGCATCAGCCAGACCTGTGACGAGGTTGGTGGCACCCGGTCCGGACGTTGCGAAACAGACGCCCACTTTCCCGCTCGCCTTGGCGTAGCCTTCGGCTGCGAAGATCTCTCCCTGTTCGTGGCGTCATAAGATGTTTCGAAGGTCCGACCGAGTGATCGCTTGATGTATTTCGAGGCTCGCACCACCGGGGTAACCGAACACGACGTCCGCACCTTCGCGGATGACAGAGGCAATCAGAATATCGGCGCCATTCAGTTCACGCGTTGCATCCGAGATTTCGGCGTCGCCGGATCGCCCGTTCGTGGGCGTTTCGCTGTCAGTTTGACCTGCCATCCTACTGGCCTCCTAGATTGTTTTGGGAGCCCTTTCGCCGGGTGTCACCGC
>CAYYGZ010000090.1:0-17144 GCA_964471275.1 uncultured bacterium | reverse complement strand
GTTACATACATCCGGGTTCAATGCCAGATCAAGGTAGCGACGTCGATACCTCAGCTCCTTGTCCGCGAACTGATCATGAACGATGCGTTCCCCGTCCCGGACCTCTTCCTTCGGCACAGGCAACGGACGAATCGACTTGCTCAGGATCTCGAAACCGTGCACCTCGATCGTCATCTCTTCCGTCCGGGTGCGAAAGAGTGTTCCGAAAGCGCCGAGGAAATCCCCGATGTCCAACAGTTTCCAAAGCGCGAACGTCTCTTCGCCGACGACGTCCAGCTTCACGTAGATCTGAAATCGGCCTTCACCGTCCCGCAGGTCAGCGAAAGCCGCCTTGCCGTGCCCGCGTGTTACCATCAGCCGACCGGCAATGGATACCTCCTCGGTGGAGGCGGCCAAGGCCTCGAAATCAGCTCTCAGTTCGGTAGTCGAATGGGTAGGCTGGAACCGGTATGGATAGGGTTCGTGACCGAGCTCTCGAATCGCGTCCAGTTTCTTCAAACGCTGTTCGATCAACCCAGACTCGGGCGCCTCGCCCTCCTGCTTACTCAATCCCACCTCCTGAATACCCCCCCAAAAAAAACGCGTAACTACCTGATTTTCAGTAACAAAGATTATAACCAAACATCAAAAATCTGTCAAGAAACCCAAGTTTTCCTTATCAGTCAGAGAAAACAACAGTTTAGCTGTTGTACTCGACCAGGAAAGCCTTGATGAAGTCGTCGATCTTGCCGTCCATCACGCCCTGGATATCTGAAGTCTCCAGACCCGTCCGGACATCCTTGATCATCTGCTGCGGCTGAAAGACATAATTCCGGATCTGCGATCCCCATTCGATCTTCTTCTTGCCGCTCTCCAGCTCGGCCTTCTTCTCATCCTCCTGATCCTTGTAGTGCTGGTAGAGCCGAGCCTTCAGGATCTTCATTGCTGAATTCCGGTTCTTGTGCTGTGAGCGCTCATTCTGACACTGAACCGTGACCCCTGTCGGGATGTGGGTCATCCGGACCGCGGAGTCCGTCTTGTTGACATGCTGACCGCCCGCGCCGCCTGCCCGGTAGGTATCCACACGCAAGTCTTCTGGCTTAATCTCGACCTCGATATCGCCGGTCGGCTCCGGGTAGACAAACACGGAAGCGAAGGAAGTGTGTCGTCGGTTGTTTGAATCGAAGGGAGAGATGCGAACCAGACGATGAACGCCAATCTCGGCTTTGAGGTAGCCAAAGGCGAATTCACCGCCAATCTCGATCGTGGCACTCTTGATGCCGGCCGTGTCGCCGGGCGAGAGATCAAGTGTGTCTGTCTTGAAGCCCCGTCGCTCCGACCATCTCGAATACATGCGCATAAGCATCTGCGCCCAGTCCTGAGCCTCGGTACCACCGGCACCGGGATGAATCGTCAGGATGGCGTTTGAGCGGTCTTCACGATCACCGAGCATATGCTTCAGCTCGAGGTTTTCCAACTCGGTCAGGAGGTCCGCTAATTCACTATGGACCTCGACGAGCGTTTCTTCATCATCCTCTTCATCCGAGAGCGTCTTGAGCTCCTCCAGATCCAAGAGCCGTGCGCTCACTTCTTCCCAGCTGTTCACCCAATCCTTGTGCTGATTGACTTCATCGATCGTCTCGCGCGCCCTCTCCTGATTGTCCCAGAAGCTCTGGGCCTCCATCAGTTTCTCCAATTCCTCAATGCGAGACCTTCGTGAGTCTAATTCAAAGATACCTCCCGAGGTTATCGACACGCGTTCGATAGTCCTCGAGCCGCGACTGAACGTCGCTTGCCTGAATATCGGTGGCCAAGACTGCCTCCTATCTCAAATCGACGACCTCAACACCCTCGGGGGTCTGGAACTGGTAGACTTCCTTCTTGTGCTTCTTGTTCTTCTTCAACTGATCCAGCTCATATGTCGTCACATCACCGTTTATATTCTGGTATTCGATCTGTCTGACCAGCCACTCTTTTCGATCGATCCAGAGCCGAACGGCTTCTATGTAAGCATCTTGCTCATTTGAGCGCAAGTCGACGACGTGACAGCGCCTCCCCCGCACCTTCTCCTCATCCGCATATGCGGGTGTGAAACGGTCTTCATACCCCCCCAGCAAGACAAGATCAAACAACAGCTTCTCGTAGCTTCGATCGTCTTCCACGGCAACGTAATCGTTCACCAGGACCTGCTCGCTCTGGGGATCGAAGCTCCACGCCGTCTTCCCGTCTGTCACAACCGTACGAATTCGGGACTCGAGCCGAAATCGATTGGGTTTCGCCACGTGGAGCTCGCCTTTGACGCTCTGTGTCTGATCGACAAGCTTCCAGAAATGCCGCTTCTCAAACCGTGCGCTCAGGGTCCGAAGCTTGTCGAACTGCTTCTGAACCTTGCCAATCACTTCGGGCCCATCGATAGCTAACACGGGGGATCCCGCCAACACGGCAATGGCCAGCGATGTATGGATTAATCCATGCAAAACACTAATCTGCCTCCTCCTCCGCGAGCTGATCCAGGCGTTCGACATAGTCTGCTTCCACCAGTACGGGCCGGGCCTTGCTGGACCCATCAGACGCACCGACGATTCCTGCCCGCTCCAGTTCGTCGACCAGCCTGGCTGCCCTCGCGTAGCCCACCTTCATCCGTCGCTGCAGAAGCGAAGCGGAGCCCTGCTGATGCACCACGACCAGCCGGAGGGCCTCATCGAAGCGGGCGTCCCTCTGCTCTTCCTCGAAGTCGAAGTCGTTTGCCCCGACCCCGAACTCAACACGATCGAGCTTCACGCCCTGACTCGAAACCTCGGCCACCAGGCGTTCGGTCTCCTCTGTCTCTATATACGCCCCGTGGATACGGATAGGTTCAGGTTTTCCTGAAGGCAGGAACAGCATATCCCCGTTGCCAAGCAGCTTTTCGGCACCGTTCGTGTCCAGAATCGTCCGTGAATCCACCTTCGAGGCGACGCGGAAGGCGATTCTGGATGGGAAATTAGCCTTGATCGTACCGGTGATAACGTTGACCGATGGTCGCTGCGTGGCCAGGATAAGGTGGATCCCAACGGCACGCGCCATCTGAGCCAGGCGGGCCAGCGAATTTTCGATATCGCGGGGCGCAGTGAGCATCAGATCTGCGAGCTCATCGATAACCACTATCAGAAACGGCAATCTCGCCGGGACGTCCGCCCGCTCTTCCTCGGTTTCAGCCTGGTCGCGCAGCGCGTCCAGCTTGGCGTTGTACTCGTTGATGTTTCGAACGGCATACTGAGACATGGCACGATACCGATTCTCCATCTCGGCTACCGCCCACTTCAAAGCATCCGAGGCGATCTTGGGATCCGTAACCACGGGCGAGAACAGATGCGGAATGCTGTCGTAGAGAGACAGTTCGAGCATCTTGGGATCGACCATGATGAACCGGACATCTTCTGGTGAAAGCCGGAAGAGAATACTCGCGATTAACGCGTTGATACAGAAGGACTTGCCCGCGCCCGTTGCACCGGCTATCAGTAGGTGCGGCATCTTGGCCAGATCGGCCGAGATCGGCTCACCCGTTGCGGTCTTGCCCAAACCGATCATCAGTTTGGCACTCGATTTCTGGAACGAGGGGTCTTCGAGGACCTCTCTCAGGTAGACGATCGAGGGGTCTGGCCGCGGCACCTCGATACCGACCGCCGCCTTTCCCGGAATCGGTGCCTGAATACGAATGCTCCGGGCCTTCATGGCCAGTGCGAGGTCGTCCGCGAGATTCACGATTCGATTCACCTTCACACCCGAAGGCGGCTGAACCTCGTACGACGTGATCACCGGCCCCGGATTCACCTGCTTTACCTTCCCCTCGACACCGAAACTCTCAAGACTCCTCTCGAGCGTTTCCGCCCCTTCGAACAGGTAGTCACGATCGACCTCGTCATTCCCCTGGGGGGGGGGTCCAAGAGATCGAGAGAAGGCAGCTCGTAATCGATCTCGCCGACAGATTGTGAAGGTCGGGTGACCACACCGGGGCTCTGATCTGTCTTCTTCTTTTGCTTGGTGACGATCTTCGGCTTGATGATTGTTTGAGGCAGAGGGAACGGGTCAGCCGGTAATTCGGGCTCGGAAAACGTGTGGCCGCCAGCGAGATCCTCACGATCGATGGTCTCGGCCGGGACCCCCTCCTCCCAGTCATCGGACACCTCATCGTCATCTGCCTCGGCATCCCACTCCTGCGCCTCAGCTTCCGCTTGCTCAGCCCGAGCAATGGCCCTCTCCTCTTTACGGATCAGACGTGCATCCCGTTTCCGTACCAGCCAGGCGAACAAATCCGCCCGAAGGTTGCCAATCCAGGCCAGTAGACGACCTACTCCGCCGGCCACCCCGCTCACGCCTGCACACACCCCTCGACCCAGCAGCTCAGGAAGTCTTGCGATCGGGAGATCCGTGGCCACCATCGCCAGGACAATCAGCGTTGTTCCGAGGAAGATCGCGGAGCCGACGAGCCCGAGATAAGGCACGAGAAGCTGGGACGAGAGCGTCACGCCGAGCCAACCACCAAACTGGAACGCCTGATGTGTACGGCCGCTGGAAGGAACGCCGGACGCTGCGCAGAACAGGGCCATCAGAACGAGAACGGAGACCGTCTGCCATCCGAGCTTGATCAGCGGCTCTCTCCGGAACAGAAACCATCCCCACACAAAGAGAAGGCCGTTCAGGGCGTAGCCGCCGAAACCGACCATAAACAGAAGCCGATAGGAAAGATGCGCGCCAAACCAACCCGCCAGGTTCTCTGACAGTTCGGGTGGTCGGCTCGAATTCGGAGGGTCCTCGGGCGAATGCGAAACTAGGCTGACGAGACAAAGCAGCCCAACCGCGAGGAGGAGGACGCCAAGAACCTGTATCATCAGGCCATGCCGGTCATCCAGTGAATCTGTCTTCGATGATCTAGCCATTTGGGTCGCCACATCGATCGAAGGGGAGAAAGATCAGGTATTTGGGGAAACACCTGAATATTTAACATACGAAATTGGAGAGTCTTCGTGTAGCCTATTCTCCTATCCACCTCATTTACAACCCTTTAGCGTAGGACGCCAAGATGCGTAATCCGGATATCCGATCCTCGGACCCGGATGACTCTAGGACGATAGTATATGTTCCTGGCGCAACCGGCCGGCCGTGGTCATCTCTCCCATCCCAGGCGATCTCCAGAGCCGATCCGGTCTCGACACCATCAAACGGGCCCGGGACGGATGTCAGTTCGGAGGTCCACGCTGCAGAAGCGGCCCGGTTCGGACAGCCGGGCGGTCCCCCCTTCGTCCAGGGCGTTCCGGATCCAGTTCTCCGGGGCGATCGGTTAAGCAACTCAACCCATTCTATCCCGTCGGCCGGGATGGGAATCAGCTTATTGATGACGATCGTCTCAGGTGCGACACCAAAAGCAGTAACCCACGTAACGCAATCATTCGTATGATCCTCATCCTGAGACGATTCGATGCTGGCAGAGAAGTCAACCGCCTGGCCCGTCAGCCCCGGGATCGCGAAGTCGACCACATGATGCTCCTCAGGCGCAAGAGCACCGACCGCGAATTCCCTGCGTGCGGTATGCCACGAGACTGAAAGAGGGGCGCTCGCGCGTGATGCAAACCCTCTGTTCTCGACACGCAGCCGCACCCAAGCGTGCCTGTCGTGTGTGAGGACGGAGTCCGGGGGGACGTCAAACCCCAGGGACAAGCCATACTGCTTCGGACTGATGCTGTTTCGCCGCCCGGGCGACCCGCCCACCCACGCCGAAAGCTCCCACCTCTCGTCCTGCCAAGCATCTCTCGAGAGGATCCGCTCATACGACCGGACATCTTCGCCGATCGTGTATGTCACCTGCGAGACGACGCTCCCGGATCTGTCGATCAGGCGAACCGTATCGGGGATTGCGTTATCCAAAACCGCACTGCCAATCACCCGGAAGCAGTAAACCCGTCCCGGAAAACACAAGCAGATCGCTCGAGACGCTGTCACCAATACGCCAGCCTTCGAGATCAACGGGCACACCCCCGAGATTGATGAGTTCGACAAACTCGTTCCTGAACTCGCTTCCCGGCGGGTTGGCCATCACTTCGGATACACGGACGTCGGCCGAAACACGCACCGATGCGATTCAAACCAGACCGACGCAGATCCACGCACAGGCCCGGCTCACACCATCCCCCTTCGACGACGCACAAACCATTCACCGGCGAGCGCGCAGATCAGGAAGACTAGAGGCCACGCGGGCCCCCAGAGATTCAGGCGGTATACAGAGTCGTGCGGCTGCGGGGACAGCTTCATCGAGTCCAGAAAGGCCGGCAGCGCGTCCGCTGCGATCGTCCTCCCTCCACTCCTACGCGAGAGTTCCTCGAGTAGTCCGGTATTCGACAGCGGATTTTCGAACTCGACGCTGTAACGCCCGACCGTGAGATCACCGGCAGCAGTTGCGAACACCCCGCCCTCGGATCTCGCCGTTACGCGGTAGGCATACCGGCCCTGCTTCAGCCCCTGAAGGCGTCCGGAGTAGATCCCGTTACCCCGTCCGGGCAGGATCGCCGTTCGAGACGGTTCACCGATCACATCCAGTATCATCTCTGCCCCGTCGACAGGTTCCAGAAGATCATCAAAATACTCTGCCCGAAACGTGATCGGTTCGCCGCTGCGGTAGGTCAGCCGATCAGTAAATACACGCAGCTTCTGGATTTCCTCCTTCGTCAGAAGCCACTGGGTCAGTCGCTCCCAGAAGGATCGGGTCACACGATCCGAGTCCCCGATCCCCCACATCATCAGGGCCTGTCTCGCGTGCCCTCTCGCAGCCACCACGGCCACTTTCCCGCGGCCCAGATTTCGAAGCGTGGCCAGAGGTTCACCTTCGCCGCTCTCGAGCAACAGACGTGCTCCGCTGCCCTTCAGGCGGATTCTGTTTCTTCCCACAAACGGCGGAAGACTCTCCCAGGCTTCACGTACCGATACGATATCATCCGCGATTCTCAGAACGGGATGAAGCGGACCGCCCTTGGGAATGCGAGGCATCGTGATTCCCGCCACGTAGGGTTTATCGGCCCTGGCAGGCAGGAGGGCTCTCATCCGTGAGCCGGCCCACCCGGGCATCAGCGCCTCCTGGCCGCCCACGACCAATAGCGATGCGCCTGCGCGCACGGCACCTTCGAGCCCCGCTTCGATCTCGGGTGTCAGAATGGCGCCAGGAAAATCGTGAAGAATGACCAGATCGTACCGGCTGACATTGAGAAGATTCGCTCGTCCGCGGAATGCCCATCCCTGGGGAGTGTCCGGATATACGGTCTCCACCGAAACGTTCGAATCCGCTTCCACGACCCTGCGGAGATAGGCAAAGTCCAGCGATGGTGTCCCGGTCAGCAGGACACGTGCGCGGCTGGCCAGAACCTCGACGATCGAAAGGATCTCATTATTCTGCTGCTCGACCTCACCCTCAAGGCCGGGTATCTGGATACGCAGTGACCGCTGCCCCGCTTGGGTCAGACGGAGTCCGATGTTCACCTCCTCTTCGCCAGTCGACAGGACAAGGGGCACTGCGGCAACGACCTCCTCCCCGTCGTATACACGGATCAGATGATCGACCCGGTCTATACCCACAACCTCGATGAATGCCTTGAGTTGAATGTTCTGATCGGCATACCCGAGCGAGGGGTGGGACACCGCTGTGAGCGCGACATCCCGGGGTGGATGCTCGGCGCCGACAGGGACGGTGTAGATCGGTGACTCAAATGCCTCGGCAATCTCGACCGGACTCTGCCCTAGGTTGTGTGCACCGTCCGAGATCAGGACGACCCCGGACAGCCCCTCCCCCTGCAGACGGGACGAAAGCAGCCCGAGGCTGGATGCGATATCCGTAGCCGACCCCCGCCACAGCAGGGAATCGGGAACTGAATCCTCGGTGAGTGTCTCAGAGAACCGGAAGGTTCGAATCCGCGCGCGCCCCGAGACGCGGTCCTCAAGGCCTTCGCCAAGCAGATTGGAAACGACGGCGTGCCTCGGTTGGTCTCCGGAGAGGATCCGCATGCTCTCGGAATCGTCGACCAGGATTGCAAGCAGGGGAAGTCGAACACCGCTAGCACTGACCCTCAACCTCGGGGTAACAAACAACCCCGTCATCAAGAGGAGGACACTGAGGCGGAGAAGAAAGAGTGCGGCGTGGGGGCCCTTCCGGGTATGGGACGGTCGGTAGGCACGGTATGCGAGGATGGTGACGGCAGCAAGGAGGAGAAGCGACCACCAACCATCGGTCACACTGAGATCGACGGTATAGCCCGCTACACTCACTCCTAGGTCTCCTGACTGCCCGGAAGCACGAGGCGTGGATCCGCATTGAGATCCCACGAGGAGATCTCACCCCGGGAGAGGCGAAAGGCACCCGCCGCCCCTACCATGGCCGCATTGTCGGTACAGAGGGATGGATCGGGCACCATCATCGTCATCTCGTTTGCATCGGCCGCATCTTGCATGCTCAATCGTAGTCTTTTATTAGCCGCAACGCCACCTGCGAGGATCAGCCTCTCGACACCGACCGATCTGGCAGCGTTGATCGCCTTCGTCACCAATGAATCAACCACGGCCGCCTGAAAGCTGGCTGCCACATCCGCCCGAACTGAATCCAACTCCCCCTCGGACATCTTCCGAATGTGGTAGAGGACGGCGGTCTTGAGACCAGAGAAACTGAATTCCATCACACCCGGAAGGCCTCTCGGGTACGAGTAGGCCTCGGGGTTCCCCTCCTCTGCTAGCTTCGACAGCCGGGGCCCTCCCATCGTCGGCTCATCGGCCTCGAGCAGATCGAGAAGTTTGGCGACCTTGTCAAAAGCCTCCCCGGCCGCATCATCGCGTGTCCGGGCGACATAACGATACCGACCAAGCGCTTCGACCAGAATCAGATCCGTGTGGCCGCCAGAAGCGATCAAGGCCAGCGCAGGAGGCGCCAGATCCGACTCACCCAGAAACGCTGAGAACAGGTGCCCCTCGATGTGGTGGACTCCGATGATCGGCAAGGACGATCCCCACGCCAACCCTTTGGCCAGCGATATCCCGACCAGCAGGCACCCAACGAGACCGGGGCCCTGTGTCACGGCAACCCCTGACAGATCTGCCAAGTCGACACCAGCTGACGCCAGCGCTGCTCTTACGATCGGTGTGCCCTTTACCACGTGGTTTCGGGAGGCGATCTCGGGAACGACACCACCAAAATGGCTGTGCTCCGTCTGGGTATAGACCTCGTTGGACAACACTGTCAACCCGGAGACAACTGACGCGGAAGTCTCGTCACACGACGTCTCGATCCCTAGAACGGGACCGGTTTTCGAGAACCCAGTCACGGTTTGCCGTATCTCCTTGCAGGCAAAACAAGAACCGGGCAAGGTGTTCCCTGCCCGGCTCCGCTTGTAGATCGTTGTGATCGGTCGCTACTTGTAGGATTCTGTGATATCACGTCCCATGCTGATTTCACCGTTGTCGATACGGAGATTGAATCCGCAATCGGGGTTACTGCAAACCCAGGCCTTATACTTGATCGATGCGCCTTCTCTCCCGTAATCGGACAGCGGGAGCATATCTCCCGAATCACACTTCAGGCACTTCGGAAACTGATTCTCCATCCTGCCCCCCCTCCACGAAACGGCCAGATCTGCCCGCAATTAAATATGCCCCATATGCGGCCACATTCGCTGCCTACGCCGCAATCAGTGGATAAAGCTATGTAAAAATCCCAACAAGTCAAACCAATTGTATCGTGTTGGAATTCGGTTCGACAGAATTGACAAATATCGTTGATTTCCCTATAGTTGACCTTCCTTTCGACCTGATTCTGACGATCTGTGCGCTACCGTTCAGCGCTCCCTCACGCCAGGTATTCTACCGGCACTTCTCGTCCTCGACTCGAAAACCTGATTCTGGCACGACTAATACGATACCGTCGCCTTGGTTCTTACTCTTATTAGCTGAAGGCAACCTGAACTGTGGCATACATCCCGGAAAACCCGTTGATCGTGCAGAGCGACTTGACCGTCCTGGTCGAAGTCAACGGCCCCAAGTATGAAGAGGCGCGTGACGAGTTGGCACGGTTTGCCGAGCTCGAGAAGAGCCCTGAGCACATCCACACCTACCGAATCACTCCCCTCTCTATGTGGAACGCTGCCGCCTCCGGATTGGGCGCACCGGAAATCCACCAGACGCTCGAAAACTACAGCAAATACGACATACCTCAGAACGTCTCCGTCGAAATATCAGAGATTATCAGTCGATACGGCAGGCTGGAGCTCAAGAAAGACGCTGACGGCCTTGTCCTCTCGACAGATGAACCCCACCTGCTCATCGAAGTCATACGAAACAAGGCAGTTGTCGGGTATCTAAAGGATCAAATCGACGACACGAGTATTCGCGTCGACCCGCTCTATCGCGGCCACCTCAAGCAGGCCCTCACAAAGATCGGATTCCCGGTTCGAGACCTGGCAGGCTATCTCCCGGGAACCCCGCTCACGCTGGGAACACGCGACATCACGCTGGCCAATCAGCCCTTCTCCTTTCGGGACTACCAGACGGAAGCAGCCAAGATTTTCTATGCCGGCGGAGGCCCCGAGGGAGGAAGCGGCACGATTGTCCTGCCCTGCGGCGCAGGGAAGACGATCGTGGGTATGGCCGTACTCAACCAGTATCAATGTCAGACCCTTATCCTGACGACGAACATCACGGCCTCGCGACAGTGGAAGCAGGAACTTCTGGACAAGACCACGCTGCGGGAAGATCAGATCGGAGAGTATTCAGGAGAGCGGAAAGAGATCCGGCCGATCACCGTGGCGACCTACCAGATCCTCACCTACCGAAAAAAGAAGGGGGGGGCGTTTCCTCACTTCGAGATCTTCAACCAGGGCAACTGGGGTCTGATCATCTATGATGAAGTACATCTGCTCCCTGCGCCCGTTTTCCGGTTCACGGCGGAAATACAGGCAAGGCGACGCCTCGGATTGACCGCTACGCTCGTCAGGGAAGATGGGCTCGAGACAGATGTGTTCAGCCTGATCGGGCCGAAGCGTTTCGATGTTCCCTGGCGTGAGTTGGAGACCCAGGGCTGGATCGCCCAGGCGGAATGTCTGGAGGTCCGGATCCTGCTGCCCGATGAACTACGCATGGAATATGCTGTCGCTGGCGGGCGTATGAAATTCCGGATCTCATCAGAAAATCCAGACAAGGTTCGTATCGTAAGAGAACTCGTGGATAGACACAAAGCCGATCAGATCCTGGTCATCGGACAGTATCTGGATCAGCTGGAAGCGCTCGCCAAGGAGCTCGGTGCCCCGATCATCCAGGGCAAAACGCCCAATGATGAGCGTGACGAGCTCTACCGTAAATTCAGGAATGGCGACCTCGGTCTCTTGATCGTCTCCAAGGTTGCCAACTTCGCTGTCGACCTCCCGGACGCGAACGTTGCCATCCAGGTCTCCGGAACCTTCGGATCCCGACAGGAAGAGGCACAGCGATTGGGACGGATTCTCAGACCGAAATCGGGGGAGAACCTCGCGCATTTCTACACGCTAGTAACCAAGGATACAAGAGAGCAGGAATTCGCTCGAAACCGGCAGATGTTCCTGACCGAGCAGGGCTACCGATACGCCATCCTCGATGCCGCAGACCTGGACAAGCGGGAGGTTGGTCAGGTCGCCGCTTCCTGATGCCCGGGAGTCCGAGATGATCTCCTACTTATTCCCAATAGTTCGGCTCATCCGCCCCCTAAACATATGGATCACCTCCTGTGCCGTCCTCCTCGGGGGATGGCTGGCTCTGCTTCAACTACAGCCCGAGATGTTCGTGGCCTCGCTCTCGGCCGCACTGATCGCTGCCGCCGGCTACATCCAGAACGATCTCATCGACATCGCCGCAGACCGAGTCAGCCATCCGCACCGGCCGCTACCTCGTCGTGAACTCCCACCGAGCTTCGCCCGGGCCCTCTCAGCTTTCGGCTACGCGGGCGGCATCGTGCTGAGCAGTATCCTTCCCCGTTCGTGTCTCCTGGCCGCGATCGGCATTACTCTTACACTGACGCTCTACAACCTCTACCTCAAACGGCTGCCGCTGGCGGGCAACGTCGTTGTCGCGCTCGTGGGTGGGAGTCCCTTCGTGTTCGGCGGTCTGTCAGTCGGACATCCTGGCCCCGCTCTTCTTCCCTCTGCGCTCGCAACCGTCTTCCACCTGAGTCGCGAAATCCTGAAGGACATCCAGGACCAGTCTGGTGACCGGATGATTCACGGGAAGACGCTGCCCGTCGTCGCCGGAAACCACCTGTCCAAGGTACTGGTATCTGTACTTCTGGGTGGTCTGGCGATATCGATTCCCCTACCAGCATTCTGGGGTATCGTCGGTCCAATTTACCTGCTGGTATGCCTGGGATTGTGCGCGATGTTGTTGCTTACGATCTGCCTCCTGTGGCAAGCCGGAACTGAAGACGAACTGGCGGCCCCCAGCAGCTTGCTGAAAGCGGGTATGCTCATCGGGATCGCGGCATTCCTGCTCGACTCCGTGCTGTGGTGAGCACGCGAATCAACGCGGTTCCTTGACACAAACCCTTGATTATGCTAACTTAACGTGTGTTTGTAAGTTTCTGAACTCGCGGTCTTACAAGCCTCGCGGATGCTCCGTTCAGGTAACTTTGGAGGTGTTGTCTTGGGCACGACCACCAAGAAGGAACTTGCGCTGATGGTCTCACAGGAGACGGGATGCAAGAAGAATCTCGCTTCTGACATGGTGGATACGGTCTTCGAGGCCATGCGGGAGAGCCTGATGAAGGCTCAGCGAATCGAGATTCGCGGTTTCGGCGTCTTCCAGGTAAAGGAGACCCGGCCAAAACCGGCCGCACGCAACCCCAGGACTGGGCAAGTCATCTATGTTCCGGCTCGACGCAAGACCCACTTCCGTCCGGGCAAACTGCTGAAGGAAGAGTTGCACAAACCGACACCCCCACCGGAGTCGGTAGAGCCGCCCTCTCAAGATGGGCTGGCGAACAGACCTCCCACTCAGTTTGGCGGCCCACCACGGGTAAAGCATTTGAGTTCAGCCCGGAATCAGGGGTCGGAATTCAGCTTTCAGATCATCAGAATCAAGGTCCTCGAAAAAAACTCGGGGACCTTTTTTGCTTGCCGCTATCTTGACACACCATCACTCGCCGACTAATCTTTGGTTCAACGAAGTGAGGAACCATGAGGCGTGCTCTGATCATTGAAGACCAGCGGCCGGTCCGGGAATCCCTGGGGGAGCTGCTCAAACTGGCAAAGTTCGAAGTCCGCTTGATCGGCGACGGTCACGCGGCCCTCGAGGAGGCGATGGAGACCCCCTACGACCTTCTGACTGTGGACCTCAACCTGCCCTCGCTGGACGGTCTGAGCCTGATCGAATCCGTTGTTTCTACCGAAGGTCCGAACCGGCAGACGCCCATCATCGTCATATCCGCCTACCTCAGTCAAGACACAGAAGACATTCTGCGGGAACACGGCGTCATCGATTGTCTCTCAAAGCCCTTCGAGGCTGAACGTCTACTCGACCTTGCGAAGAATGTCGTCGATCAATAAAACCGAGATCGCTTTACGCATACGACGGCTCGTCGATGAGCTGAACGAGCACGACTATCGCTACCGTGTACTCACCGAGCCGAGCATATCGGATCAGGACTTCGATCACCTGATGAAGGATCTGGCGGGGCTGGAGCAGAAGCACCCGGAGCTTGTGGTACCGGACTCCCCTTCTCTCCGTGTTGGCTCGGACCTCACCAAATCCTTCAACACCGTCGTCCACGAGGCCCCAATGCTGAGCCTCGACAACACCTACTCCTCCGAGGAAGTGCAGGAATTCGACGCGCGCGTCCGACGCGATCTACCCGACGAAGAGATCGCGTATGCAACGGAGCTCAAGATCGACGGCGTTGCGCTGAGCCTGATCTACCGTGACGGGTTGCTGGTACGGGGCGTAACACGCGGGGATGGCATCCAAGGAGAGGACATCACTCCGAATGTGAGAACGATCCGATCGATTCCGATCCGCCTCCGCGGTGATCTGCTGAACTGCGAGGTGAGAGGAGAGGTATATCTGGATCACAAGGCCTTTGCCTCCATCAACGCGGAGCGGGCGTCACGAGACGAGCCCCTCTTTGCCAACCCCCGGAACTCCGCGGCCGGAACGTTGAAGCTGCAGGATCCGAGGACGGTCTCGAACCGTGGGTTGAGCTTCTACGCATATCAGTTGAGAAGCGACGAGGTCACACTCGATTCGCACTTCGGACAACTTCAGTTGCTGGCCGATTCAGGATTCGCCGTGAATGCCGAACGCCGATGTTTCTCGAGTGCTGCCGAGATCATCGCCTATGCCGAGGTGTATGGGGAAAAGCGACCATCACTCCCCTACGACATCGACGGTGTTGTCATCAAGCTGGACAGCCAGCGTCTGCAGCACGAACTCGGTGCCACAAGCAAGGCACCGCGATGGGCGATCGCTTACAAGTTCTCGGCTGAACAGGCAGAAACAACGCTCGAAAAAATCGGGTTGCAAGTAGGTCGAACGGGAACCGTCACCCCCGTCGCACGCCTGACACCCGTTCTGGTTGCGGGTACTACCGTCAGCCGCGCGACGCTCCACAACTTCGAAGAGCTCGAGCGAAAAGATATCCGAGAGGGTGACACGGTCATCATCGAGAAGGGCGGGGACATCATCCCAAAGGTCGTGTCCGTCGTCAAAGCGAATCGAGTCGGCGAGGCAGAAGCCTACGCACTCCCCCGGCACTGTCCGGTCTGTGACGGTCCTCTCGTTTCGGACGATGCAGAGGTGGCCATTCGGTGTTCAAACGTCAGCTGCCCTGCGCAACTCAAAGGAAACATCAGACACTACGCGGGTCGAACAGCGATGGATATCGAGGGGCTCGGGTCTGCCCTTGTGGACCAGCTCGTCGATGCTGGGCTGATATCCGACGTGGGTGATCTGTATGGGCTTGGTGTTGAGGCACTCTCCTCTCTCGACCGAATGGGTACGAAGTCGGCAGAGAATGTCGTCGCCGCGATCAGCGAAAGCCGGGCACAACCGCTCAACCGATTCCTGTTCGCGCTCGGCATCCGGCATATCGGTGTGACCGTTGCGAGATCCCTCGCAGATGCATTCGGTTCGATCGACAACCTCAAAGATGCGAGCGAGGAGACCTTGCTCGAGGTCGATGAGATCGGACCGATTATCGTCCAGAGCCTGAAAGCCCACCTGCAGAACGAGCAGAACTGGGCGGTCATCAAGAAGCTCACGGCCGCCGGGGTTTCGCCCGTGCTGGCCAAGACCACGAAGTCAGACAGGCCTGCTCCACTGGAGGGACTCACGATCGTAGTCACGGGCACGCTGGCGCGCTGGGGGCGGACGGAAATCCAGGAATTGATCCGCGACCTCGGTGGCAAGTCAACTTCGATCGTCAGCAAGAAGACAGACCTCGTCCTTGCCGGTCAGGCCGCAGGATCAAAGAAGACGAAGGCCGAAGCGCTCGGAATTCGGGTCCTTGATGAAACCGGATTCGCCGCCCTGATCGAGGGGTCCGATTCTCAGACGTGATCTAGGTATCACACATAGAAACAGCATGTTAGCCGAGTATTTCGGCTGTTTTGGCTTGACAGCGAAATCGCAATCGCATAGACTAAAGCCGCATAGCACGGGGCCGTAGCTCAGATGGGAGAGCGCCTGAATGGCATTCAGGAGGTCAGGGGTTCGATCCCCCTCGGCTCCACCAATAGAAAACCAAAGGCTTACGCAGATACTTGCGTAAGCCTCTTTATTATATCTGCATGACGTCCGATCTAGGTCCTCTGACCCCGGTAATTAAGGTGAGATCGCTGTTTGATACAATGGTGCCTTTCCGTGACATACAAACTCTATCGTGGCAGCATCCAGTCGCAATCCGTGTTGGCAACCGTGGGTGGTATTCGGAAGGTCCGCCGATCTGCCATAGATTGTCGCACGTTGCGTGCCGCCCGGGATGTTGGCACCGATCGACATCCTGTGAGCAGTATCATCTGTGGTGTCCTTTGCCGATCCGGAGCCAGTGACACGCGTATCGACAACGGCCCGAAGCTCGAGTTTGGTGACGTCCTGCTCGGTCCCAAGCGACCGAGCAGATGATCCAGGAGATCAGGGCGGAATGCGCAGCGCCTACGCATATGTGAGCGCGGGCGACTCCTAGAAGTGCCCGAGGTCCTCGTGGTCACAGAAATCAGCAAACGCCTCGCACAAAACTCCTGAGCGACTTAACATATACCTGCCCGGACCCCGGGGACCGTCTGAGAACGAGTGGCGTGTTCAAGTGGCCCTCTGCTAGCGCTGGATCCTGCCACAGCGCGGCAGCTGGTGATCCGATATGAGACACACCTATCGGCTACGGTCAACGTAGTCAACAACGTGTAACAAGGAGTGAATTCATGGCGTATGATCCGTGGGGTAACGTTACGACCCGGAACGGGATTCAGGGAGATCTGGTCATCTCGGCACTCCAGAAATCGATCCGTCGAGGACTGGCCGAGGAAGCAACGACCTTTGCATACGAGATGTATATCACCAGTGAGCAGTTTGAGGACAAACTGTGGCGCAGGCTACAAGCCATATCGGTGGAGGATGTCGGTTTTGGGGACCTGAGCGCACCCGTACTGATCCACACCCTCAACCAGATGCGCCAGGACTTCCCCTATCCTGACGGGGATCGTCCGCTCTTCTTTGTCCACGCCATCCGCTTCCTGGCTGCAGCCAGGAAGGATCGTACCAGCGACAATCTGAAGAATATCGTCAAGCTCGGTTTTGCCCACGGGCAGAAGCCCGAGATTCCGGATTATGCGTTCGACAAGCACACCGAAAAAGGTCGTGCCTTGGGGCGTGACTTCAAGCACTTCCTGGAAGAGGGCAGTCAGCTGGAAAACGAACTGCCAGTTGAAGAGAATTACAGGTCGCGACTGCTGGAGATGCTAGACACGATAGAGAAGGAAGAGTCCGTACCCATTCAGAACGCTTTTGTCTACAACGATTGGCAAGCCTGATGCGTGGCCAGGGGGAAGTGGTTGGGTAAGTCGAAACCGCTGTCGTGAATCGGGATGTGAAGAATTGATCAGCCGTGTGCGCCAGCCAAATTGAACGTTTCCCCATTTCGGTTC
>CAYYGZ010000089.1:0-17153 GCA_964471275.1 uncultured bacterium | reverse complement strand
CGCGCGCTTCTTCTAACCTGAGTTCCAGCATTTGCCTCGGGTAGTTCCACTCGTAGAGCGCCGTGTTCGCATCCAAACCCTCGTAACACTGGAGACGAATGAGTTCGGTTCCCAGAATGTTCGCCATCACCTTGGCGACCTCTGTCTTGCCGACACCCGGCTCGCCTTCGAGAAAGATCGGCTTACCCAGTGCAACAGCAAGATAGATCGTTGTCGCCAGCGTTCGATCGGCGATGTAGCCCTGTTCACCAAACTTCGTCTCGACATCCTCTATCGACTTGAACATCGTCTCCTGCGTCCTTTCCGGATTTGGGTCTAGAGTTACCACCTAACGGTGAGTGGCCAACCCCAAGAGACTGTCTCTGTATCGATTCGTTTCAACCAATCTTCTACCGCTGATCTGGTACTCTCAGACGCGAGCGCTTCCCAGGGGACTTCATCCAGCGGGAAGGTCTTCACATCGAGGCACTCGAAATTCCCCTTTAAAGTGCCACCCACCGCGTGCCCGGCTTATACCACCAGGATAACCCGGTTCCCCTCGTAGGAATAGACCCCAACCAGATCCTCGATCTCCACCTTGAGACCTACTTCTTCCAGGGCTTCGCGTGCAGCGGCTGTTTCTGTCGGTTCACCAGCATCGACATACCCCCCCGGGAACACCCACTTCCCGACCGAAGGGGGAACACCCCGCTTGAGCAGCAGGATCTCGCCGTTCAGAGCCACGATCACACCAGCGGCCACCTTCGGGTCGATATACACCACCCATCCACAGCTTGAACAGGTCTGATGGCGCTTGCCCTCGATCACCGACCAGGACAGAGGCCCCCCACATCTTTCGCAAAACCAAGCTTTGTGTACGTGAGAATACTCTTCGGGGGACTCAGGCATGGAGACCGAACATACTGTGGGGGATCCAGGGCGCGACTCGGAGAAGGATAGTCTTAACCAGCGCAACCCCCCTAAAATATGGAATTTAGCAACCCGCGGCAACAAACCAATGGCAGAAGGAACGTTGCAGGAACGAAAAAGGGCCGGTCACTCAACGAGTGCCCGCCCTCTTCTCCTGCCTCTCAAATCCTATAGTCGACCACTATGACGCGGTTCACGCTGCGGCACGCACTCGCGATGTTCTGAGATTATCCGTCGCCCATAGGGCTGGGCAAGAGGATCGCAGGAACTAGCCTGCGACGTTCCCATGCTCAGCACGCTCCTGGGTGAGCGACCCGTTTGTCCTGGCTTCGCCATTCTGGGCCGGCGCACGACGGCTACGCCGGATCAGGCATTCCTGATCTCTGAAATCGGACAGGGATTCGGAAAATTTTTCGTGAAGGAGTTGGGTCAGACGGTAGAGAATTTTGAACCCGAGCGCGGGGGAATGCTCGACCAGATCCAGCAAATCGGCCCTGAAGAATCCGAGCACGTGCGACCGTGTCGTTGAAACAACGCTGGCGGTGCGTGGGGAGCCGTCAACCAGCGAGATCTCACCGAACATACGACGCTCACCCAGATTGGCCAGAACGATATCTTCACCCTTCGATCCCTGCAGCACCACGTCGGCACTGCCGGAGAGGATGATATAGAGGCCCGCTCCCGGAGCGCCCTGCCGCACGATCACCTCACGCGGGAAGAAATCGCGGTGATGCATGATCGGCGCCAGCTTGTGCAACTCATCGGTCGTCAACGATTCGAAGAGCCTAGCTCGAGAGAGAACCTGAACAAGATCATCGCTCTCGCCGACCTCGATATCGTATATACCGCCCCATTCTTCATCAACGGACATCGGCATCCCTCAGATCAGTAGGTGAACGCGTAGACCAAGGTAGCCCCGTCGCCGCCGGGGTGCAATACACCGATTCAGCCATACGGAAAAGGACCGTGAACCAGATTCATGGCCCTTCCGCACAATCTTCAGGCATCTGGTTTACAGGACCGGCTTGATGTTCGACTCGTAGCAGGTCCGATGTAGCCCGCATTCACCCGGACAGGCATAGCCGTCATCAGGTCCGATCGGGCCCATTGTTCGAATGCACCAGTATCCTGTAGTTGCTGTTTCCTCGGCCAGATACGTAGCGGGTGGCTGGTCCGAAACAAAGGATCGTTTGGTCGCCAAGTTCGTGCAGAACGTCGGCAGTTTCCCGGCCATCGCGTGTTTCTCACCCACGGTTGGACCTCCTTCCATCAACCAGGCCCTGAACAGCGCGCTTAACGAGCGTCCGGGTCAGCGGTACTTTATAGCCATTCTGCGCCAGCGGCTCGGCCTCTCTTACGGCCGCATCGGCAAGCGTATCGAGCAGTTCGGGGTCTACCTGCTTCCCATTCAGCAGACCGGGCGCATCCTCCACGACCCAGGGCATCGGCGCCACGCCTCCCAGTACGATACTCGCATCGCTCACCGTCTTTCCGTCGACTCCCACGACGGCTGCCACAGCAGACAGCGCCCAATCCATCGTGCCCTTCTCCTTGAACTTCAGATAGGTGCTCCGCACACCGGGCCCGGGACGGGGAATAATCACTTCGGTCAGGACCTCGTTAGGTCGCAGGATGGTCTCGTGATCCAGCCGCTCCTCCGGATGCATGTAGAACTCAGATATCGGCATCCCACGTTCGCCGCGCGGACCGTGGATCTTGATCCGGGCACCCAGAGCAATCAGCGCGGGTGCCACGTCAGACGGATGCACGATGTAGCTCGGTCCCCCGGCGATGATCGCGTTGTACTTGTTGTTGCCCTCATACGCGAAACATTGCCAACCGCCCTTCTTCATGCATTCGTATTCTTCCGAACGGTAATACAGGCAGCGTGGGCGCTGGCATAAATTCCCACCAAGCGTGCCAGCGTTCCGGATCTGTGGCGACCCGACAGACTCGGCCGCTTCGGCCAATGCGGTGTATCTTTCACGGATCTTCTTGTCGTTCACGATCTCGGTCAAGGTCGTCATTGCCCCGATCCGGACCTCGTCGTTCGAGTGCTTCAGGAATCTCAGTTCCGGCAGCGCCTTCAAGTTCACCAGTCGCTCGGGTGCCGTCAGATTGTCCTTCATCTCACCGAGAAGATCAATCCCACCTGCCATAATAACGGCTTTACGTCCTCGCTTGCGACCGAGGAGTCCGGGAACGTCTTCCACCTTTTCTGGAATGACATATTCGAATGGATTCACGTCACAGTCTCCTTGATCAAGCGGACAACGCCGCCAGAACCTTATCCGGGGTCATCGGCAGCTCACGAATGGGAACACCGATCGCATTGTAGACAGCATTCGCGATCGCACCCGCGGTCGGGATACACGCGGGCTCTCCAAGCCCGATCACGCCCCTTTCTGGCATATCCATCAGGATCGGCACGATTTCGGGCGTTTCCATCACGCCGGCGATCTTGTACGGTTCGAGCCCGGCGTTCAGCATCACCCCAATATTGGGATCCAGCATCCGATCCTCCAGAAGTGCGTAACTGATACTGCCGATCACGCCACCGTTCACCTGGCTCTCGGCCAGCAGCTTGTTGACGACCAGACCGCAGTCGTTTACCGCCACGATCTTGACGGGTTGGATCCTGCCCGTTTCAGTATCTACCTCGACTTCGGCGAAGTGAACGCCAGCAACACCGACGCCGGAGAATCCTTCCTCGAACTCGGAAACCACCACGATCGGCTGCACACCCAGCTGGGACGTTGCCTCGTGCCAGCCCAGAGACTCGCCGCTTGATGCGACGATACGCCCGTTCTCTGTACGGAGCTGTGAAGCTTCAACACCCATTTCCGGGGCGATCTTCTCGAACAACTGACGCTTGGCCTTCCGAGCGGCGGCCTTTACAGCCGGAGAAGTCGAGGCGGATGTCGTGCTACCTCCGCTGGCAGGCCCCGGCGGATAATTGGTATCACCGAGATACGCGCGCACCTGATCGAGCTCGAGACCCAGCTCCTCGGCGGCGATCAGGGCAATCAGCGTCCGTGAACCCGTGCCAAGATCCTGGGTCGCGCTCTTGGCATCCACACTCCCGTCCGGATGGATCACAACCTCCGCAAAAGTCCCTTTCCTGCCACTGCCCCCCCACTCGCCGCATCCCAACCCGATTCCGTGTTTGACCGGGCCATCACCGGAACCCGGTATCTTGTTCCGTCTTTCCCAACCGATCTCGCGAGCACCGATACGAAGCTGCTCATCTCGGATTGCCTTGTTGCGGCAATCGTTTGCCAGCCGCATATCAACGGGGTCAATTCTGAGTTTGTAGGCCAGCTCATCCATCACGATGTCCATCGCAAAAGCTGCCTGAGGATGTCCGGGAGCGCGCATCGCACGAGCGCCACCTGCGTTCGTATGCACATCGTGCAGGCTACTCTTGACGTTGGGGATCTTGTTGAACGCATAGGGCAGCGGGATATTCCCAACACTGCCGATGCCTCCAGTACCATACGTGTGCGATTCGAATGCCGTAAACTTCCCGTCCTGGGTTGCGCCGATCTTCAACTTCATGATCGCGGACGGTCTGTTTCCGACACAAAGATTCTCTTCCTTCCGGGTCATCATCAACTGAACTGGCGCACCGGCCTCCTTCGACAACCTGGCAGCACACATCCCCTCCACGCCTGCGCCGAACTTGCTGCCAAAGCCCCCCCCCATGTGCTCGGTAAGCACACGGACCTGGGAGGTTGGGATCTTGAAATACCTGGCAAGCCCATCCCTCGCCCCCACGATGCTCTGTGTCGAGCTGTAGACGGTGAGCCGATCATCGTCCCAAGACGCCATCGCGCCGTGCGTCTCGAGTGAATTGTGCATCTGAACCTGTGTCCGGTATGTCTGCTCGACAATTGCCGCGGCTTCTGCGAACCCGGCGGCAACATCCCCGCGATCCCGCTGTCGTCTTTCCGGGATCACCACATTGCCCTGAGGATGGATCTCCGGTGCTCCCTCAGCCATCGACTGCTCCTCTACCACAGAGAAGGGCAGGATCTCATACTGGACTCCTATCTGTCGGATGGCTTCATCTGCTGCCTCCTCAGTCTCGGCCGCGACTGCAGCGACCTCCTCACCCGCGTACCGCACAGTCTTCTTCTCGAAATCCACGACCGATTTGACTTGCGGATGCGCCAGCGCAGGGCTCAGATCGACGCTAACAACCCTGGCATGGGGATGCGGTGACCTCAGGATCCGGCCATACAGCATCCCGGGTAGCGTCACGTCATACGTGTATTTCGCCTTGCCCGTTACCTTGTCGATCGCGTCGATCCGCTGAACATCTCGGCCGGTCAGCGTTCGGGGCCCCCAATCTTGCATCTCTGCCATATCAGGCCTCCCCCCGCGTGACCCGAGCAGCCGTCAGGACTGCCTCGAAAATCCTCGGATAGGTCCCGCACCTGCACGTATTCCCGGACACGGCCTCCTTGATATCGCTCATCCTCGGGTTGGGATTCCGATCGATCAACGCCCGAACAGACATCAGGAAACCCGGCGTACAGAATCCACACATGAGTGCGTCATGCTCGATAAACGCTGCCTGGACAGGATCGAGTTTCTCCCCATCGGCAAGCCCTTCGACCGTGGTAATCTCTTTCCCCACGGCATCGACGGCTAGCATCATACAGGAATAAACGGGATCGCCATCTACCAGGACCGTACATCCGCCGCACGCGCCTCGTTCGCAGATTGGCTTGGGGCCTGTGATGCCCAGGTTCTTTCGGAGCACGTCCAGAAGTACGTGGCGAGGCTCCACATCCGCCGGATAGGCCTGGCCATTCACGTCCAGCGTAATGGGCACGGTGCCCGGGCCCAGGTGCCGGGACTTCGCAGCATCTGCGGTTGACGGCTCGATTGTCGTCAGCAGACCGGTCGCGGCCACGCCGGTCCCTACGCCTTTCAGGAATCGACGTCTGGATATGCCCGACTCCACATTCGGCTCGATACGTTCATCAGACACGGATTGCCTCCTCCAGGAACTCTTCAGAACCCACCCCGACAGGAGTTTGTCCTGGTAGAATTTCACAAAACTAGATCAACCGCCATTGATGTTTTGTTAACATAGCCTGAGTGAACGGATGAGTCAACAGAACAACAGCCGCCCCTGAGGACGAGTTCATGAGACGAGATCCATCACCTGCTGCGGATTCTCCCGAGCGTTCACATCTGCGATTGCTTGTGCGATGAGGCCATCCGGGCCAATCACATAGGTGATTCGTTTCGCGGCGCCGTCTTCTTTCGAAGTGCAGGCCCCGTAAGCGACGCAGACTTCCCGTTCCGTATCACAGAGGAGTGGATACAGAAAAGATTCATCGTCGGCGAACTTCCTGTTTGCAGAAACACCGTCCGTACTGCAGCCCAGAACCTGAACATCCTTTGCATCAAAGTCTTGGATTCGATCACGGAACCCTTGGCCTTGAGCCGTTCAGCCACCGGTGCTGGCACGTGGATAGAACCACAGAACGACCGTCTTTCCTTCGTAATTGCTCAACCGAACCGTGTTGCCCTCGTGATCGAGGACTTCGAAATCCGGTGCCTTGTCCCCTGTCTTCAGCATAGGGCAAGCCTCCTGGGTGAGTTTTTCTGGACGCTCGGAGGTTCCGGAGCGCACTGGATGGTAATTATCGAATCGTCCCATATCCAGACCTTTCGATTGGCCCCGGAAGAGAACTGCAGGATTGTCAGCGCAGATGTGGGACACCCACCGGCTGCCTGCCCACGCTCCTCCATTTGCCAGGAGACGTTCCACGCCCTTTGACACGTCAGCACGAAAAACCGATCATGCGCTCCTACTTCTCGGCGCCTGCAATCCGGTCGCTTCAAACGCCCTGCTCTCGGTGCTTATGCGCATCGCACACATCTCAGATTTTCACGCACGCCGAAACGTTCCGGGTCATCCCCAGATCCCGAAGCGACGAGCACGCCAGATGCCCGATCTCATCGCCCGGGCGATGGTCGACATCCGTGACCGCGAACCCGATATTCTCGCCGTTACGGGCGACCTCATCGATGCGCCATTCTACGGAATGCAGGATCCCGAAATGGTCGATCGAATCACTGCCGATCTCCAGCTCATCCGTGAGATCATTGATCCCATTGGCTGCCCTGTCCTGTATCTGTTCGGCAACCACGACTCACCGAAGGCCTTCGGGAACGTCTTCCCGGACGTGAACGCGGACACCCTCCTCAATGGATTTCGCTTCGTCAGCTTCTACGACGAGGAGATCCGGGATAACGCGGCAGAACGCCTGGGCGAGCAGAGGAAGCGATTCGACCGTGTGCTCGATGACGCAGACAACACCCCGCAGATACACCTGCAGCACTACATGATCTGGCCCGAAAACAACGAGGGATACCCGCACTCCTACCGTGAGGCACGGGAGCTCAAATCTCGGATAACCGCATCCGGAAAAGTCACGCTATCACTGAGCGGCCACTTTCACGGAGGCGTTGACACCTTTGATGCAGACGGAACCTGGTTCGCCACATCACGTGCCTTCTGCGAACACCCACATCCATACCGTATCTACGACATCACCGATGAACAGGTCCTGCAGACAGACTACACGATCGAGTCTCCCGACACGGGGTGTGCCCTGTTCCTGGATATGGGCTGCCTCGTAACAGACGTGTCAGATCTAACGGAACTCACCGCAGCGCTAACCGAAATCCGCGGCAGAGAATGGGCATTGATCGGTGTCTCAGACCCGGCCGGCCGGGAGCCACAGGAATTCGAAGTTCAGAATGACATCCTTGTTGAGGCCCTGCTGCAGGCAGGCTGCGAACTCGACGCTGTTGTGTGCAGGCGATCGGCCCACACGTCCGCATCAGCTCCCTATCATATTGCCCAGACGGATCTGGGTGTAAACCTCGAGGCCTCGCGTGCCCTCACGGGAAGCGCCACAGAGGCGAGTGCTGCACGATCAGCCGGTATCCGCGCAGCGCACACACGACCCGATCTTGCCGTATCGGCGCTCCAGAGGCTTGTGCCGTGACACGCGATCATCTCTTCCCGTTGGCCGCAATGATCACGATCTTCGCGGTGACGATCTTACTCGTCCTCGCCGGACACAGCGATTCTCTCGAGCGACACGCGCAATCCATCACAGTAGAGCCGAAAAATTCTCACCGCATATCCAGAATCCACCGGGTCGTGACCGGTCGGGTATCTGCAGATGCCGCCGCCCGAGCCCTCTGTGGTGACAGGGGACTCTCTTCGGTCGTCTCCTACCTGGCATTTCGCGTCTTGCTTGAGCTCAGCGAAGAGGAGACGGCTATGGGCATCCTGCTGGATAGGGGGTCGTTCTGGAGAGGAAACCGGCTTGTCTCAGGCTTGGAGGAGGCTTCGAACCTTATCTTCGGATCCGGGACAGAATTTCTCACGGATGCGGAACTCGCACTCTTCTGTCATTGGACCGTCCACGGGCAGGCTTCGTGGGACCCAGACGACCTGATCGCAACGCGCCAGCGTCTACTGTATCGGCTCGTCCGCCGGAACGTAATCAACCAGGAGACCTATACTCACCTGGCAGCCCAGCCACTCGCACTGAGACCCATCCCCGTCCCGATCTACTAGTCGATCGCCGAAACAACCGCCGCAAACAGGCACGCCCGTAAAGATCTTATCCGGTGTAATCGAACCTTGGATCAACGAGTCTATTCCTGAGATTCCGATAGACGTCTGTAGTAAGTCACATCCTCTTGTTTCAGGTTGAATCCCGCCTTCTCATAAGCGCGTCTAGCCGGTAAGTGGCCTGGATCGAGCCCGGTTCCCACGGATGCGTACTTCAGACCAGCCTTCCGAAACAGATCCAGGACGTGACTGTACATCGCGGTTGCAATTCCGCGTCCCTGGAACTTTGGGTCCACCGCGTTGTTGTGGATCGTCCCGAGCGACTTGGACGCATCGCATCCGAAGGTAACGAAAGCGACCACGGTCTCACCTTCGCGAATCGCCAGCACGTGGTCTGCATTCCGCCGAAACTGGCCACGAATCTGCTCCGCCTTCTTCTCCTTCCAATCCGCTGATATGGCATCGTGGATATCGGTGCCGACGCTCTCGATCATCGCTTCGTGGATCGGCTCCCAGGCGATCTCGGCGATCTCACAGACCGCATCCATCTCTTCGGGCATTGCTGGCCCGATCATCAGACCGTCTCTTAGCTCCTGCTCTGGCATCTTCTGGCCCTCACGCGCGCGACTCGCTTTGACAAAATGATCCCTGGCTCTATCTTTCCGCCAACGACAACCAAACCGGAGGCAGGGAACAATGAAGCTTGGATTCGTGACATACAATATCGGGAAAGACTGGGGTGTCTCTGAGATCATCGAAAAGTGTCAGAGCACCGGATTTCAAGGGGTGGAACTCAGAACCACGCACGCTCACGGTGTGGAGTCCAGCCTGAGCACAGATGAGCGGGCGGGTGTCCGTCAACAGTTCGAGGATTCGGGGATCGAAATCGCCGGGATCGGAAGCGCCTACGATTACCACTCCGATGATGCTCAGATCGTCCGGGAGAACATCGCCGGTACGATCGAATGCGCCAGACTCGCGGCCGACCTCGGCTGTCCTGGTGTTAAGGTCAGACCGAACGGACTTCAGTTCGACAAGGGCATCCCGGAAGAAAAGACCCTCGAGCAGATTGGCCTGTCGCTACGTGAATGCGGGGCCGCGGCCGCTGATCTCGGTGTCGCCATTCGCGTGGAGGTCCACGGTCGGGACACCAAAAAGCCCAGTCGGATGCGCACGATCATTGATCACGCGGGTCACGACAATGTCTACGTCTGCTGGAACTCGAATTTCGATGAGGTCGGCGAAGACGGCACGATCCAGGAAGCCTGGGACCTCCTGAGCCACAAGATCGGGCTGGTACACATTACCGAACTGTGGAAATCCGAGTATCCCTGGCGCGAACTCTTCACAAAGCTCGAAGGAATCGGCTATCAGGGCTTTACGCTTGCCGAAATCCCCGCAAGTGACGACCCCGAACGCCTAATGCACTATTACCGCGCGCTCTGGCAAGCGTATCAGGGATGAGGGCTGTAGACCGAGGATTGAGGATCGAGGACCGGATATTGAAGATTGAGAGCTCCTGACTTTCAATCCTCTATCTTCTATCCTAGATCCTCAGTCCCTCAACCAGTCCCGCTTTCTCCAGCTCCGCTCTCAACATCTTTTCCTCATCGTCATCCAGCGGCCGCGCCGGCAGTATCGGATCCCCACACGGAATTCCCTGCCACTTGAGAAGGGCGTGGACAGCACCGTTCTGGCGTACGGTCTGGACCGCCCGGATCAGTCGGTTCACGTCTCGCTGTAATTCGCGTCCTCTCTCATAGTCTCCCGAAAGGGCCGCTTCGTAGATATTCACGAAGTGGGACGGCATGATGTTGTAATAGGTCCCGATCCCTGCTTGCACACCCATCGCCATCCCGGCCAGGAACACCTCGTCGTGACCGTTGAAGACGTGGGGGTTCCGATCACTATCCATAATGCCTTCCATCAGGAAGAAGTTGAAATTCGTGAACTTCAGTCCCGCTACGCCTTTGATATCCAGCAGCCTGTCCATCTCCCGCAGGCTGAATTCGCGATGGGTCACGATCGGGATGTAATACACAAAAAGCGGTAGACCGCTGGCGTAGGCCAATCGTGTATAGTGTGCGTGCACCTCATCGAACGAGTACCCTTGCACGTAGGGAGGAAGGCTCGAGATGGCATCCGCGCCGACATCCGCGGCGTGTTTTGCCAGAGCCACCGCGTCCTCTTCGGCCGGTGCACCCACGTGTACGACGACCTTGCCCTTCCCCTTCGACCTTTCGACCGCAACCTCAGTTGCTTCCTTACGAGCGTTCACGGGGAGCAGATAGCCTTCTCCCGTGTTGCCACACAGGTATAGACCGTGAACATTCGCCTCATACATCCGGTCAACCAGATGCTCGAACCGTGTCGCACTGAACTTTCCTGCATCATCCTTCGGGCTGACGGCTGCCGGGTAGACACCGTTGAAGCCATCGATCAGCATACCAGTCCCTCCTTGGAGCATTTGCTCAAACGTTATTTGCGCGCAATATCCCGAGACCCCGTCCTCCCGTCAAGATCACACTGCGCAAATAGCCTGGCTTTGCAGTTTCGCCCCCTCATCACACGACTTATCTTCGAACCATGCAACATAAACAGCTTGCCTCGGTCGTGCTGATTGCAGTCACAGTCGCACTGGCCGCCCTAGCCCCCATCTCTATCGATACCCCGGGCCGGGTCGTCATTGCGCTGGCCGCCATATCGGCCATCTGCTGGACGTTGGAGCCGATCTCCATCCCGCTCACCGCGCTCTGCCTCCTGCTCGCGCTCTCGGTATCCGGTGTCGGAACCTTTGAGTCAATCTTCTCGGCTTTTGCTCGGCCCGCAGTCTGGCTGGTCTTCGCGGGAATGGTGATCAGCCAGCTGATCACGGAGACACGGCTCGGGGACATCCTGTCGGGTGTGATCGTCAGTCGTCTAAAGCACCCCGTCACCTTTATCCTCGAGCTGGGCCTCTTCGGTATCCTTCTGGCCATTCTGATCCCGTCCGGCGTTGTGCGTGTCCTGATCGTCCTTCCCGTTCTGATTTCGTTCATCGATGCCCTGAAGGCGGAACGTCACTCGCCGCTCAGCGCCGCAATCATTCTGTCTGTTGTCTGCGCAACATACTACGGAGGGACGGGGATCCTGACGGCGTCCGTTCCCAATCTCGTCATCATGGGCGTTCTGGAGTCACATCAACAGCCAGTCTTCTGGGGGCAGTGGGCAGCCTATGTATTCCCTGTCATCGGGCTTCTGCGCGTTCTCGCCGGCACACTCCTGATCCTCATCCTCTTCAGACCGACTCTCCCCGATCACCTGGATCTAGACATTCCACCCGTAACGTTCGGGAGCCGCGAAGTCAGAGCCCTGGTCCTGTTGGTGGTTGGCGTAGCAGCCTGGGCAACAGACGCACTGCACCACGTCCATCCGGTCATCATCGGTCTTGCTCTTACGATTCTCTGTCTTACACCCCGCATCGGTCCGCTCTCGACAGAGAATCTACGGAAGGTCAATTACCCAATCATCATCTACATCGGGAGTGTATTTGCGCTTGGTGAGGCTTTCGTAACCTCCGGCACAAGCGCACGACTCGCTGAAGTTCTGGGATCCTGGCTCGCGCTCGATGATCAATCCACCTTCCAGCAGCTCGCCTCGATCACCTATATTGTTACACCGTTCAACTTCCTCGTGGACACCGCCGTAGTCGGGGGTGTGCTTACGCCGCCACTCCTCAGCTTGGGCGACGCCTCGGGACTCTCCCCTCTGCAGGTGGGTCTAAGTGTCGCGGTGGGGACAGGGATGGTCTTCATGCCCTATCAGGGGGCCCCCTTCATGATTGCCTATGCCTACGGCTACGTATCCATGCGTCAATTTGTCGTTACCATGATGCTGATCTGCCTCGTGAACCTGGTGATCCTGATCCCGGTCAACCTCGTCTACTGGGATTGGGTTGGCTTGTTCTGACCGACCCGGCTTGACGTGCCCGACACGCACGAGTAACATCGGTGGGAATGAAAGCTCGGTCGGTTCATGACCGAAAATCGGGGAGTTATGCATGGCACAGACGATAGACGGTGAGCAGGCGCTGGCCTGGGGAGCGATCGAGGCGGGCGTCTCCGTCGTGACAGGATATCCCGGATCACCGGGCACCAACACGTTTCTCGCGTTGGAAAAGACCTCAAAGGACTACGGCCACAACACGGAATGGTGCGTCAACGAACGCGTTGCCCTGGATCAGGCAGCCGGAGCCTCACAGGCCGGGAAGCGGGCGCTCGTCTGTCTCAAGAGCGTTGGAATGAACGTCGCGCTGGACACGGTCATGGTCCTCAATATGACGGGGGCACACGCGGGACTTGTCATCCTGATGGGTGATGATCCCGGGGCGTGGGGTTCGCAGAACGAACAGGACACGCGCGCCGTATCGACGCTTGCAGAACTCCCGATGGTCGAGGTCTCCGATGCAGGTGAAGGCCGTGAAACCATGAAATGGGCCTTCGACTTCTCGGAGAGGCATCAGACCCTCGTGGTCGTCCGGATCACGCGAAGCTATAGCGTCTCGACTGCCGAGATAGAAGGTCTGAACCCACCCGCCGAGAAGCCATCCCTGGAACCTGCTCGCGATCCATTCCGGTTCATTTCTGCGCTCGTGACGGTCCACGAAAGCCACACGAGATTACACGCCAAGCTCGACGCGATCGAATCGGAATTCGAAACTTCGGTCCTGAACAAGCTGACCGGGTCGGGCAGGATCGGAGTCGTGGCAACAGGGATGGTCCACACGAAATTCCTCGAGGCGACAGAAGGTGCGGACCTGTCCGACGTCAGCGTTCTGAAGTTGAACACCCTGTATCCGCTCCCAGCAAAGACGATTGGCGGGTTCATGGCCTCCTGCGATCGGATCATCGTGCTCGAGGAGGTCGACCCCTATCTGGAGGACACGATCAAGTCCATCGGATATGACGCAGGTGCTACGGCGAAGGTGCTCGGCAAGCGAACGGGACACGTCAACTGGGAGGGTGAGCTCTTCCGCTGGCACATTCAGAAGACGCTATCCGAGGCGCTGCCGAGCTTTGCGCCTGCGGAGACATACACGGAAGAGAACTGGGAGGAAGAACGGCCGTTTCGGAAGTCGCACTGCGCCGGTTGTCCGTACGTGGGCATGATCAAGGCACTGCGAGCCGAGGCGGAAGCGCTGGGCCAGAACCCATACATCTCAGCCGACCCGGGCTGTGTCGTCACGGCCGCCAGATACCTCGACGCAAAACTGTCTTTCGGCTCATCTATCGGGGTCGCATCCGGCTACCAGGCCGCCGGTGTCGCAGAACGAACGATCGCCATCACTGGCGACTCAGCTTTCTACCACGCTTCGATCAACGGGATTATACAGGCCCGCGCCTCAGGTTCCGACACCATCGTGATGGTGCTCGATAACGGCGGAGCCCTCACAACGGGTGGGCAGCCGACACCGGACGGCGGTCTTCCACTCACGGGCAGCAAAGGGAATCGGGTCGGCATCCGCGAGATCGGGGCCGTCTGCGGCTGTGATCCGATCTGGGAGGTCGGCAGGGACGATACAGACGAGCAGATGCGGGAAACCTTTCGCAAAGCGCTGCAGAACGACACGTTCAGCATGATCATTGTTCGGAAGCCCTGTAAACCCGTCGACTAGACAGTTCTCGCCAGAATACACGAAAGAGGGCCTATGATCTGCTGACCACAGGCCCTCTGCCTTCTGTATCTGCTTTTATCCGAACGCTCATTCTGGTCAAAATAAAAAAAAGGCTCTCCGGGCCGCGGGGCTCGGAAGGGCCTCGTCGAACCAAGTGATACCGCTTGGTCATTGAGTATATCGGCACGCCGAGGCTGAACCTTAAGCACCTGACACCACGTAGCGCCAAATTCGTTAATGAAACTCAAACGTGCTTAGAATGCTCCTGAATTCCGATTCGGGAAATTCCTCCGCCTGCGCCGAGCAAATCACCTGATAGATCTGGTTGTCCCGTAAGAACACAAAGCTGAGAAACCGGTTATTCAAGTAGTGGATGCCTGACTGTGGCTCCCTCGCGAAGAATCGCCACTCGATTGACGGCACTCCGCCAACCGATCTCTCGGACTTCGGGCCCTGCGGGTTATAGTTCAAAAAATCGGTAGCGAAAAGGCTCTCAAAGGAGGCGACCACATCGTCCAACAGCGTGGTCTGAGAAACACCGAAAGAACTGAGGAGCAAGACTGGCCGGGAAGGCGACCCGGGATTGATCCGCCTGAGTATGACCTGCACCGGTGAGAGGCCATTTGGCTCCCGCTGGGCGATGAATTGCGTTGCGGAGAGCGACCACGCAGAATCCGGGGGAGCCGAAATCGAAAATCCCCAATCCGCGTTGGAATAAGTCCGATCGATGACACCATCGGTCTCGGGCGCCGTAGGAACGGGCCTACAGCCTACCAGGACGAACACCAGCGCTGCGCACCCGAGCACCGAGATTCGCCATCGTTGGTTACCTATCACGTTGTCCTTCCCATTCCGCTATTCGATCCGACCCAGCCGGCTCCACCGAACTTTCTCCCAGATACGCCAGACGGGGTCGCCCGCGTTCCAGGAGAAGTATATGAACAGGGGATGCGCTTTCACTTTGCTCAGTGAAACCGTACCCCAGCCGCGTGAATCGTAGCTGTTATCCCGATTATCTCCCATAACGAAGATATGGCCTTCCGGGATCGTTTCGGGTCCCCAGTTATCTCGACGCTGAGACCTGCGCTTAGTCGTGTATTTAACGCCTGAGGGTTCCGAAAAGACCACTCCGTCCACAAAAAGTTGCTGATCCTTCATCTCGATGACTTGACCGGATACGGCAACACACCGCTTGATGAAGTCCTTCGAGGGGTCTTGGGGAAACTCGAATATCACCAGATCACCGGGCTCAGGGCTGCTGAAACCGGGCATGTAAAAGGAGGGAAGCTTCACGTTCAGAAGAGGAAAGCGATCGGGGATCTGGGTGCCATACGTCAGCTTGTCCCCGATCACATAGTCTCCCTCGAACAGCGTGTCCTCCATCGAACCGGACGGAATATGGTATGCCTGGACAAGGATCGAGCGGATCAATACCACAAGCAGCACGACAAAAATGACCGTCTTGATGAGTTCTTTTGCGGCCAACGTCGCTGATATGGGCTTGTCGTTCGTGTCACCCATCCGCACGGACCCGATCAACCACACGCATACTCGGTCTTCTGTGGCGCGCCGGTCTCTGCGGAACGGTTGGCAGCCAGCGACACGTCAAGCGATCGGATTCCATCCTCCAGATCCGACAGGATCTCCGATCGATCACCCGTTCGCACGGCGTTCACAAACACCTGGTCGATATCCTTTGTTTCCTGGGGATCCCCAAGGTCTCCGTCTGGTGACAGCGACACATCCGCACCGGTGAGTGTCATGCGCGAATCATCGAGGATGAAATCGATGCCGCTGGATCCGCCCCCCTCGCGCAGCGCGCAGCTCGAACTCAGTGACCCGATGGCCCCATTCTCCATCGTGAATGTCACCGCATAGTTGTCGGGAATATCCAGATTCTCGACATCCCTAAGAGTACGGAGTGCATAGTAGGCCTGCACCTCCGTGATCTCGCCGGCAACATAGCGAATCATGTCCACCTGATGCGTCGTCTGCTCTACGAGCTGGCCACCCGACTGTGCCATCACGCGCCACCAGGGCGTCCCGGGCAATCCACCCCAGCGATGTGAAACGATCATCCCCACCGTGCGGTCGCTCACAAACTGCCTCGCCTGCTGAACACCGCCAAAATACCGGAGCTGATACCCGACACAGGTGATGACATCCGCCTTCTTCGTTGCCGCCAGGATCTCGTTCGCCTTCTCCATCGAGGGTGCCACGGGTTTTTCAAGAAAAAGGTGAATTCCCCGTTCTGCCGCCAGGGTCTCCGCATCAAAGTGCGCAAACGTCGGCACCACCACGTACATCACATCGAGTTCTTCCGTCTCGAGCATCGCTTTGTGCTCGGTGTAGACTTTACCACCGAACTGATCGGCGGCTTCCTGAGCCGTCGCTTCCGACACATCACAGATAGCACCAAACTCGACATCATCGATCTCTGAAAGCGTCTTCATGTGACCGCGTGCACGGCCACCCGCACCGACAAACCCCACCTTGATCGCCATTGTGAATCTCCTATCTTACGGGCACTTTAACTTAAGAAATCGAGCACAGTATAGATGCACCCTCATTTAGCGTCAAGACATCAACAATTGGAGGCTCTATTGATAACGGGAATTGGACACCTCGCGATCACCGCGTCGGACTTCGAGAAATCCATCACCTTCTACAGGAACACGCTCGGTCTTCCTGAAGCCTTTCGCGTGGATCGGGACGGGTCTCCGTGGATGGCTTACTTCAGGACCGGCGCCAGCGATTTCATTGAAATATTCGACGGCAAGGGTGCTTCGGCCGACCCGGCACCGGAAATCGGGATGAAGCACATATGCCTCTGGGTCGATGACATCGAACAGACCCTGGTCGACCTGCAATCCAGGGGGCTTGACGTTGATCCGAAGGGGGCGAAGACGGGCAAGAGCAAGTGTCGTCAGTACTTCATTGCGGATCCGGATGGTATCCGCATCGAGTTGATGCAGTTGA
>CAYYGZ010000088.1:0-17254 GCA_964471275.1 uncultured bacterium | reverse complement strand
TCCGACAGGCCTGATGAGGCCTCGATGCGGATGTTCTGTTCTTTGCCCGAGGCCTTGTCCTTGGCGGCTACGTTCAGGATACCGTTTGCATCGATGTCGAACGTGACCTCAACCTGCGGCATGCCTCTTGGTGCCGGCGGGATACCATCCAGGTGGAAACGACCGATTGTCCTGTTGTCTACGGACATCTCTCGCTCTCCCTGGAGGACGTGAATCTCGACAGATGTCTGGTTGTCGGCCGCGGTGGAGAAGACCTCGGCCTTCTTCGTGGGGATCGTCGTGTTCCGGTCGATAAGCTTGGTCATCACGCCACCCAGCGTTTCGATACCGAGAGACAATGGTGTAACATCGAGCAGCAGGACGTCAGTTACATCTCCGGCTAGGACGCCGGCCTGAATCGCTGCACCGACTGCGACGACCTCATCCGGATTGACACCACGGTGAGGCTCCCTGCCGAACAGCTCCTGGACCATTTCCTGCACCTTAGGGATCCGGGTGCTTCCGCCGACGAGAATAACTTCGTCAATGTCGGAGGCCTGCAACCCCGCATCCTTGATCGCCTGGACGCACGGCCGCATGCTACGTTCCACCAATGTCTCCGTGATCTGTTCGAATTTTGCTCGTGAGAGTGAAGTGTTCAGATGCTTGGGTCCGGAGGCATCAGCCGTGATGAAGGGCAGATTGATTTCTGACTGCATCGAGGATGACAACTCGCACTTGGCTTTCTCAGCTGCCTCCTTGAGGCGTTGGAGCGCCATAGGGTCCTTGCGCAGATCCATGCCGTTATCGGTCTGGAACTCCTCAGCCATCCAGTCGATTAACTTCTGATCGAAATCGTCCCCGCCGAGGTGCGTGTCGCCGTTGGTGGACTTCACTTCGAACACGCCATCACCGAGCTCGAGGATCGAGATGTCGAAGGTACCGCCGCCGAGATCGTATACGGCTATCTTCTCGTCCGATTTCTTTTCGAGTCCGTAAGCCAGTGCCGCTGCCGTCGGCTCGTTAACAATTCGCTCGACCTGGAGTCCTGCGATCCTGCCGGCATCCTTGGTGGCCTGTCGCTGGGCATCGTTGAAGTAAGCCGGTACCGTCACAACCGCCTTCTCCACTTTCTCACCCAGGTAGTCTTCTGCGGTCTGCTTCATTTTCTGGAGCACGACAGCAGAGACCTCCGGCGGCGTGAAGTCTTTGTCCGCCATGGAGACAGACGCCAGACCATTGGTTCCTGACTTGACCTCGTAGGGCACCTCGGTGATCTCGGTTGCGACTTCGTCGTGACGGCGACCCATGAATCGCTTGATCGAGAAGATCGTGTTTGTGGGGTTGGTGACTGCCTGCCGCTTGGCGACTTGCCCGACCAGTCGATCACCTTCATTTGTCGTGGCCACAATAGACGGCGTCGTCCGGCCGCCCTCGGAGTTGGGGATGACGACCGGGTCGCCACCTTCCATCACGGCGACACAGGAGTTGGTCGTTCCAAGGTCGATACCGATTATTTTTCCCATCTATACTCCTTCGTTCAGTTGATGCTGCTTGGGTAGTTTCTATACCTAAGTATGGGGCCGAGTCCTGATCGGGCCTCCCACTGAGTGAGCAAGTGACGTTCCATATAATCAAAGATATGTAATTGAAGACTTTACAGTAATTTGTACATAGTTAGCTTTGATGAGACGACATGAACATGTGCCGATATGGCAGACGAAAGGCTGTATTTGGCAGATCTTTCGTGCGTACAAAGAAACGGGACTGTCGTGAAGACAGTCCCGTTATAAATTCGTCTATGAATGCAGTCCGTGCTCGGTCAGGCGGCCTTTACCGCAGATGCGACAGCTTGCGCCGCTTCCCTCAACTCTAGGGCAACCGTAAACTCCAGATCTGATTCGTCAAGAATTCTTGCGCCTTCCTCGGCATTCGTTCCCTGAAGTCGGACAATGAGCGGAATCTTGACATCCAGCGTTCCCAAAGCCTCAACCACGCCCTGCGCAACCCGATCGCATCGAACGATGCCCCCGAAGATGTTGATAAAGACGGCCCGGACATCGGTGTCGGAAATCAGAATTCTGAAGGCATTTCGAACACGCTCGACGTTGGTTCCCCCACCGACGTCCAGAAAGTTAGCCGGTGAGGATCCCGCGTACTTGATGATGTCCATCGTGGCCATGGCCAGACCTGCGCCGTTGACCATGCATCCCACCTCACCGTCAAGCTTGATGTAGTTGAGTTCGAACTCGGAAGCTTCGACTTCGAGCGGATCCTCTTCGTCCTTGTCCCGCAGTTCCTGGATATCCTTGTGTAAGTACAGCGCATTGTCGTCGATGTTGATCTTCGCGTCGAGGGCGACGATCTGGTTGTCTTTGGTGACGACAAGCGGGTTGATCTCGGCGAGTGAACTATCCGTTGCCTCGAAGGTTTTCGCGAGTGTGGCTATGAACCGGACCCCCTGCTTGAAGGCATCTCCCTCGAGCCCAAGTCCGAATGCCAGACGCCTTGCCTGGAAGGCCTGCAGTCCGATCCCGGGGTCGATCGTCTCTTTGAGGATCTTCTCAGGTGTCTCTTCCGCAACCTGTTCGATATCCATCCCACCGGCCTGCGACGCCATCACAACAAGGCTTGAAGTGGCGCGATCCAGGACAATGCCGAGATACAGCTCCCGGTCAATATCCGTTGCTTCTTCGACCAGGACCTGCTTGACCTTCTGACCCTCAGGTCCTGTCTGATGTGTAATCAGCTGCATTTCGATGATCTCTTCGGCGTGCTCCTCGGCCTCCGCCGCATCGGACGCGAGCTTTACACCCCCGCCTTTGCCGCGACCCCCTGCGTGAATCTGGGCTTTGACGACGACCTTGCCACCCAGCTCCTCGGCCACTGATCTTGCCTCTGCCGGGGTGTAGGCAACCTTTCCGCTCGGGATGGGGATGCCGAATTTCGCTAGGATCTGTTTGGCCTGGAATTCATGAATCTTCATTCCGCACTCCTTGATGGTGCTGCCGTTGTGTCGTCACCGTTGATGGTCTGATAAAGGGTCTAAAGGCCCCTAAAGATAGGGAAGTTTGCTCGGTGCCCAAGACCAAATTGACCCGCGCGGATCCGGCCGGTCAGCCCTGTCTGAGGTCCCGTCCTGTCATCTCGGCAGGCTGTTCCATGCCCATCATGCCGAGCAGCGTGGGGGAGATGTCGCATAGCGCGCCACCTGGCCGCAGCGTCCCACCGAACCGAGTATCCACGAGCACCAGAGGGACTTCGTTTGTCGTGTGTGCCGTGTGTGGTTCACCCGTTTCGTAGTGGATCATCTGCTCCGCATTTCCGTGATCGGCCGTGACGATGACCGCACCGTCGACCGCCTGGACGGCGTCAAGCACCTGATTTAGGCAATGATCGACCGTCATGACCGCCTCGGTCGCAGCCTCCAGTATCCCCGTGTGGCCGACCATGTCGGGGTTTGCGAAATTACAGATGGCCACGTCGTGCTCGCCCGATCGGATGGATTCTGACAGGTTGGCCGCTATCTCCGGCGCGCTCATCTCGGGTTTATGATCGTATGTCGGCACGTCTTTCGGGGAAGGAACCAGGATCCGGTTTTCACCGTCATACGGTTCCTCTCGTTGGCCGTTGAAGAAGAACGTGACGTGCGCATACTTCTCCGTTTCCGCGATCCTGAGCTGCTTCTTGCCGGCGTCGCTGACGGCTTGACCGAAGATGTTCGGCATATTCTGGGAGAGAATCTCCGGCGGGAAGGCAATGCCATCGACGGGAAGGCTTTCCTCATACCGTGTGAGAGAGGTGTAGTGGACGTTCGGATATTTGGTGCGGTCAAAGCCATTGAAGGCATCGTCCGTGAAGGCTCGTGTGATCTGTCGGGGTCGGTCGCCCCTGAAGTTGAAGAAGATCATCGCGTCACCATCTTCGACGGGCGCCAGGGGACTACCCCCTGCGTCCACCACTACCGACGGATTGACGAATTCATCTGTCACACCGCCTGCATAGGCAGACTCGATAGCCTCCGAGGCCGAGCGAAACTCACTACCTCTGCCCTCCGCAAGCAGGTCGTAGGCCAACTGTGTTCGTTCCCATCTCTGGTCGCGATCCATCGCGTAGTACCGACCGCACACCGATGCAATTGCACCAACGCCGATCTGTTTGATAAACGCTTCGAGATCCCGGACGCGATCGATCCCGCTCTTTGGGGGCGTGTCACGTCCGTCCAAGAACGCGTGCAAGTAGATCCGATCGGCAGCGACGCCGCGCTGCTGTGCCAGCTCGAGGAGTCCCTGGTAATGAGTCGGCCACGAGTGCACGCCGCCGTCCGATACGAGCCCGAGCAAGTGAAGACTGCGATCTGATCCAGCAACACGATCCATCGCGGCAACGAGCGCCGGATTTGTCTTGAATGTGCCGTCGTTGATGCTGTCCTCGATCCGGGTCATCGCCTGCGTGACGACTCGTCCGGCACCCAGATTCAGGTGGCCGACCTCCGAGTTGCCCATCAAGCCGTCCGGTAGACCGACGTTTCGGCCGGATGTGCGGAGCGTCGCGTAGGGAAACTGCTTGATGATCCGGTCCATCGTCGGCGTCGAGGCTTGAGCGACTGCGTTGTAATCCGCTTTCGTGTTCAGGCCCCATCCATCGAGGATGATCAAGCCCGTAAATCGGTTTCTCATGTGATACCTGTTGACGTATTTTTTGGGAGTCGTCTGTCCAGATCACGATCCGGCGGCACCGGACATCGCGAACGGTGAACATACCTGTTTGGCTTGCCGCAAGCGATGATAGATTTCTAATGAGGCAAGTCCGTCACCACGATTTCGGAGATCGCCTGAATCAGGGAATCATGGAAGGACTCGACGATCGGACGCGCGAAGGACGAACTGCGTCCGACGAGGCTGACCGGCCGGGTCAATCCGAGACCCGGGAACGTGAGTATTCTTGACTCAGGACTCCCGAGCGCTCCTGCGATTCCCACCGGGACGAGGCCGTGCGCGAGGCCACATTTCGCCATCTGGGCGATACACGCGAAGGACTGTAATGTTTGTGTGACCTCTATCCGGAACGGCCAGTCTCTGGATGCTGCTCGAATTCGGCGGCCGACGCATTGCCAGGTTTCCGAATGCGGTTCGATCGTCATCACGGAGATATCTCCAGAAAGCTCGAGCGGCTCGAGTCCCCTCGGAACGATCACCATAGGTTCCTCGAGGACGATTTCTGATCGGAGCTCTGGTGTATCTTCGGCGAGCCCTGCACAGAGCGCGAGGACATACTCCCCGGATCTGACGTGATCGAGTGCGACCGGACTCCGATGTGCGTTGACGACCAGAGACAGCCGTGGATTGGCGCGCCGGACCCTGGCAAGGACCTCTGCACCCCAGGAGGCAAGGATGGATTCTGCCACGCCGATCTCCAGTCGTTCGCTGCCTGCTGGGCGGTCCTCTGTGAGCGCATCACGAAGTGCGGTCATGAAGGGCTCGGTCTTTTCGAGAAGCGAAACGCCATCAGGTGTCAGGCGGACCCCGCGCCCCACCCGTTCGATCAACCGATGACCGGTGGAGGACTCCAGAGCAGCGATGCGCTTGCTCACAGCGGACTGCGTTATCCGCAGTTGTGTCGCGGCTTTTGTCATGGTACCGAGCTCCGACAACGCCGACAGTGCCTCGATATTTGTGATCATATCATTCTATTTGGGAATTAATTATAGTCGAATGATTCGCTTTTGTAATTTGTCAATGTAGCTAGATTCTGTTCATTCACAAAGGCTATCCGACACGATCCACGGGTTGTGATGCCAATTGGGACTTTCGGGATCTTGATTCATGCACAATCTTGTGGGGCCGTGGCAGACCGACACGCAAACGTTAACGAGGACCGACATGAGTGACACACACAATCCCCTGAATTCCCGTGACGTCCTCCAAACAAAGGGGGGCGATGTCACCATTTTCCGCCTCGACCGTCTTGAAGCCGATGTGTCACGTCTACCGATGAGCATCAAGGTTCTGCTTGAAGCCGCACTGCGGAATCTCGATGGCTACCAGGTCAACGAGACTGATGTCACCGGTCTGGCCACGTGGAATGCGAAAGCACCTGCCCAGACCGAGATCCCTTTCAAACCAGCACGAGTTGTCCTGCAGGATTTCACGGGGGTGCCATCCCTTGTCGATCTGGCTGCGCTGAGGAGTGCGATGGATCGGCTGGGCGGTGATCCCAAGCGGATCGAGCCCCTGATTCCCGCGGATCTCGTCGTTGATCACTCGGTTCAGGTTGACCGCTTCGCCTCTTCGCTTGCTCTTCAGCAGAATGTGGAGATCGAATTCGAGCGGAACAATGAGCGCTATGAGTTCCTGAGATGGGGATCCAACGCGTTCGAGAGCTTCCGGGTCGTTCCACCCTCAACCGGCATCGTGCATCAGGTCAACCTGGAGTATCTGGCCAAGGGGGTGGTGCAGCGTGACGGTGTAGCACTGCCAGATAGCCTTGTGGGGACGGATTCGCACACGACGATGATCAACGGGCTGGGAGTATTGGGATGGGGTGTCGGGGGTATCGAGGCCGAGGCCGTGATGCTCGGTCAACCCATCTATATGCTCACTCCCGAGGTTATCGGGTTCAAACTCGATGGTGGCCTCCCCGAGGGCGCGACTGCAACGGATCTGGCGCTGATGGTTGTTGAGATGCTTCGGGAGAAGGGCGTCGTTGGGAAGTTTGTTGAATTCTACGGATCAGGTCTGAGCGCCATCGCGCTGGCCGATCGTGCCACAGTCGCGAATATGGCGCCCGAGTATGGCGCGACGATGGGCTATTTCCCGATCGATGACGAAACACTGAGGTTCCTCGAGCGGACAAGCCGCACACCCGAGGAGATTGATCTGGTCGAGCGGTATGCGAAGGAACAGGGCCTCTTCCGGACCGACAGCAGTCCTGAGCCCGAGTTTACAGATGGTTTAGAGCTGGATCTGTCGACTGTGCAGCCGAGCTTGGCAGGCCCGAAACGTCCGCAGGACCGGATTCCGCTGGGCAGGATGAAACCAGGATTTGAGGATGCCCTGGAATCTCCTGTGGGGAACGGTGGCTTCGGACTGAACGCAGTCGAACGAACTCAGCAGGTGAATGTCTCACTTAACAGGAGCACGGTCATCGGACACGGTGCCGTCGTCATTGCCGCAATTACGAGTTGCACGAACACGAGCAACCCGTCGGTGATGGTGGCCGCAGGCCTGCTGGCGAAGAAAGCCGCGGAGCGTGGACTCAAGGTGCCCGACTACGTCAAGACCAGTCTGGCACCTGGATCGCGGGTTGTCACGGATTACCTGGACGAAGCCGGTTTGACCGAGCACCTGGAGGCGCTCGGTTTCCACACAGTCGGCTATGGCTGCACGACGTGTATTGGCAACAGTGGTCCGTTGCCCGATCCGGTTCTCGAAGCGATCAACGAGGGGGACCTGGTTGCTGCTTCCGTACTTTCGGGCAATCGCAACTTCGAGGGTCGGGTGAATCCGCACGTGAAGGCGAACTACCTCGCATCACCGCCGCTGGTTGTGGCTTACGCGATTGCGGGCCGGATCGATATGGATCTGGTCAAGGAACCGATCGGTCAGGATTCGGACGGGAATGATGTCTATCTGAAGGAGATCTGGCCAAGCCAGAAGGAAGTTGCGGATACAGTCGCGCAATCCCTCAAGCCGGAGATGTTCGCCGAACGGTATGGCAACGTCTTCGAGGGGAATGTGATGTGGAACGCTATCTCCGGACAGGACGCTGATCTCTACGGGTGGAATACCGACAGCACGTATGTCCAAGAGCCGCCGTTCTTCCAGAACCTGTCTCGTGAAGTCTCGCCAATCACGGACATCGCCGGCGCCAAAGTACTTGCCGTTCTGGGTGATTCGGTCACGACTGACCATATCTCACCAGCCGGCAGCATCGCCGCAGACAGTCCGGCCGGAAAGTATTTGCTGGAGAAAGGTGTCGAGGCGAAGGACTTCAACTCTTACGGCTCACGACGGGGCAATCACGAAGTGATGATGCGCGGTACCTTTGCGAACATCCGGATCCGGAATCTTATGGCGCCGGAAACAGAGGGCGGGGTGACGGTTCACGTCCCCAGCGGAGAATCCATGAGTATCTACGACTGTGCGATGCGATACCAGGCGGAAGGGACGCCATCCATTGTTCTGGCCGGGAAGGAGTATGGTACTGGATCTTCTCGAGACTGGGCCGCGAAAGGTCCCGCCCTGCAGGGCATCCGGGCTGTCATCGCACAGAGCTTCGAGCGCATTCACAGAAGCAACCTGGTTGGTATGGGTGTGCTGCCGCTCCAGTTCAAGGATGGGGATTCGGCCGAGTCGCTCGGTTTGACCGGTCAGGAGACGTTCGCGATAACGGATATCGCCGTGGATCTGGAGCCCCTACAAGATGCGACAGTCACCGCGTCGGGCGCAGATGGTGAGACCGTTTTCAACGCGACTGTCCGGATCGATACACCGGTGGAAGTTGATTACTACCGGAATGGCGGGATTCTGCATACAGTGCTGCGGGATTTCGCGAAGAGCTGAGCGATCGAGCAGTAACAAGAAGAACGGCCCTCCTGACCAAGAGGTCAGGAGGGCCGTTGCTTTGTAGACCGTAGTTAGGCTCAGCCAGACTGCGCTTTCTTGGGGTTGAAAGATTTGGCGTCGATCGTGTATTTCTTGAGTTTCTCGTGAAAATTTTGCCACGCGATTCCTGCCATCTTGGATGCGTGCGTGATATTTCCGTTGATCTTGGTCAGAACCTCCCTGATGTAGACCTGCTCAAAGGATTCACGTGCCTCCTGAAGAGAAAGGTGCGACTATCCGCCGCCTTCATCTAGAAACAGCATTCCGCTGTCGGCCGCCTCAAAATATCCCGTTTTCTGAGCGAGTGCGCCGGTGATCAGAATCGTGCTGTCCGTCGGGGCTACACGACGGACGGGATCAAAGACCTCCGAGATCGCCGAGCTCTTTCCGACCGCGCTTTTGAAGTTGTCTCCGACGAGGGTTTCGATATCCTCGAGTTTCTGCTTTACGGTCTGGTGCTCGACCGCCTTCTGAATCCGGAGGTGTACAGCCTCAGGTGCCGACGGTTTCTCCAGGTAGTCATACGCTCCTGCTCGTACCGCTTCGACAGTGCTCTGTCGTATCGCCACCAGGGCCTTCTTGCCGCTGGAGGCGAGTGAAACGACATAGTCCTTGAGCTCAAGCCCAATCTTGAAGCTCTCCAGAAGGTTCGGCTCATCGTCAACAATCAGGATGTGTTGTTTGGGCATGATTCAGTTCTCATTCTCGAGAGATTTCCGCTTGAGGTGGAGGGCGGTGATCGCCAGCAGGATGACGATCCAGACAACAACAATTCCGGCTTCTCTTCTGCGCTGCGTTTCCGCCTGTTCCTGTATATGCCTGAACGCGCGGTCAATCAGAACGGATGCCTGGGCAGCAGGTTTATCAATCCGGTCGCCGTCCAAACTATGCCATACAAGCTTTGCCTGTCTGACCTGCCCGCCTGCAGCGGAGACCATCCGGTCGGTCGTCTCCGTCGCATAGCCTTCTGCCTCCGCTACCCGGACTTTTGCGTGTACTTTCGACAGCTGATCTTCCAGCCCTTCGAACTTACCGGATACCTGCTGGCCGAAGCGAAAGGCCTCCGAGTTACGCGAATGACAGGATTCGCATGCCGCTTCGATTCGGGCAAGAATCGGACGCTGGATAGCGTGGTTGTTGTGACAGGATGCACAGACCGTGGTGCCTGTTTGATCGAAGGCCTCTCCGTGAGGCCCGCGGTTCAGCTCTTCCATTGGTCCTGGATGACACGTACCGCATACGCGTGAGCGATGTGCTTTGCTCTGTGTGTTCCTGACTGGCAGGATACCGTGCAGACCGTGGCAGTCTGTGCAAACGGAGTGGGCTTTCCCATCGTCCCAGTGGACGCTCGTTTCGTAGTCCTGGTAGGGCCCCGGATGACAGTCGCCGCATACTGTTGTCAGCTTGCTTCGCGGTATCCGATCCGGGTCATCCCAGTGACAGCCCTCACACCCAATGACAACGTGTGCTCCTGCCTGAAACCGCGCGTCGGTCTCCGGTGGCAGCGGTTCCAGGCTCACCACAGGCAGACAGAAGCAGAGCCCGAAGAAGAGAAGACCGGCAAGTCGGATCCTCATTCCTGACCCTCATCGGATTCGATCTCGCTGGGGATACCCCTGGTATCAAAGCGGTAGATCTTGCCGAAGAATGCCCGTTCGGTTTCGGACAGTGCACCGAGCACGCCCAGACTCAGCGCGATGACGAGGAAGCCGATTCCCAATCCCGTCGCGACCGGTCTTCGAGATGGTCTGCGCTCTGTTGACCGGTCGAGGAAGGGAAGCAGCAAGATGAGCAGACCGACGAGTCCAGGAAGCGCAACGGCTACTGGTTCGGGGAAGTACTTCAGCAACTGGAACATTGGCAGGAAATACCATTCCGGTTTTATGCCGTCCGGTGTGCTGAAGGGGTCGGCCGGTGATCCGGGCACCAACGGCGCGAAGACAGCGAGTGTCAGGATGATTCCGAGGATTACGTAACAGGCGACGCCCTCTTTGATGACGTGATTGGGCCAGAACGGTCTCCCGCCTGTGCGACCGATCTCCTCCCCCGTGGGTTCGGGTTCATCGGTTCGTGAGAGCGGTGAGGTTCCGAGGTAACGGATAAGGAGAAGATGGACTGCGACTGTGCCCCCGAAGAGCAGGGGGAGCAGGATGACGTGCGCGACGAAGAAGCGACCGAGCGTTGCCTGCCCGACCTCCGTCTGGCCACGCAAGAGTTCACGGACAAGGGGCCCCAGGACAGGTATAGATCCTGGTGCCTCTGTACCGACTGTCGTCGCCCAGAAGGCCAACTGATCCCACGGCAGGAGGTAACCGGTGAAGCCGAACCCAAGGACGAGTCCCAAGAGGAGTATACCGAACACCCAGGTGATTTCACGCGGCTTCTTGTAGGCACCGTAGAAATAGGTCTTCACCATATGGACGATGACGACAAAGACCATCAGGTTGGCTCCCCAAACATGGATCTGTCGGATCAACCAGCCGAACGGCACCGTCTCGTGGATGTAGTGGACGCTGTCGTAGGCCTCTGAAATCGTCGGCTTGTAGTAGACGAGCATCAGAATGCCGGTGATGGCCTGCAGTGCAAAGATGAAGAGCGCGATAGAACCGAATGTGTAAAGGAAGTTAGCGTGTCTGGGAACGGGCTTTCGGAAGTTGTCGGACAGGAAGGACAGGGCGCCCCTGATGTCGATCCGTTCCTGGACCCAGTCGACAACGTGATCGAACCGGCTCATGTGCGGAAGATCCTGTCCCCCTCGATCTTGAGAGAGATACGCTGAAGTGCGGATGGTGGGGGGCCGGCCGTGACTGTGCCTTCGAGGTCGAAGATGCCGCCGTGACACGGACACTCGATCGCATTGCGGCTGTCGTCCCAGCGGACAATGCAGCCTAGGTGCGGACAGACCGCATCATACGCGAGAAGCTGGCCATTCTTGCGAACGATAAGCACAGGGCGACCTTCCAGGCTTCCCACGGTACCCGTCCCTTCGGTCAGCTCATTCGGACCGATTGAGTCGCCATCGATGGTCTGAAACTCCCGTGTACCCAGCTGATCCCTGCTCAGCGGAGACAGATAGGCGAGCACAGGTGCAAGGAAGCCGGCCAGTGTTGTCAGACCTGTGAGAGATAGCAGGGCGTGGATGAGCCGTCGTCTGGACAGGTGATCCTCCGTCTGGTATGACGTGTTCCAGGGTCCGGCTTGATAAAGTATACCACGTCAGATGTCAACGTGGGGTTCAGTCAAGATGCGGACAGGTGACGCGATATGCCACGATGGTGTGGCGTAGATGATCGTTCACGTGATATACAAAAGAAGCGCCTCCGGACTTACTCCGAAGGCGCTGATACTGCTCGCGACCAGATGATCGCTTATACCGTGAATCGTTACTCACTATCGGCGTAGACCGAGACTTTCTTCTTTGTTTTGCCATATCGCTCGAAGGTCACGATGCCGTCGACGACTGAGAAGAGCGTGTCGTCCTTTGCACGGCGGACATTGTTGCCCGGATGAATCCTCGTTCCGCGCTGGCGCGTGATGATGCTGCCTGCCGTCACGAATTCACCCCCGTATGCCTTGACGCCCAGTCGCTGTCCCTGACTGTCACGACCGTTCCTCGAACTACCGACACCTTTTTTATGTGCCACCGTATCCTCGCGTCTTGTTAGGCAGAGATCTTGTCGATTTGCAATTCTGTAAATGGCTGGCGGTGACCGTTGTGACGCCGGAAGCCCTTGCGTCGCTTCATCTTGAAGACTCGCACCTTCTTTGCCTTCCCGTGGTCCAGAATGCTGGCCTCAACTGAGGCACCCTCAACACGGGGTGTTCCCACCTTTGTGTCGCCATCCTGACCGACAAGCAGGACATTTTCCAAAGTCACCTTGTCACCGGGCTCGCCCGAGATCGTGTTGACCCGGACGCGATCGCCCTCTTCCACTTTGATCTGGCTGCCGCCAAGATCTACAACTGCAAACATTATGACCTCCAAAAAAACCGCTGGAGCCGACGATTACTGCTACCGAATCACCGAAATTCAAATGCGAATAGAGAACAATAAGAGTATCCGTTACACCAGGTTGTGTCAAGTCCTAAATGCGACTTGCACCAGGCGCTGGGCCCGATCTGCTCAAGTCTTGAACTCGTTTGTGATGTCCGTCTTTCTTTTTCGGGAGAAGATCCGATAGTTGTTCGGCTCGAGCGAGTCGTCGGTTTCAACGTTGAGCCACACACGAGTCGACTTGCGCATACTCTTGAGGCGTTCCTTGCGATTCTCGAGCAGATATGTGCCCATTTCTGGATGTACCAGCACCGTCAGGCGGCGCTCGACAGCGGCAGCACGACTGCGCTTCAACCACCGTTCGATCGATGAGAGCGTGGTCTCTTTGCTCATAATCCGGCCCGTTCCGCCGCAGGTGGTGCACGATTCGCTGAAGGTGAACAGGAGACTCGGACGCACCCGTTGGCGAGTCATCTCCATCAACCCGAATTCGCTGATTTCAGAGGTTCTGGGTCTGGATCGGTCTCGGCGGAGTGCTTGCCGGAATTCTTCCTCGACCTTGCGTCTGTTCTGCGGGAACATCATGTCGATGAAGTCGATGACGATGATCCCACCCATATCACGGAGTCTGACCTGTCGGGCAACCTCTCGCGCCGCCTCAAGATTGATCTTGAGGACCGTTTCTTCCTGGTTCTTTCGTCCCACATACCTGCCGCTGTTCACGTCGATCGCCACAAGCGCTTCGGTCTGGTCGAGGACCAGGTATCCGCCTCCTCGCATCCAGGCTCGCCGGTCGGCAGCCTTCTGGATCTCTTCCTCGATCCCGAAGGCATCGAATATCGGCGTGCGATCGCTGTGGTATTCAACCTTGTCCCGAAGATGTGGTGACACGCTCTTGAGGTAGCTGATGATCTTCTTGTATTCCTGCTTGGAGTCGGTGACCAGCCGTGTGACGTCGTCTGTAAACAGGTCACGAATCAAGCTGGAGGTCATGGCCATTTCCTTGTGAAGCAGGCCGGGTCCCTCGTGCTTCGCCGCACCACGCTCGATACGCTTCCAGGTGTTGATTAGATCCTTCAGATCTCGTCTGAATTCCCGATCCCCTTTCCCATCCGCCTCTGTTCTGACGATGACGCCGAATCCGCTCGGTTTCAGGCTCCTGGCCAGGTCCTTCAGGCGACGTTTCTCGCCCCAGTTGGTGATTTTTCTGGATACACCGACTTTGTCGCCCGCCGGCACAAGAACCATAAATCGGCCTGCCAGTGAAGGTACGGCCGTAACCCGCGGTCCCTTTGTGCTGATTGGCTCCTTCTTGATCTGAACGACGATATCCTGGCCTTTCTTGAGAATCTCGTCGATTTGGAATACCGGCTGGCCACGTCTGTTTGTCTGATACTCGATTTCTTCGAGTGTCTCCTCATTCAGCTCGACCATTGAACCAGGTGAACCGGGCAGATCCGATACGTGAAGGAATGCGCTCTTTTCGAGACCAATGTCGACGAAGGCTGCCTGCATGCCCGGTAGAACAGCGGTAACAATCCCTTTGTAGATGTCGCCGACCATCCGCTCGCTTTCAGAGCGCTCGACGAGGATTTCTGCGAGTCGACCCTCTTCGAGGATGGCAATCCTCGATTCCTGGGAGGCGACGTTTATTACGATTTCTGTTTTCAAAAATGACTTCCTTGCGTCCAGTTTCAGGGATCGGAATGACCATAAATAGCTAATAATCTGACATTTATATGAAAATAGGTAAAGGAGGCCCAATCGGCAAGACGAAAGGGTCTGTAGGACCTACTGCGAGACTCTGTGGCGCGGGAATATCGTGATTTCCTCCACGACTGCCCGATTCGGCAGGTTCGCGACCATCGTTGCGGCTGCTGCAATGTCTTCCGGCTGAAGGGCAGCAGCACGCTTGTCGTCCGAGACGGGCACGGGACGCTGGTCGAGAATCGGCGTGTCCACCTCGCCGGGGTATATACAGGTGGCCCGGATGCCTTCTTCGCGGAATTCTGCGTTTATGGACTGGGTCAAAGACCCCAGTCCGAACTTGGAAGCGCTGTAGGCAACCCCACCTACCGTCCCCGCACTCTTGCCGGCCATGGACGATATGTTGATGACGAGGCCGTCATTTGCCTCTAGAAATCCCGGCAGGATCGCCTTGAAGCAATTGTATGCACCGGTCAGGTTTACGTCGATGACCTGATCCCATTGGTCAGACGGCATGTCGATCAGATTCCGCTGCCGTGTGTTCATGCCTGCGTTGTTAACCAGTATGTCGATCGGTCCGAGCTGTTCGTGCGTTCTCGAGATGACCTCTGCCAGGCGTTCACGATCATTTACACTCGCGTCGAAGATAGCCGTCGGCCCTTCACAGAGTTTCGCGGTCTCTTCCAGCGTCTTCCTTGTACGGCCGACCAGCGCGGTACGGAAGCCCTGACCCGAGAAGGCGCCCGCGATCCCGCGTCCAATCCCTGTTCCCGCACCCGTGATCAGCGCGACTCTCTCTGGTTTCATCGTATCCTTGCTTTCTGAAGTAATGGTCGAATGTATCGGCGTGAGCGAGGCTGGTCAAGTGGGTGCCTGCCGGCGATTCGACCAGTTCTGATGACAAAGCCAGATTCGATGCTTATATTCTTGTCGAATAGTGTGTTACGATGTTTCCAAGCGAAGGGAGATGGACCCAACTGATGATTCCGATGAATGAAGCTGTCAAGATTGTGATGGACAGCACCGATCGATTAAGCAAGACGACCGTTCCGCTGCTCGATTCTCTCGGGCACACGCTGTGTGAGGACATCGTCAGTGATATCAATATGCCGCCTTTCGACAAGTCCGCGATGGACGGCTACGCCGTTATCGGATCGGATGTCGATCGTGCGAGTCGCTCGAATCCTTCGGTCCTAAACGTGATCGAAGAGATACAGGCGGGCATGATCCCCACCGAGTCCGTTGTCCCCGGGTCGGCTACCCGGATTATGACGGGTGCGCCCATGCCTGATGGTGCCGATACGGTAGTGATGGTTGAAGATACCGAGTCCGAGGGCGACCAGGTTCGGATCTTCGAGCCGACGGAAGCGGGAAAGAATTGCGTTCTCCTAGGCGAGGATGTCCGGGAAGGTGACGCCGTCCTCAAGACTCCGAAGCGGATTCGACCTCCCGAGGTCGGCACTCTGGCTGCCGTTGGTGTGACGAGCGTGCCAGTCTACCGGAGACCTGTTGTGGGCGTAGTGGCCACGGGAAATGAGATCGTCGAACCTGGCGATCAGCCAGCGATGGGGCAGATTCGAAACAGCAACGGCTATTCGATGGCAACGCAAGTGGCCCGGGCGGAAGCCATACCACGATACCTGGGGATTGCCGGTGACAGCGTTGAGGACTTGCGTCGCGTGATGCAGGAGGGTCTGGATACGTGTGACGTTCTTCTGCTCTCCGGTGGCGTGTCCGCGGGTGTTTATGATCTGGTACAGGATGTGATGCGGGATCTGGACATTACCGTGAAATTCGATCGTATCCGGATGAAACCGGGCAAACCGTTGACGTTCGGAACGTGTGGCTGCAAACTGGTGTTTGGTTTGCCTGGTAATCCTGTTTCGACTCTTGTCGGGTTTGAGCTTCTGGTGAGGCCCGCCCTCAGGCAGATGCAAGCCGTGTCCGATCCGCATTTGCCCAGAGCTCAGGCGATTCTGACATCATCCTTCACCCAGACACCTGGCAGGGAGCAGTACGTCCCTGCCTTCTCGACATATGTCAATGGACAGTGGTCTACAAGGTGGGTAGGGCATCACGGGTCCGCAGATCTGTTCTCCATATCCGAGGCGAACAGCCTGTTCGTCGTGGACGCTGACCTGACGACGGTCGACGCCGGCACACGGGTCGAAATCATACTGCTTTCTGGATGGTAATCGGTTTATGAGTTCAGAGCTGACACATCTGGCTGAAGACGGCGGCGTCCGCATGGTTGACGTGAGCGATAAGGCGGTTACCGCGCGTGCCGCGGTTGCGGCAGGATCGATCCAGATGGACCCGGCGACTGTTAAAAAGATTGCGACCGACGATCTTCCAAAAGGGAACGTTCTCGAAACTGCGCGGATCGCTGGCATCATGGCGGCCAAACGAACCTCTGAGTTGATCCCTCTCTGCCATCCTATCGCGGTCACCGGTGTCGACATTGTTTTCGAGGCAGAAACTGACAGGATCATCGCCCATTGCGAAGTAAAGGTCGATGAACGAACGGGGGTGGAGATGGAGGCACTGGCGGCTGTTTCAACCAGTCTCCTGACGATTTACGATATGTGTAAGGCTGTGGATAAGTCTATGGTGATCGGCAATATCCGCTTGGTGAAGAAGACGGGGGGTCGGTCCGGGACCTATATTCGACCGGGGGAAAACACATGATCGATCTGGAGATCATCTTCGCCGTTCTGACGTTTGGCTGTATCCTGTTCGTCCTTCAGACGCTCGTTGACTACAACAAGCGCGTATCCGCGATCCGACCACAGATGAACGAAGTCCTACGGATCAAGCAGCACCACAAGGATGAGATGGATAAAGCCCGGGTGACGCTGGAAAATACCGAGAAGGAAATGGAAAAGCACCAGACCGAGATCGAGGAACTGGTGACCAAGCACGACGAGTTGGAACTGAAGGCGAATCAGTTTCGCTCGCAGGTGGTGAA
>CAYYGZ010000087.1:16747-17298 GCA_964471275.1 uncultured bacterium | reverse complement strand
TTCCCCATCTTCCGCTGCTGCCAGATCTTCTGCTCACGGGTCAGCATCGAATAGCGTTCCTGCATCTCCTCGATGGCCCGCATCTTCCGCGCATCACGCTTGGTGTGCGCCTTCCCTGCCAACTGGCGCTCGAGAACGCTCTCGCCCTTCGTCTGTCGCTTGACGAAGATCTTGGGAAGAACAGTGGTCTGCAGTGCACCGACAACATTGTAGTAACTCAAACCCTCCAGGCTGGATCGACTCAGCCGGTCCAGGTAGGGTTTGCTGATGAAGCCGTGCCGTCTCTCTGCCGGGTTCGAGACCATGCAACCCATGAAGAACTCGACCACATCCTCGATCCGGCCGGCGTCACGCACTTCGTCGACTTCGCGGCTCCCATAGGGAAAGAGCTGGAAGTCCTCATTCGTGATGGTCTGTTTTAGTGCGCCCTTCTCCGGGATCTCGAGATTTGTTCTTTGTGCAAACACATTGAACTGAATCTCACTGCGCATCCGGAGATGGCCGAAACCAAGCCGGTGGGTATAGCGGACGTATCGCCGCTGGTCACGTTT
>CAYYGZ010000087.1:0-16737 GCA_964471275.1 uncultured bacterium | reverse complement strand
CGTGAGTTCTACGTTCTTGTAGCGATTCGGGTTGAAGGAATCAACAATCTGGCAATCGATCTCGTAGGGGATCTTGCTGTAGAAGAAGCGAAGTTTAACGATTTGCCCGATTCCAAGCGCAGCATCTGCGGATTCCTCGGCCTCCCGGCTGCGACGACTGGCGCCTCCCCCATCGCTGGAGTAGGCGTCGCCGCCGCCCTTCTGTCCCCCATCTTCTTCTTTCTTCTCCTCAGCCTCATCTTCTATGTCTTCATCGTCTTCATCGTCTTCATCGTCGTCCGGGCCTGCCACGTCGACGGGTTCGTGGTCGTGTGACACAATATCGTCGTGATCCCCACCGCCGCCACCGGGCGCGGTGATGAAGAACTCGTTTTCCACTACAAACAGGCGCTCATCATTGATCCGGTAGATGTCGACCTGACCGTAGTCTTCGATCTTCTCGTTCCCGAGATGGTCGCGGATCACAGTACAGTTCGCCGTCGTGAGCTCGACACGGTCGAGATTCGTGATGACGTCCTTGATCGTGACTTTCTTCTTCTTGCCACGACCGACGGCAATGCTCTTATCGCTTTTAAAAAGATTTCTGAAAAGCATTTCAGGTTATCGGGAGCTAGGGGCGAAAATGCTTGTAAAACCGTAACTTGCCGTAATTCTAGCGAATCGCCAATAGGGTGTCAACTGATTTGTAGGACACCTCGCACCAAGCTATGATGGCATCGGCCTGCCGACAAGGAAAATTGCCTAAATTCTGACTGTGCAAAAAGTTATGTCTTCTTCCTGAGATCTCGCATTCGCTTCAGCCCCTCGGACCAAGCGTCGTGCTCTTTGGATAAGGTGAACACGCTGCTCCGCAGTCATTTCGATGATGTGCACGTTTGCAAAATGCTTCGACGTGTTCTGGAATACGCCGGTCTCCAGTATGAGATCTCGGTCAATGCTGAATCCGTACGGAGTAAGGCCGCTGATTTCCAACCGGATGCGGCGATTGCCGACTTTGTCCTGCCCGATACAGACGGCATCGTGCCCGCCCAGATGCTCAAAGAGAATCATCCCGACCTTGAGATCGACATGATTTCGGGCGTCCCCAAGTTTGAGGAGACGCTGGGTAGCCTCGCCAGAGCCGCGGAGATGACGACCTTCATCGCCAAACCCTTTCGTGCTGCCGAAATCCTTAACGCCATCAGATATATAGATTGGGAAGACCTCTGCAAAAGACGTCCTCTTTCGATTCGCCAGCATTTAACAAGCAACAGTCAGACGAGAGAACTCCTGCCTTGCGACAGCGATTCGTCACACGAGATCATCGGATATTTATCTGCCTATGCCGCCCGACATGGGGTATGGTAAATACAGGACGGACGCTGTCCTTTGCTGCTTCCCTGCGCGCCCCGAACACCGGGACTCCGCACGAAAGGCATAGCCCATTGTCGCGTATTGTCGATCTCGCCGCGTCATTAGTCCCACTGCCCCGGACAGCCAGCGAAAGTTCATCGTCACCATCCACGATGCGCTGGAGGAGATTCCCGGGAAGGAACGGCCTGATGGTGAGTGGTATGTGATGTCCGACGTCGGATTGATGAATCGTGTCGGCACGCACGCCGAAGTCCCCTTCCACAGCCTCAAGGAGGGGGCAGATCTCTTTGCAGTCGCGGTCGAGACCTTCGTTGATGATGCGATGATCCTCGATCTGACGAACGCAGAAGCAGTCGGTGGCGTTACCCTAGAGCAGACCCAGACCGCCGCAGAGAGAGCTGGCGGCATACGGAAAGGCGATATGGCTTTCGGGCAGATGGGAAATACGTGCTATTTCGCGACCGCCACGCTCGATTGGCTTGTCGAACAGGGAATCAAGCTGATGGGTGTTGATTTAGGCGGTGTCGACCTCTCATACGACGAAACACGTGCCAACATAAACTATCTTGTTCTCTTCCGAGCCGGGATCCCGCTGATCGAGAATCTCGACAACCTGGATCAGCTCACACAAAGACGGGTGCTCATTCACACGCTTCCAGTTCCCGTCAACGGGCTGGATGCCTTCCCCCTCGCGTGATCGCAACGGAGACTTGAATTCACTCACAGATGTTGACTCGGCTGCCGCAGGGGACTAGTGTACATATAGAAAGAGTCCGTGTCGGATCGGCGGAACTGGCGATCGGTGAATTTCGTTGGATGGAGTGCTCTTCCACGGGATACCGTGAGCCAGATTGCGTCTGGATCTATCATCTTACTGCCGCTACCCGTGGCAGTAGAAAACCGGAGAGGTTATGAAAAAAGTCAGCGTCATAATTGTCACAGCAGCAGCAATTCTCACGATGTTCTCTGTCGCCGATGCACAGGTCGCTCTACGAGCAGGCGGTGGTATGATCTTCGATGGATCTCAGCCGGGTGGTCACGTTTCCGTGATCCTGCCGTTCAGCAGCAAGCCGGCAGGCGTCATGGTTTCCGCAGAATACTATAAGAAATCCGGCATCACGACGATCCCCGTAGCGGCAAGAGGGCTCTACAACCTGGAAGCGGGAAAGAAGGCCGACATCTACATCGGTATCGGGAGCGGTCTCATATACTCCAAGGCAGAGGTGGGCACCCTCAGCGTGTCATCGACAAAGGCACTTTTCTCCGGTGTCGGCGGGCTCAAGATCAACTCCAGTGAGTCGGTCGGATTCTTTGGCGAAGTCTCACTCGAGCGAGCCCTGACATCGGGTGCCGGCAACAACCTCGCCGGAAAGGTTGGGATCATCTTCACTCTTGCTGAGTAACGGCATCTGGCAACTTGCAAGAACCGAACAAGCCGAGGGCCCCGGGGTAGCGATTACCCAGGGCCCTTTGCTTCCACAGGGGGTAGGTCTCGCCTACCACCACGCCTGATTCTTCAGGAAATCCTGCTGCTCCTCTGGCAGCGAATCGATGATCTCCTTTACCCACCCGTAGAAGTCCTCAGATATCTCGTCTGCCCACGCGCCATCGATCTGGCCAGCCGTGTAGACACCTGACTTCAGACGCTGGAACCCGAACCGATCTTTCAGCTGAATCAGTTCGGCAGACTCGACCACCTCCCGGGCAAGATGCGCGGGGACAAAGGTCACCCCTTCCTTCAACCCGAGAACGACGTCTCCCGGCATCACCGCGGCCCGTCCGATCGCGATCGGCCCATTGATCCCGACGACCATCGTCCGGTCGTATGAGCCGGATGTCGAGGGGTCCCAGTTTCGGTTGAAGACAACGAAATCCTCCAGCTCCAGCACGCCCGCCAGGTCTCGAGTCCCCCCCCACACCACCGCACCCGTTCCGGTCTTCTCGTGGATCATATTGGCGAGGTTGTCTCCGATGAATCCGCCCCCGATCTGCCTGTCGAGCAGATCCGCGACGATGACGTCATCCTTTACGAGTCCATCCATCACCCAATGCTTGTCTCTTCCTTCAAGCCCTCTCGCCTTTGCCTCTTCCTCAACGATACCTACCAGATCCGGCCGGTGAGGGATGAAATTACAGGTCACGGCACGCCCGACCAGAACCGGGTTGTCGTGCGTCACCACCCACTTCCCCTGGTACTGGCAGTTGTAGCCGTGTTCCCTCAGCACGGTCCAGGCTTGCTCGCAGGTGACGCGCTTAATTCGCTTCAGAATAGAATCGGAAACCCTGGGTCTGCCATCCGGGAAGCGTTCGCCATCGTAGGCTCGCGTATACTTGAGCATCTCGTCCCGTGAAAGCACGAAGGGTACGGGAATGTGTTGGTCGTGTTCTGGCTCTGGCATCATCTGGCTCCAAGTGCGTGTTGTGTCAGGTGGCGTGTAACAGAGAATCAAGATCTTCATCGACCGTGCGCGTCAACCTGACAGTAGAGGTGTCGTAGACAGGCGCAGGCTGCCGCAAATGTTGGACATCACATTGCCTGGATTCCTCACGAACTGCACCCATCCAGCGTCCGCGAGTGGATGCACGGAGGCTGGAGGAGCGAACCAGAGGGAGACGTCACCGCGCCCTTGGGCTGTGCCCGAGGGCGCCATTGATCCAGGTCAGGGTCTCGTCGTTCAGGCACCCTTGAGACAGTAAACGCTGAAGGGCCGTGTCGACTGACACAGCCCTCTCCTGGCACAGCCTGCAACAGAGGTCAAGAGCTCCTCGGCAAATCCCGGCTGCTACACGATTCGCGGTCTTGACTCAGGACCAGAACGCGACGCACCCGATGATACCGATTGCCCAGCAGTAATAGGCAAAACGGCTCAATTCACTCCGAGCGAGGATCGAGAGCAGCCAGCGGATCGAAAGGACACCGGATCCGTAGGCTGCGATGGCACCGATCATGAGAGTTGGCCAGGATTCCGTACCAACCCCGCCAGCCGCCAGACCACTAACCTTCATTGCCGTTGCTCCGGCGATGATCGGAATCCCTAGCAGGAAAGAGAACACTGCGGCCTCCCTCGCCTCAGTCCTGAACCACATCCCGGTTGCGATGGTCATTCCGGACCGGGAAACACCAGGCAGTATGGCCAGGGCCTGTGCGACACCGATCGCAAGACTCGTCGGTATCCGATCGACCGTTCGCTTGCCAGAAAGGTTGCGTGTGCTGAACAGCACGATACCCGTAAAGACCAGCATCACGGACACATAGAACGGGTTCGCGAAAATCGACGTGAACGTATCCTCGAAGGTCAGACCGACGATGGCCGCGGGTATAGATCCGAGGACAAGCAGACCGACAATCTTCACATCCGCGGGATTTCGCCCAAAGAAGCCGCGAATGAGACTCCAGATGCGCCTCCGAAGCACGGTCACAACGGCAAGCAGAGTACCGAAGTGCACAATTACCTCGAACGTCAGATCCCCGGTCTCGATGCCGAGCAGGGCTTGGCCCAGAGCCAGATGTCCCGAACTGCTGACGGGCAGAAACTCCGTCAAGCCTTGAATGACGCCCAGCAGGGCAGCTTCCAGATACGTCATCGATTCGACCTCCGACCAGATCTTCGTGATCTGGTCGTCAGAAAGTTGTGTATCTTCGGATTCGGCGTGAACTCCCACCTGGACCGTTACAGCCTCGCTCGCAGAACTCCGTAAGTATGGGCCTTTTGACCTGTCTTGTCACCAGCAGATTCCCCGGACGACAACAGCCCCTCTCAAGCCGTTAGAGAACTCCCACTACAGATATACAGATCTTCCAAGGCAGGACCCCGAGGAGACAGGAAGGGGCAGATCCGCAACACGCAAGCGCGTGTCTTCGAACCTGCCCTTTCTGTCGCCGATAGCCCGCAGTCTGGAACGTCCAGTGTCCTTGCGGAGTTGACACATTGAGCCAATCCGTAGAGTTGGATTGGGATCGCTGCTTTCTCTACACGCTGTTGATGACTCGATCTCGAATCCGGGTCTGTCTCTGCTTATCTTAAGCAGATCGACAACCGGCATGGAAATCAGACGCTCAAGCGCCTTGTCGAGGGCGCAAAATTGCTCTATGAAATCGTAGAATTCCGCATACGTATTGGAAAAGTGTCCCCGGGGGCACTTTTGAGTTGGAGCCACTATCGTTGGCTGATCGCGATCCCAGACGCGGCTGTGTGAATGGCTTTTCTGGAAGCCGCGATGGAGAACGGCTGGAGTGTTCGCCAGCTCGAGAAGCAGATACGGGAGGCTGCTCGGATGGGCCTTACCGGAGCAAACGGGGACCGCGCCGAATCTGGCGGACCGTCTACAGGCCGTACGTGGGACACTTTAGGTCTATCGGCTCATGGACAAGCCCGGAGTTGGACGAGCTCTCGTCCTCGGCTTTCGCGTCTACGGAGCGCCTGACCGGCCACGGCGACCCGGGTCTCGAGATTGGCAGCTTGGTTCATTCCCAAAGGGCTGAATCCTGACACCACCGGATCGTTCCCCACTATGCCCGACGTCTGTACTACTCCTACCGTGCGATCGTCTCATCAATCATCGATGCCGATACGTTCTGGGTTTCGATCGGCTGTGGATTCGGGACCGTGTGTGATCAGAAGGTGCGTCTGCGCGGAATCAACAGCCCCGAACTCAAGACAACCGGCCGTGGCCCGGAGCGAGAGGATTCGTCGTGCAGACCTTATGCCAGGTGTCCAGCTCGTCATAACGACGACGAAGGTGGATCTCTACGATCGGTGTCTTTCCAACATCTTCTATGTGCCAAGAGAGCAGGATCCACACGTGATCGCGCGCAGGGGGAATTACTTGATAGGGAGATCGTCGAGGCTGGGCACGCGAAGCGGTGGACGAAACAGTCTGTGGAAGGGCGAAAGTGGGTAGAAGGAGGCGCCCTTCCACCGAGCCCCCATCTTTCAGGCAGAAGCAGGCTGCACGGGCCGCCGATGAGCTTGCATTAGGGAAGGCACTGCGGTCCGGGCAAATAGAAGCGGGTCGAAACAAATAATGCGAACCCGAACGAAAATCTCTTAACTTACTGCGCAACAATTCTTTATAAATTTCTATTCACAGCTACCTGCAGCCTCTTCAGCTGCCACTCAAGAGCAGCGACACGGCGAGTTTCCATTCATCCTCCAGCCTTCTGGCGTTTCCGATGCCTGACGTGACAACCTGCGCTGACTGACCTAAAACATCGGTTTTGTGCGGCGCACAATAAATCCTGTGGATCTTAATCGCGCAAGACTCTCTCGGGAGCGTGAGGCAAGAGTGATGACAAAACACGTGACCCGGCGCGTCGCCGTGCCCGTTTGGCCCGACACACTGAACCGAGCAGGATGATACTCGCCAGCTTGTCTCTGATACCCCCTGGCGCTATTATGGTCGCAGACAGCTGGATCAGCCCGGTTCACCAGGGAGCGACCTGGATACGGGCACACAAATTCTGGAGGATACGACGGTATGTCGCTGACGAATTCAGCTTGCCTGTGCCTGGCGGTCCTGGCAGCAACCCCATCGACACACGCCGTCGAACCGGTCACAGCCCGTCGTGCAGCGCTGGAGACGGGACTGAACGCCCGGAAGCAGGCGCCGCATCCGTGGTTTGACGCCACCTTCGCACTTTGCGCGCTACATCTGGATCGCGAAGTTGATGAGGCGAATCGTGTGGTGAGTGCGGTGACCAACCTGTGGCCTGTTGACGTAAGTGACAAGAAGGAGCCCGAAGCCTATTGGGCGTTCTCCGCGCTGATCCGGATCATGCTCACCCACGGGGCATCAGGCACCGGACGACTTGCCGCGCAGGCGGAGACGGATCTGAAAGCGCTTTTCTGGAACTACACATCCCTTCGGTCCCTCCCCAATCCGGACAACACCTGGCTTCTGGATGGCTCGGAAAACCACGACCTGATGCGCAAGTCGGTCCACTACCTGGCCGCCACGGCCTATGCCGCAGATCCGGCTTACCGGGACCGCCTGTTTGCAGACGGGAAGACAGCCGCAAACCACCGGGACCGATGGAGTGCCTATTTCCGGTCCTATTGTGAGGAGAGGGCACGCAAGGGGCTCTTCCTCGAGGTCGCTTCCCCAATCTACCAGAAATATCATCTCCAGTGCCTTGTCAACCTGTGGGATCTGTCACCCGACCCTGAAGTTCGGCGGCTTGTGGAGAAGCTTCTGCATCTGCTGTGGGCAGATTGGGCACAGGATCAGCTCGTTGGGATACGCGGCGGCGGAAAGAGTAGATCCTACCCGGGCAAGTACTCCAGAAACGGTGCCATAGATGGGATGACCAGGGCGGCCAGGCTGTATTTCGATATGCCGGGCCCTGCCAGTGCGGGACTACCAACCGTGTTGATGGCCACATCGGATTACCGACCCCCGAAGATTGTCGCAGAAATAGCGGAATCTCGTCCGAAAATGGCATACACATCCCTGTCACGCCGGCCGGGCGCAGGACGGGTGGTTCAGGACGCAAGAGGATATGGGAACCAGAGCGCGGTCGACCCGATGCGGAGCACCTTGCGCGTGGTTCGTGTGACGCCAGATTATGTCCTGGGTACGTCGATCTTCGATCCAGAGACAGCTCACGTGGGCGTGAGCGCGCAAAATCGGTGGTCGGGCGTGATCTTCCCCACGGGTTCTGATCGGAGGATCTATCTGGGCTGCGGCAGCACGCGCACAGACAAGCCCCAGACGTATGACGCGCTGATCACGGCACAGTCCGGCCATGTCCTGGTTGCGCGCAAGAAACGCGACGCCCACAAATACAATCTGACGCCCTATGTAGTCGTCCCTGCCGCCCTCGAGGATCGGCTGGAGCGGAACGAATGGCTGTTTATAAGGGAAGGTTCTGCCTACGCCGGAATCTATGTCGTAGGGGGTTACGCGTGGGAAGAGGATCGTGCGGTCCTTGTAGATGAATGGGCCCCGGTGCTGTTGGCTGTCGGACGCCAGACCGACAATAAGTCATTCGCAGCTTTCCAGGAGAGCCTTCTGGGTATGACGATAAAGGTTGGCCTGGATCAGACCACATTCCGGTGCCTGGGCGAGGAGCTGTCGGTACCCCGTGAGACCGATCGGCTACCGCTGATAGACGGGGTGCGGCCCAATCTGCAGCCGGAGTTTACCTACCGGAGCCCGTATATCAATGCCGATTGGGATTCCCCCATCGTACGTATAAGCTGTGGAACCGATCAGCTTATCCTGAATTTCCGCGTCACCACGCGATAGCGTCCGGGAAGCCAGGATACAAGAGGCCCCGGATTCTTGCGAATCCGGGGCCTCTTGTGTTTCCATCTCTTTATTCGGGCGATCAGGCAGTCGCGTCCCCATTCTGGACAACCCACTCCAGACCCAGTTCCGCATACTTCGATGCCGTGGGCTCTCCCGTAGCAAGATCCCACCCGGCCATCGCGTAGTAGGTCTCCAACGCGGCCTGGAAGGTCTCACGATCGTGCGACACCCCCTCCAAGGGGCCGGATGCGAAAGGCTCGTAGAACCGTTCGGGCAGTCGATCATCCGCCGGCGTGAACCCTTCACGCGCGTTGAAGGCGCGTGCCATCGCCATCCCTCGTTCGGCCCCCTTCATCAGTTCGAACAATGACGTGTTCCAGCCAGTAACGGCCTCCACGATATCCGTTGCCTCCCTCGGGCCAAACGGGAGGAACAGACACATCCCCAGCATGTTCTTGAGGAGCGAGAAATCGGTCACGACCTTCATCAGCCTCACCTTGGCGGGGCTCAGGTCGTCAGCGGGCAGCGGTTCGAGGATTCCGAAGGGCATCACGCCCTCCATCCCCACTTCTGTCGTGAAACCCGTGTCGTGGATGTTGTGTACGTGATCCGCCCCGGTCGGCGAGATCGCGTACCCCAGACCTAATGCAAATTTGAATCGAGGCTCGTGCATAGGCAACGCCTGCCACTTGACGTGTATGGCAAACTTCTCGGCCTCAGGCCCCCACTTGTCGATGCACGCTTTGAAGCCTCCTGCAAGCACGTCACCGAACCCCTTGCGCTCAGCCATCGCCTCGAGTGCGCTGACCATCGCTTCGCAGTTTCCGAACCGCAGCTCCAGACCGTCCGTGTCCTCTGTCGTGATGATCCCCTCTTCGAAGCACTCCATAGCAAACGAAACCATCATTCCCGCACCAATCGTGTCAAGACCCTGAGCGTTGCAGATCTCGTTGCCCTTCGCGATTGCAGCGAGATCGCCCACACCACAGTTCGATCCGAGGGCGCCAATTGTCTCATACTCGGGTCCACCGTAGTCCGGATTGGTTTCGAATGTCCCTACCTCAACTTCCACCACTCGTTTGCATTGGACCACGCACGCGTAGCACGTTCCCCGTTCTTTCAGGATTGTCTCGGTCATGGTCTGGCCGCTGATATCGTCGGCCTTCTCGAAGTCGCCCAATTTGAAGTTCTTTGTGGGTAGACCGCCGCCGCTGCTAAGACTCGGCACGCCGTCAGCAGTTCCCCGATCTTGAAGCCCCAGATAACGAGGTTTCCCCTCTCCAAGCAGCCACTTTGAAAGCTCTCGGGTCGGATCCGGGTCCGCGATCTCCTTCCGTCCCGACCCCTTTACTGCGACGGCCTTCAGCTTCTTCGAGCCCATCACCGCACCCAGACCCGTCCTGCCTGCCGCGTGGTGCACATCTTGGAGGATGCACGATACCAGAACCTGATTTTCGCCCGCCGGCCCGATCTCGGCAAAGCGTGCATTCGGTTCATCCAGCTCTTTTTTCAGGGCGCGCTCCGTCTCAACGGAGTCCTTCCCCCAGACGTGATCCGCATCTCGCATCTCTACCTTCTCGTCCTCGATCCAGATGTAGACAGGCCGGCTTGCCTGCCCCTGGACAATCAGCCCGTCGTAGCCGGCCCGGACCAGCTCCACCGCGAAATACCCACCCACATCGCCTTCACCGAACCCACCGGTCAGCGGACTCTTCGCGCCGATGGCCGAGCGGCCGTTTCCCGACAGCTGGACGCCTGTGAACAGACCGGTTGCGAATATCAGCCGGTTGTCAGGCCCCAGTGGATCCGTGCCTGCCGGTACCTCCCTCAGCAGGTAGTAGGCCACCATCCCCCAGCCGCCCAGATACTGACGATAGAACTCCGGTTCTGGGGTTTCACACCAGATGCGTTCCGTCGACAGATCCACTCTGAGGATCTTCCCCTGATAGCCTTTCGGCATGTCTACCTCCATTTGAGTTACGCCCACTGACAAAATGCACGGATTGATGCAAGACGATCCCGCCGCCTGGACCAATACGATACCTCGACGGGACCGATCACGTCTAGCAACAGGACTGGACCGCCGAGAGAGATCACGCGAGACCCCGAAAAGGATACCCCCCGGCGCCTCCAGGTCATCTTCCCTCCCCAACGGTGACCCAAGATAGGACAATCCATCAGTGAGACACACTAATTCCAGATCGGTCAGGCAATCGGTGGGCACTCTGGTGCTGTGAGTCTGCCTATCTCACTCGAACACGGATACGATGAGGCACGGGGAAAGCGGTGCAGATGAGGCGAGCATTCAGGGAGGGAAGTCATCGGCCACTGTAAGGCAGGGGCCTATTGGCTGCGTGAGGATACACGAATCTCCTGGGGCTCGATTGTTCGGTCTCGAACACGTGACATTCTACGACAACCGCCGATCGTGCTTCCGCCTCACGCTATCGGCCTCTGCAGGCGTTCATCGTGGAGAGCAGCCGCCTGAGAAACGGCCTCCTCGAGATCCTCCAGATTCAGCGGCTTCTTAAGTGACAGGTCGAAAACGGTCAACCTGGGATCCCCCTCACCAAGTCCCCAACCCGAGATCAGGACGGTCGCAATCTTGGAGTCTCTCTTCTTCAGCTCCTCCGCCACGGCGTTCCCTGGCATTTCGGGCAAACCAGGATCGATCAAGGCCAGACCATAGTGACCGGGCGTGTAAGACCCCAAACACGACCTGCTCAGGACCGCAGCGATGGGGCTTCAGTCGATTGCACGCTCCCTTGTTCAGAACAGAATTCTCGCCTCAGGCACCGACTCTACCGCTTACCAGCTGTGCGTATGGTGGCCATGTCCCGGAAACCAGACCATATCCACCAAAAATGACAGCAGGCACCCCAGTGCGTGCCCGGCGAGGATTCCGACAAACAGAGGTCGCAGCTTGCGATATAGCCCGACGCCGCCGATCCGAAGAATGATCGACTTGGCTGACCACGTCAGGAACAGGGAGAACACAGAAGCGATGCCGTGTGTCAGCGGAACAACCAGACCGATTGGCGCGAGCGGCCACCACGCAAGACGATAGCGCATCGTGCTGACTAGGATGTAAGCCAGGACTCCCCAACCCATAAAGGCGTAACGGCTGATATCCCATTTTACGTCACCTTTGAGTGCCTTGACCAGCCCGTTGAAGAGATTCGGAGGATACCGTGTGAACGGGAAGTCGTTGAAATTATATGCTCCGTGAGCGTAGCCAAGAGACAGGGAATAGACAATGGATGCGCCGACACCCAGCACAACAGTGAGGACAACTCCCAGGATAAGACGTTGTTTGTGCTCGGCGATCGCCCCCCCGATCCGAACCGCGTGAACAATCGGGACCATGAACATGCCTTTTCCCTGGCAATTGATGGCCGCCACAACCCGGAGTGCGGTCTTAGTGGCAGGATTGAACACGTTCGGATTCCCGGAAACGGAGTTGAGAAAGCCCTCGGGGCTCATATTCCAGCTGTAATACACCACACCCGTTTCGGCAATGACACGCGCAATCCCGAGATACGACAGAAAGATCCCGATCGCATAGATGACGGACGCCCAGATCGCGATACCGATCGCATTCAGCCAGCAGACGATGAACAGGAACCCGAAGATAAATCCGAACACGCAGGTGCGATAGGAAATGAGTTCATCGCGATCGGCGGCGGGATGGCTGGGGTGAATCGCCTTCTGAAAGACGTCTTCCAGATGGTGGCGAGCCAGCCAGAGTCCGGACAGGACGAGTGCCACAAACGCGCCCATCGCCTGCAGCGAGACCGTTCCGTCGCTGACCGACCCCTTCTTGCTGAGGGCGATCCCCAGTCGGCGGTAGAGAGCGATCTGGACGTAGTAATAAAGGTAGAAGATGACGATCGACAGCAAGACGTCGATGTTCGCGAAGTACGCAAACCCGATCGTATACCAGTTGACGCCCACGTGGATGCTCGGGAAGTAACCACCACCCATCGACAGCCAGCCGTGGTGCAGATCAATACGAGGATAGCCCGGAATGAAGTACTCGATCATATTCCAGGTGAGAATGAAGAAGGGTACGGATGCTCCGATCCAGAACAGTCGGCTTCGAAGATGACTGTCGTTCCCACCCTCGCCGATCTCTGCCAGGATCCGCGCGGGATGAAGGATTGGGTAAGGAATCCGCTCGTGCTCTGCCCATTGCTTCCTGAGCATCACGGCCAGACAGACACAACCGAGTACGATCGCCCCGATGAAGGCCATCCAGCCGATCATCGGAGCGATCCAGACGCTCCAGGGAATCGGCATCGACGGGTTGGGCAGCCCCTCGAACAGCCAGCGCATCGCGTCTCCATCGTTAGACGGGATCAGCCATTCCGGCAAATGCAGGTGGAAGAACAACGCCCACTGATTCTCGGGTGTCGCGAGATAGTAAGGGATCGCAATGACGCCGAGGAAGTAGCTCGTCAGCCCATACGCGGGTACGGCTGCCCCAATCAGTCCTAACCCTACGACAACCATGACTTCGGTCGGTGCGAAGGCCCAGTTCACGTTCCGCAATCGCAGATACCCATTCGCGAGCCCCAGCACGGTCAGTGGGACGAACAGCGCGAGCGGAAAGTGGGTGATGTTCATCCGCGCCGTGTGCGCTATATACTCCACGTAGGTATTCCAGACGATCACGCACAAGGCAACGGCAATCCCGGAGACGAGCGATCGCCAGGTGACCGCACCTCGTGCCCCTTCGGTCAGGGCGGAAGGTGTGGCAGGTTGGGTCCTTGTATCGGATGTCTCTGTGACCAAGAGATCAGTCCCCCGGAGAGTGGCTTGCGGATCGATTGCGAGACGGCATAGAGTACGGAGCGATTCTGCTCGCGGCAACAGTCTGTTCGACCGGACAGATCGGTCAATGCAAACGTGTGACGGGCCTTCTTGTGCTTCGAGTCGTGTTCTGGACCCGACGGTCGGTGTCCGGGACCTTCCAATACAGGCGCTGCCGATCCTGGTTTCTGCTTACCAATCTGTTACATATCGACACGCTCCTCTCACAGACTCTGCGCTCGCGCTGGCGAATGTTTGAGGTGTTAGACCAGGGCGATAAAATGAGCCCCCCAGGAAGAGAGGATGATGACCGTGAACGACTGGTGATCGGCTCTACTGTCAAGCGAGGCAGGACGACCGTGAAGGGGAGGAAAGAGATGGACAAGAGAAGACCACAGATACGACCGGCGAGATTGAGGCAACGGCATCGCTCGTTGCTGTTTGGACTGATCGCAGCAGTCCTGACGAGTGTCGCGGGGTCGGCTTCTGCGCAAACGGTGGCCGATGTGGACTTTGACGGGGACGGTGAGGTGGGATTCGGCGATTTTCTCATGTTTGCCGGCGCGTACGACACTACGCAACCCGCGTATGATCTGGATGCAAACGGACGGGTCGAATTCGACGACTTCCTGACATTCGCTGGATTTTACGGTCAGAGTGTATTCCCGGTCGTGAATTCCGAGCTGCACCTCGTTGTCGACACCGGGCAAGACCAGTGTTATGGCGCCCAGGGCGAGATTCCGTGCCCCTCCATCGGTCAGCCGTTCTACGGACAGGATGGCCAGCACGACGGCAATGCATCGCGATACACCCTCGCTAACGACAGTCTTACGGTCTTCGACCAGGTAACCGGGCTGACCTGGCAACGGAGCCCGGATACAGATAACGACAATGAAATAGGCGCCAGCGACAAGATGAACTGGGGCGAGCTGCAGGCGTACCCGGCCACCCTGAACGCTCAGGGTTTTGGCGGATACACCGACTGGCGACTGCCGACCATCAAAGAACTCTACTCCCTCATCGACTTCAGCGGTGTCGATCCCAACGCGATGAGCACGAACACGTCTGACCTCGTTCCCTTCATAGACACCAATGCTTTCACGTTCGCCTATGGGGACCTGAATGCAGGCGAGCGGATCATCGATGCGCAGTATGCCTCGGCCACGCTCTACGTTGGCAGCACAAGCCGGGAGCAGTTGCTGTTCGGTGTCAATTTTGCCGATGGACGAATCAAGGGGTATGGCCTGGTCATGCCCGGCGGAAGGATCAAGACCTTCTTTGTCATCTGCACCCGAGGCAGCTCGGGTTACGGTGCCAACGACCTTATCGACAATGGTGACAGAACCGTCACAGACAGATTGACCAGCCTGATGTGGACGCAGGATGACAGTGCGGCCGACGCCCCCGGTGGGCTTGACTGGGAGGAAGCCTTTGCCTGGGCGGATGCAAAGAACAGCGCCCTTCACCTGGGCTTCAGCGACTGGCGATTGCCGAATGCCAAGGAACTGCAGAGCATTCTGGACTACGAGCGATCACCCCTTACGACAGGTTCCGCTGCAATCAGCCCCCTGTTCAACGCCACACAAATCACCAACGAAGCAGGGCAACCCGACTATCCCTACTATTGGAGCAGCACCACGCATGTCAATTTTATGGGCGGGGCGAGCGCAGTTTATGTCTCCTTCGGGAAGGCATTGGGGTATATGCATGGCGCCTGGATCGACGTGCACGGGGCGGGTGCTCAGCGCAGTGATCCCAAGGCTGGTGACCCGGGCCGTTTTCCCTGGGGCCGAGGTCCCCAGGGCGATGCGATTCGCATCTACAACTTTGTCAGATTGGTCAGGGACATTCAGTAAACAGCAAGGGAGGACCTTACGAGCTTGGGCAGACAGAAGGGCCCGAATGCGGCCGTTGTGATCTCGTAGATTCGGCCCAGATCCGATGAATCCGCTCCGCGAATAGTCATCCCGCTGCCGTTTCCATCATATATCTCCTGCATATAGGATGACACTCGGCACGATAGCCTTTTCGAGCCACTAACATACGCCATCACAGCACCTTGCCCAGACACAAAGCACCCCCTTTATTCATACTCACCGATTCGAACAGTAATGAAACCAAACAGGTGATAAGATGATCCCAGCCGATCGTGAAACGCTTCGGTCACTCGCAAGCCAGCTTGTCGAAATCTCGTTGGACGGTGTCCAAGAGGAGCGGCGAGCCAGCTGGCGGGACTCGAACGGACTGCGCCCGCATCGTCCGATGATATGGATTACCGAGATTCCGTGGGGCGAGTGCCGCGAGCACCACGACGAACTTCGACCGACTTGCGAAGGCGAAGCAGAACGCCGGATGGAAAATGAGCTGCGGAGAAGACTTTTCACACAGCGTCATCTTCCGTGCGACGACGTCGAGGATGGGAGATGGTGGGTACAAAAGCAATTCGACTCCGCGGACTACGGTCTGGATGTAGCAGAGGAGATGATTCTGCAGGGCGATTCATACGTCAGATCGCACCAATACCGCCCGGTGATCACAGAACCGGATGATATTGACAAGATCCAGTTTCCCGATGTGACTTATAACGAGGAGCGCACCCTGGAAGACGTGCGCATCTCCGAAGAAGCTTTGGGCGACGTTATGCCGGTGAAAATCTGCGGCCCACGTGAGCATTTCTTCTCTGCCTGGGACCTGCTGGTGAAATGGACCGGCGTGACAGAGTCACTCTTCGATATGTTTGATCGACCTGATTTCATCCACGGAATCGTGCGCCGTATGACCGACGCCTATATTCTCCGGATGAAGCAGTACGAGGACCAGGGCCATCTCGACGACAGTAATCGGCTCGTTCGGGTAGGATCCGGCGCGGCAGGGATGACCGATCATCTGCCGCCCGAACGCGAGGGAGGTCTGCGTCTGATGGACCAGTGGGCGGGGTCAACTGCACAGATCCTTGGTGATGTCTCGCCTGAGATGCATCAGGAATTCGCCCTCAAATATGAAACAGAGGTCATGGCGCAATGCGGCCTAAACTACTACGGATGCTGCGAGCCCCTGCATCTGAAGATGCACATTCTCGCCAAAGTGCCTCGTCTGAGGAAAATATCGATCAGTCCCTGGTGCGACACATCCGTAGCCGCGGAGAAGGCGGAGACGGCGTATGTCTTCAGCCACAAACCCAGCCCGGCCATCTTCGCGTTCGACCGGTTTGACATCGAGGCCGCGGAGCGCGAACTCCGCGAGCGTCTGGCCAACTCACGAGGCATGTCCTGCGAGATCATCATGAAGGATATCAGCACGGTCCGGGGTTAAATAGATCGT
>CAYYGZ010000086.1:0-17306 GCA_964471275.1 uncultured bacterium | reverse complement strand
GACGGATCCTCAAACAGCAGGGTCATGGTGACTGCCCTTGGCTGTCGATGCTCGGATCATCAGTCGTTTCTGAACCGAGGTTTCCCGGCTATCGGGGTGTTCCAATACTTCGCGAATCCTGCGGAGCATATAAACATGAGCGTCGATACGATCGAGCACGTGGACATCGTGTATGTGAGCGAGATCACCCGGGCGATACTGGCGGGGACGCTCGAGATCGCCGGTTTCCCGAGGCGATCCCCCGACTTTGACGGCAGCGGCATTGTCGATTTCTCGGACTTCCTTGCCTTTTCGGAAGTCTTTGGTTCTGATGTGATGGATACCTCGGAAGAGCGATTCGATCTCGACGAGGACGGTACGATCGCGTTTTCTGATTTTCTGATCTTCTCAGGCAACTACGGTCGCGTTTACTAGCGGAGATATATGGGACCCATCGCAAGATTCTTCGAGTTCGATAGAGTCGACACGGACATCCGGAGGGAGGTCGTCGGAGGCGTAACCACATTTATCACGATGGCCTACATCATCGCTGTCAATCCTGGAATCCTCTCTCAGGCAATGGGTTCGGAGTTGTTCCCCGAGCTGGTGTTCGCAACCTGTTTTTCGGCCGCGTTTGCATCACTTCTGATGGGATTGGCGGCGAACTATCCCTTTGCGCTCGCACCCGGTATGGGGCTGAACGCATTCTTCACCTTCTCGGTCGTTCTGGGTATGGGTGTCCGATGGGATCTTGCTCTGTCGGTCGTCCTCGCATCAGGCCTGCTGTTCCTGCTTCTCTCACTTCTGCGTGTTCGCGAGGTCGTCATCCACGCTGTTCCGTCGGGGCTAAAGCACGCGACGGCCGCGGGCATCGGTCTCTTCATCGCTTTTATCGGTCTGAAGAATGCCGGCGTGATCGTGACGAACGATGCGACCCTGGTGGCCCTCGGAAATCTGCACACCGGTCCCGCAGTGCTCGCGCTGATCGGGCTTGTGGGAACGGCGGTGTTGATGGCTCGTGGTGCGAAGGGAGCAATCCTGATGGGCGTTATCGGCGTTACGGTTCTATCGATGGCTGTCGGCATCACCCGATTCCCGGTGGCGATTGTCGGCATGCCCGTCTGGCCGGAACACCTGATCGGAAAGGCGCTCGAGAATCTGGCTGTCGCCTTTGATCCCGCATTGATCACGGTGGTGTTCGCGTTCCTGTTTGTCGATCTCTTCGATACGATGGGAACACTGGTCGGACTGTCTCAGCGGGCGGGCTTTCTGGATCACCAGGGGAGACTGCCTCGAGCCAATCGTGCATTGATTGCCGACTCTGTCGGAACCGTGGCCGGGGCCATGATGGGGACTTCTCCCGTAACAACCTATATCGAGAGTGCTTCGGGCATTGCTGAGGGCGCGCGGACAGGTCTCGCGAGCGTCGTCGTTGCCGTGCTCTTTCTGCTGGCTCTATTCCTGACGCCGCTTGTGGAAGCGATTCCTGTGTTTGCGACGGCTCCCGCACTGATCGTGGTCGGGGTGCTGATGGTCTCTTCGGTGACACGAGTGCATTGGGATGAGGTCTCGGAAGCCGTCCCGGCCTTCCTGACGATACTGATCATGCCACTGACTTTCAGCATCGCCCACGGCGTGGCGGCCGGAATCGTGACCTACCCGATCATCAAGCGATTGAGTGGCAAGGGGGACGATGTGCACGTTCTGATCGATGTCCTTGCCGTAATCTTCATCGCTCGATACATCTTTATGGCGTCCTGACTGGAGTGGGATGGGGGATCCTTGCAAGCAGTCCTGCGAAGCGTGCGATCGCCACGTTCTTTGCCCGACGCGTACTCTCCTCTGCTGACCGACAATAGAATCTGTTTCCAAGGAATCGGAGATCCCTTGGGTATCACCAACGTTCGTGTCACCCGTGTCAGCGGCAAGTGGACGGAGCCCGAATTCGACCCGGGGTCTCGACAGGCGAAGCCGCTGGACATCTACCCGGAGCTCAATGATGCCGGTGAGGGGAGCGGCCGGAGGCGTGACCGGGTCAGTGCACTTTACCTGGAAATAACAGCCGACGACAGCGTGACGGGGTGTTCGGGCCAATCCAGGAGACGCAAGCGTTTGTGATCCTGAGGCAGCTGAAATCTTATTTGATCGGGCGGGATCCTCTGGCCACAGACCTGCTTCTCGACCAGATGATTCGGCTCGATCGCGACGGCAGGACCGGGCAGTTCACGACCGGCGTCAGCTCCGTGAACTGCGCTCTCTGGGATCTTAAAGGCAAGGTGCTGGGGCAGCCTGTCTACGGTTTGCTGGGCGGTCCGACGCGACAAGCCAGTATCGGGATAAAGGCTATACGGCGCAGAAGTGGTTCTTTCGTATGGTCCGGCGGACGGGAAGGCCGGGATTGTCCAGAACCTTGCAATGGCTGCATCCGTCCGTGACGCAGTCGGTGACGACTACGAGCTGATGTTCGATGCTTTCAATGGGTGGACGCTGCCCTACGCGACAGAGATGGTCCGGGCGCTCGAGCCGCTTGCGACGGGTGAGCACGTATACACGTGCTGGCAGGTGAAGGAACTGCTCGTGGGAGAGGCGGCGGATGTTCTGCAGACGGATCCGGATTGGACCGGTGGGATCACGGAACTGAGGAAGATCTGTGTGCTGGCATCCGTGTTCGAGATATCGGTCGTCACGCACTGTCACTCGTTTCTCCCCGCCCTGCACGTAGCGGCCATCCGAATCACCGTCAACGATACCACGCGTGGAATTCCTGATCCGAGGACAGGAATCGAAGCAGTTCTTTCACGAACCAACCTATCGACCAGAGAACGGTGATGTGACGGTTCCGGATGTTCCTGGGCTTAGCCTCTCGCTGGCCGAATCCAAAATAGATACCAGAGAAGAGGCTCAATTCTAAGCCTGTGGACCCCCCACACTTACCACACGCCTTTGACATAAACCGCTTCATCTTCTCCCGGCCACGGTTGCATCGTGACCGCAACCGCTGACAATCCCTCTCCGGCTGCTCGAAACTGAAAGTGTGTTCCCACCGGTATGGTCAGACACGTGCCGACCTTCAGTTGCGTTGTCTCTTCCCGATCTCCACACTTTCGCCACATCTCTCCCGATCCTTCAACGCAATACCAGATCTCTCCCACTGTCCGGTGCACGACCGCTTTCGATATCTCTCCTACGGCCAGTTAGAAATGAGCCATGCTCCTGCCATCCAGGCTGAGCAGCAGTCTGATGTTGCTTCCATCAGGTGCCGTAATGTCAGATCTATCCGGTAATCTTCTGGTTTGGAACATAGCTGTCCGGCGCTTCTTCCTGGACGAGTGATCTCACCCTATCGGTCCACCAATGCCAGCAATTCGGTCTTGTAATTCGCACCTTCCGGATTTCGCTCGGGCAAACCCACAACGTCCCAGAAGCCTGTTGTCGTGTAGGGCGATCGTCGAAAGTCAGGTATGTCCACGGGTGTTCCACCCAATTCGGCTGATTCGTTCGCCAAGATGTCTGGCAACGTGTATTCGATGCATCGATACACATCGATCGGGGCAGGTTTGCCCTCCTGAATCGCGTTGATGAAAGCTTCGGCTATCTTCGAGTCTGCGCCTCCGTGACCGGTCGTCGTATCATCGTCGCGACCGGCGTAGCCGATCGGAATCCGCTCCCATCCGTTGCGGGTTTCCTGTGTTCGAGTGAGCCGCCGGGCGAACTGCTCGTAGCCAAACCATTCGCAGCTGCCCTCTGTACCAAAAAGACGATACCGATGTTCTTCGGGGCGACGTGTGTTCAGGGTAATCATGATCTTGATAAGATGGCCCTTTGCGGTCTCGAACAGCGCGACCTGTCCGTCCGAGCGCAGGGGGGCCTCAGTCGACTACCTGGGGGCGCTTCGGCAGGCTACGGATACACAGTGATCATCGAGGACCTCGAGGAGTGGACCGAGGTCGTGTGTGAGATACTGGATCGGCGGTTGGTCTGCTCGCCAGATCGGTTCAGCGTCCGTCAGGTCCTGCGACTTTGCCTGAGTCGGCGTTAAGGGGGTGCCGTCAGGGGTGCGAAGCGTGTTCGGCAGGTAGTGAAGATACTCGCCCTCCGCGATCGAGATTTTTCCAAACTGACCGTCGACAATCCACTTGCGGAAGTAGCGGAAAAAGTCCCAGAAGCACGTGTTTTCGGCAAACATGTAGGTCTTTCCCATGTGCTCAACCGTGTCACGCAAACGCGTCAGTTCGTTGACGGTGTAGGCGCCGGGGACTTCAGAAACGACGTGACAACCGGCTTCCATCGCCATACACGCGTGCTCGACCTGGACCTTCCCGTGACTGGCAACGACGATCGCATCCGGTTGTAAGGCCAGAAGATCGTCGTAGTTTCTCATCAGCTCTGCCTTCTTTCCCACGGACGCAAGATGCGTATTCGCACAGTCGTGACGCGACTCATACCAATCGCAGGCACCGATCACTCTGGCGCCGTCTGTTGCGAGGAAGTTCCGCAGGTGAGCAAAACCACGACCGAGACCTAGTATGCCTACAGTTACGTCTTCCATTTCTGTCCTGTGGGGTTCTGGTTCAGTGCGTGGGCGGGGTTGTTTACAGCACAGGGCCGTGACGTGAAGTCACGACTGTACTAGTAGCCCAGCCTTTTGAGATATGCACGATTGTCTGCGATGCTCTCTGCGGCTGGTTTCTGGCCGCCAGGGCAGACGACAACCCAGTCGTCATACCCGGTTTCCTGGATTGCCGATAGAAAAGCGCTGTAGTCGCACATGGGTCCCTCGCCCAGGTCGGCTCCCTCGCCATCCTTCTCATCGTGCAGATGCACGAGCGAGATTCGGTCCGCGTAAGCCCGGGTGGCCTCTACCGGATCGTATCCCCACCGGACGGCGTGAGACATGTCCATGCACAGTCGACAGGTGTCCAGCATGGGCATGAAGTGGATCCACTCCTCTTTGCTGTCAACGAAGTGATTGACGTGTGGATGGAAGTTGACAGTCACGCCGAGCGGCTCCCCGTGTCTCGCCAGCTCGTTGTAGAGATCAGCGATTCGTAGCATTTCATCGTCCGACGTTGGATGATTCCTGCTGCCCGGTCCCTTCGTCATCAGCAGCGGCACCTCCAGATCCGATGCATATTCGATCCGCCGTTTGTTGATCGTAAAGGCCTGGTCTTCACGTGATACCGGTAAGTTGGGGCCACTCACAGCGGCGATTTCGATGCCGATACTTCCACACATTTTCTTGAGACGGCCAGCAGTACCCAGCCAGTCAAGAGATTCCCGTGTCTCCCAGCCTTCCCAGCCGTGCTCGACCAGATGAGCCAAGTTCCGTTCCAGATCTTCGAGCGGCCATTTCAGGCTGCTGTATGCCCAGCGCAGGGACATATGCACCCTCTCCAGTGAAAGGTGGTCGGCGGTTCGCGTCACCCGATCAGGCAGATGCAGAACAGCTTGGCACGGGCATCGGCAGCAGGACGTTGAGAAATCTGTGGAAGATGTGTCTTGTCCCTACAAGCCCGGTCGGCCGTGTGGAAACGATAGTGATAGGATCGTGAGTCTGGGAATGCAGGAAAGGAAAATCTGGGGGGAGGGTCAGGAACGGATGGTGTCCAGCGTTTCCCATCGGACGAACGCTTCCTCAAGTTCGACGTCGATTGCGTCAAGTCGCGATTTCATCGACGGGATATCATCGCCCGACTGGTATACGGCCGGGTCGGACAGCGTTTTGTGGAGTTGGTTCTTTTCAGCCTCCAACGCATCGATCCGGTCGGGCAGCGCCTCGAGCTCCGCTCGTTCCCGGTTGGTCAGCTTTCGATCCTTCACGCGAGGTGGCTCTGCCCTTTCCGGTTTTGGCGCAGGTTCGGATGGTAGCTTGATTTCCGGTCGCTGCCGAAGGTATTCCGTGTATCCACCGACATACTCGGTGATCCCATTCTGGTCATCGAAGGCGATCGTACTGGTGACCACATTGTCAAGAAATGTCCGGTCGTGGCTGACCACCAGGACGGTACCTGTGAAATTCACCAGGGCGGACTCGAGGACTTCCAGCGTTTCTGCGTCGAGGTCGTTTGTCGGCTCATCGAGAACGAGTACGTTCGCGGGGGTCGCGAAGAGTTTGGCGAGAAGAAGACGGTTTCGTTCACCGCCCGAAAGAACTTGCACGAGGCTCTGAGATCGCGCCGCGGGAAACAGGAAATCCTGAAGATATGCGAAGACGTGTTTGGTCTTGCCGTCGACGGTGACACGATCGCTGCCGTTGGCTATAGAGTCGAAGACGGTCTTTGTGTCGTCAAGCTGGGCCCGGACTTGGTCGAAATAGGCAACCTGCAGACGCAATCCGTGTTTGAGCTTACCGGATTGTGCCTGCAGATCGCCAAGGAGAAGACGCAACAGTGTCGTTTTACCGCATCCGTTCGGGCCGATGAATCCAACCTTCGCGCCTCGCATCGTAACCGTCGAGAAATCCTGAACGACCGGTGTGTCGTCATACCCGAACGTCAACCCGTCGGCTTCGATCACGTGTCGACTCGTCTTCTCTGCCTGCTGGAGCCTGATCTGTGCTTCATCCGTGCGCTCACGTCGTTGGCGACGTTCCTCGCGCATTCGTTTGAGCGCTCGTACACGCCCCTGGTTCCGGGTCTGTCGTGCCTGAATTCCCTGTCGAATCCAGGTCTCTTCTTCACTCAGCTTTCTGGCGAACTGCTCTGCCTGGTTTGCATCGGCTTCCTGCCGGGCCTTGCGCCGTCTGAGGTAGGTCGAGTAATCGCAATCCCAGCTGTTTAGACCGCTGAGCTCGATCTCGATAATCCGGGTGGCCAGTCGCTTCGTCAACGCGCGATCGTGAGTGATGAAACAGAGCGCGCCATTCCGCTTGAGCAGGAATTCTTCTAGCCACAGTATCGCGTCGATGTCGAGGTGGTTTGTCGGTTCGTCGAGAAGCAGCAGGTCAGGCTGGGTGGCGAGCGCACGAGCAAGCAGTGTGCGTCGCTTCATCCCAACAGACAACGGCGTGAACCCGGCCTCGCCATCGAGATTCATGCGGGAGAGAATCACTTCCACGATGGGAGGTCCGGTTGGGCTCTCGGGGATGTTCTCTGATACGACGTCCCGAATCGTTGATCCCAGACCGTCGGGGATGTCCTGTCCCTGCAGGGCAATGCGCAATCCCCTCTGTACAGATACGTCGCCTGTGTCAGGACTCAGCTCTCCCGCTATGATCTTGAGGAGCGTGGACTTGCCGGCACCGTTCCGGCCCAGGAGGCAGACACGCTCACCACTCTTGATCTGCAGGCGGGCCCTCTCAAGAAGGGCGGGGGCGCCGAACGCGATCGAAATGTCATTAATGGAGATCAAGGCCATCGGATTCTGTGTGTGATCGGGAGTAGTAAATGTGATGCCCCCAGCCATCCGTTGTCGTGTGGCGGCGGATACGACTGGGGGCGATCACGTTTCCAGTTCCGTAAGTCAGCACTTCAGCAGGCTACACCTTGGTGACGGGTTCCCACTGCTTGCTCTCATTTGACTTGTAGCACGCTTCCATGATGGCAACGGCGTCGATTGCGCACTCGAGATCAGCGTCCAGTTCCTCCTGAGTCAAGTCACCGTTGATGGCGGCAACGAGCCGATCGACACGCGTCGGTCGCTCTGTGCCCTTCTCGATTTCGACGGGCTCCTCACGCGGCTTCTGTGTCACGAAACCGCGATCTTCGATTGGGAAGAGCGTCGCTTCGGAGCCCACGACCTCGAGCGCGCGAGGACCGCCAGTCTGAACCCACGAGCCTTCGATGGTCGCCACGACGCCGTTTGCGAAGCGGAACATCGCCACACCGTTGTCGTCGACGTTCGGATAGATGCCGGAGACGTTGGAAATGGTGGCCAGGACCTCGGTGACGGGACCGAGAATCGTGCGCATCAGATGCACAGCGTGCGTGCCCATGTCCATGAAGGCGCCACCGCCCGCCAGTGCGGGATCGGCAAACCACGCGAGTGCCTCCGAGTCAAACCAGTGTCCGTAAGCCGCGTGATGGGCATTCCTGTAGCGTGCGTGGGTCAGGTTGCCAAGAACGCCAGACTTGACGTGCGTGATCACGCCCTGCATTTCCGCCGAGAAGGGCTGAAAATATCCCATGTGCACGATGGTGCCGTTTTCCCGAATCATCGCGGCGGCTTCGAGTGCGTCGTCGACGGTGGTCATGAATGGTTTTTCGCAGAAGATCGGTTTCTTCGTCGGGATCGCTGCCTTCAAGAGCGGCAGGTGGCGCGTGTTCTCGACACAGACGATGAATCCGTCGACGTCATCACGATCAACCACTGCATCCAGGTCGGACGAATAGTCCGCGCTGTATTCGCTCGCGAAGCTCTGACCCCGACTTTCCATGTCGTCCCAGATGGCGACGACGTCGCTGTCCTCTCTTTTGCTGACGGCCTTGAGGAAGCCTTTGGTATGCGTGTGTGCGGTCGAGAGAAATGCTAGGTTTGGCATTGTTGACTCCTGGTGTTGTTGTGGTCCGGGAAGACCGGGTTGCTTCGTTTCGAGTCCGAGTGACCGGAGATCAGGTGATCTGAACCTGACCGGTCACGAGAAGAAGGATCGGAGCTGTGATCTCAGGTCTCGGTCATCTTCCTGTTGGCCCGGATACTCGAAATGACCAGCCCGCAAGATACAGATTTTTCCGGTCTCGGGGAGCGTATTCGTTACAGCGAATTGGCCGGGCGGCGGGACTTTCGGGTCGAATACTGCCGGTGCACCGATCACTGGGATCTGGATCTGACTGGCTGCCGTTGCCGCATCGTAGTAGGCGAGCAAGTCCATTACGTCCGGATGATCGGAAACATAATCGGCGACCGATTTGCCGCTGCCCTCGCTCCGATACTCGTTCCGAATGGGGTGATGGGCAAAGGTCGGAACATGTAAATGGCCTAGAGCGAATCGATTGTCCCAGGGGAGGGCGAGTGCTCCCAACCCACCACCGAAGCTTCCTCCCGTGAAATACATACGGTTCCTGGCATCCGGGAAGAGCTCAAGCGACAGTGTCGCGGCGGACCAGATAGAGGAAACACAGAATCGAATGAGGTATGTCTCTCGATGGTCGATGCCGTGAATGACGTGCGCCGCCTTTTCCGCGGGAAGGCTGTCCTTTGCAGACAGACCGAAACCGGGAGCGCAAGGGAAGATGGCCGCAGATTTCTCGGCCGGAAGCGTGAAGTCAGGGGGCGAGCGTCCTCCTTATGCGTGGCTGACGACGAAGCAGGCTTCAACTTCACCTGGCTTGGGGTATACGACCCAAGCTCTGACACGATGTCCACCCAGCGTGTCGAACCTGGCTATGCTGATGTCGTAATCGATGTGGGGGCTCTCCGATGGTGAGATCTCGACCCTCGCTCGGCCGCCATATTGGCTCTGAATGTGGAACGCCAACACTCAGCGAAGTCGTCTGGCCACTCCGGCAGCCCGATCTGAAGCAAGGCGGCCAGGTCATAGCCATACGTCGGATTGAAGGGGAAGTCGTGGTTGAGCACGCTAGGGCACGATCGCAAGGTCCACTTCGAACACACTGACAGGAACTGCGAGGTTCCAGGCGTCCAGAACCCCTGGATGGAGCTCACCAATCAACCCGTAGACCTCACCGTCGCGGATCACTTCGCCAATACGACCGGGGAGGTATGACGGATGATCAATCGAGCGAACTTCGTATTCGAAATGAAAATAGAAGGCGAGCGCTTCCAGGTAGCTCTGGACGCCGGACAGATTCGCCTCTTCAGAGGCGATCATTGCCGCAACACACGTGTCCGTCCGTGTACCATAATGCTGGTTCGGGGATTTAATTGCAATCTCGCCCACCTCGAACAGATTGTGGGGATAGGGTGCGCGCCGACTTGTCTCCTCGACACTAAGCAGTCCTGGAATAAGTGAGCTGCGAGCGCATCCGTATTGCTCCGACATCGGGTTCGAGATGACGACGACGGGTGCGTCAGCATTCATCATTCGCGTCGTCTGGTTCTCAAGCGAACCCAGAACCGGTAGGAAGGTCTCCTGGAATCCTGAGCCAACGAGGAGATCACGGACGCGATCCGAGAGGTCCTCGACCGGGGCTGACTTCCCGATTGTGAAGTCCTTCGGCATAACGGGGTCAAAGGTCTCGTAGCCGATGCCCACAATGATATCCTCAATCATGTCAACCGGGTGGAGCAGATCGTCGCGGTAGGGAGCGGGGAGGGCAGTCACTGCTTCGCCTGACACTCGGGTATTGCGGTACCCCATCTTCGTCAATGCGGTCGTGATCTGGCTTTCGCTCAGGTCCGTGCCTGCAATGGTGCGAATGCGATCGAGTTGTGTGGACATCGCTTCGGTTACGTCGAACGGGCACCGGATTTCGCGACTCCGTGGCGTGTCGTAGGGGTAGTTGATCGTAACCGGTGTGATCTGGCCGCCACGGTCCGCCATGTTCGCCGCAAAGATCGCGATTGTATGCAGGACGTGATCGAGAACCGTCCCCGTCGCCTCTATGAACAGATGGGAGTCGCCGACTTCGACCCGGCCGAGCGACGCACTGTTGATGATCGGCGGCATTGAAAGGATCTCGTCTCGCGAGTCCCGTAGGAGCGGGTATCTCTCATAGCCCTCAAGCAGATGGGCATACATCTGGCCGGTCGGATGCTCTTTCAGGATCTCCTTCAGTGACATCGCCGTCTCGGCTTCCAGCGGAATGAATCGTGTGTCCGGCGATACGGCCTCATACCGGATCGGGTAGACGATGTCGGATGCGTCGTAGATGCCGACGGCGATCGAACTGCGTCCGCGACCGTAATTATCGCAGAGTCGCTCCTGTGTTTCGATCAGCTGTTTCAGCGCATCATCATCGATGTCGACGCCGGAGCACTCAAAGCCGGCAACAAACGGGCGGATCAACTCCAGATCTGGATCGACCGTGATTGCGAGATCGGAGTCGGAAGTTTCTGTAAAGAAATCATAGGGGTCGAACGCCGACTCGCGGTATCCCTTCAGTGCGCGTGCGAGACCCTCTGTGCACCAGAGATCGGGACGGTTTGTGTCCTTGAGCTGCACGCGCAGCTCCTCACCTTCGGCCTTGACCTCCGCTTTCGCGTATTCCAGGGCTCGCTCGAGGTCGGGGAGTTCGTATGTCTGACCTGCGAGGCGCTCGAGGTCTGATTTGATGACGGATATCGTAGGCATTCGCTTTTTGTCCGTTTGCGACTCTCTGCGTCGCGGCTTTGGGTTGTCGTGAGACTAGCGTTGTGAGCGCAGATACTCCAGGTCCGTGCTGAAGAGGTCTCTGATGTCTTTGACGCCGAGCGAGACCATGGCCATTCGGTCGACTCCAAGACCCCACGCGATGACAGGCACGTCGATGCCGAGCGGGTGGGTGAGCTCAGGGCGGAACAGACCCGCTCCCCCTAGTTCGATCCAGCCGAGGGTCGGGTGCTTGGCCTGCAGCTCGACAGATGGTTCAGTAAAGGGAAAGTAGTCGGGCACGTAACGCACTTCTGTAGACTCCGCGACCTCGAGAGCGAACAGCTTGAGGAGTCCGAGGAGCGAGCGGAAGTTGATTGAATCGCCCAGGATGATTCCTTCGACCTGATTGAATTCGGCCCCGTGGGTTGCGTCGATTTCATCCGGCCGGAAGCATCGTGCGATCCCGAAGTATTTGCCGGGGATGTTCGGGCCAGACGCCAATGCCCTTGCGGACAGCGCCGTTCCCTGGGTCCGCATCAGAAGACGTCTCGAGCGTTCGGGATCAAAAGGATACCGCCATCCTCGAGATTCCGTGTCGCCGCCGTCGCGGTGTGACTGTGCGACACGGCTGAAATGCGGCTCTTCGGGACCGCTCGATTCAGAAGGCTCGCTGATGAAGTAGGCGTCGTGGATGTTCCTGGCCGCGTGGAACTGAGGCATGAACAGCGCATCCATGTTCCAGAATTCCGTTTCCACAAGCGGGCCCTTCATCTCCTCAAAGCCAAGCGAGAGAAGCTTCTTCCTGACATCATCAAGATACTTGCGGTACGCGTGGTGACGCCCGATCTGGATCCGAGGCGGTTTGATCGACAGATCGTATCGGCGGAAACCGACGCCCTTCCACCCGCCCGACTGCAGCATTTCCGGCGTGAGCTGGGAGATCTCCTCACCCGTCATGTTTTCGGCGATGACACCGGAAAGTGCCGATGACCCATCCGTCGTTATTCTGTATTCGCGGACGACCTGCTCGACGAGCCGGACCGGTGATTTGCTCTTGCCGGGTCCCGTTGCCGCCTCGCGCGCGTGGGCCTGAACCGTTTCCGTGAAGTCCTCGATAGCGATGACGCCTTCAGCATTTTCTGAGAATCGGCCGATCAGGTCATCGAACAGGGCTTGGGTGTAGAAGCTCGCCCGGTCCGCATTCTTGATCACGATGTTAGGACCATCCGTGTCGATGACGCCTTCCTTCTTGAGTCCACCGAAGGCGCTTCCCCAATCTCCGCGGTTAAAGCGTTCGTCCCCCTGGAGGTCCTTCAGCGTTACCGGGCCCTCCCCGGCGCGAGTGAGCAGTGCCGACTCAGGCGACGCACCGGCCTCCAACTGTGCCTTTCCGATATTCGTCAGTGCAACGGATGAGTCGTTGGATTCTGACGCGACTTCCATCAGCGACTTTGAGATCAGCCACTCGACTGCACGACGGACCTGCCCCGCGCCCAATCCCGTGCTTCTGCCAAGCTCCCCGTCTGACAGTACCGCGTCTACATTTGATTCGAACGCCCGCAGCGTCCTGATCTCCAACGCGTGCAATGACGAAAGATCTATCTCAGCCATCCCAGGTTCTCCGATGATTAGTGTTCTTAATTCTCGGTTTTCCCATCTTCTCTCACAAAGAGAAAAGGCTCCTTCATCCACTAGGGACGAAAGAGCACATCTTCCGCGGTACCACCCTAATTCCGTGCCGAATACCCATCCGACTCAGGCGCTCTGCGAGCAACATCTCCTGCTCTTCTCGATCACGGTGAGTGGCCGGCAGAGCCTACGCACGATCGAAATTCGTAATCGCTTGAGCCCTGCAGCTCGGAAGGGAACTTCGATCGTTCATCGCATGCGGATGCTTTCAGTCCGGGACATCCGCTCCCTGTGCGCGTGGGGACGATCTACTTTTCTCCGTCATTGCCGCTGGTACAGAAAATAGACGGTCGCCCATTTCAAGTCAAGGATGGTCAGAGGATCAGGGATCGTGGTCCGGCACTAAAAAGACGAGCCAGCAACCGTCAATCGGCCTCGGAGTCGGGAATGTATCTGTTGGCGAGGTCGACGTAGTCCTCGCGCACCGGGCTGAAGATATCGAGTGACTTGCTCGGTCCATCCACTGCGACGGCGCGATGCGGCGTGTTGGGCGGAATGATGAAGGCATCTCCGGGCTTGCAGATGCGTGTCTCGGGTCCGATGGTGAGTTCCATCCGACCCTCGAGTTGCAGGCCGCTCTGCTCGTGGGGATGATGGTGGCGATTGACGACCGCGCCTTCATCCATCTCGAGGAGGGAAAGCATGATATTCTGACCGTAAGGCGCGCGGATACGGACGCCCGGTGCGAGTTCGTTGGTTGGGATGTTATCCCAGTTGATGAATGGCATATCGTTCCCGATGGATTGAGTGGGTTGTCCTGGCGCCTCGTATGATAGCGGCATACCTGTGGGCAGGCAAAACGATTCATTGGAATGGGAGGGGATTTCCCGTTAATCGGTCAATCAGGAATATGTGTCACCTGGTAGCGAACAGCAGAATCGTTCTGTCTGATTTCTCGGATAGTGTAAGGTATTGTTTAACATATTGTTGTGGTTGATTTCCGGGTGCAGAGGTAGATGCGGGTCGTCAGGCACATCAATTGCAGGGCTGTTGACAGAATCTGCCTCCCCCGCTGGGTAGAAGCCTTAGATTCATACCGATGTCCCGATCGTTTACAGGCAGAAGGAGCACAGACGTGTACGACGAACCGGAAGAGCAAGTTGCCGAAGGACTGGGTGCCCGCGCGAGGGTGGCGATTTTGATGATCGCGCTTGGCCAGGAAACGACGGCCGAAGTGATGAAGTTTATGAATGACTATGAGATCGAAGAGATCGCCCAGTCAATCAGCGACCTGGAGGTCGTGACGACTGAGCAGGAGGACCAGGTTCTTGAAGAGTTCGAGCAGCTGCTGCTGGCGGGTAAGTATGTATCGCAAGGCGGGATGGACTTCGCCCGGGGCGCGTTGGAGCGAGCGATCGGTCCACGGCGCGCCTCACAGCTCCTGGATCGTGTGAACTCCACCACCACATCCGGGTTCTACATGCTCAAGAATGTCGACCCGAACCAGATCATCCCGTTTCTTTGCAAGGAACACCCGCAGACGATCGCGTTGATCCTGTCACAACTCGACTCCAACCAGGCCGCCGGTGTGCTCAACGGTCTGTCCGACGAGCAGCAGGCGGATGTGGCCTTTCGCATCGCGGGTATGGACAATATCTCACCGCACGTGCTCCGTGAACTCGAAGCCAGTCTCGCGGGAGAACTCGAGACGATTCTATCCGGTCAGGTGACTGAGATCGGAGGACCGAAAGCGGTGGCTGAGATTCTGAACCGGACGGGACGATCCACGGAAAAGGCGGTTCTTGAGCGTCTAGATGCTGCGGACCCCGAGCTGGCAGAGGGCGTCCGGAACCAGATGTTTACGTTCGATGACATTTCCAACCTCACAGACCGTGAGATCCAGCTGATCCTCAGGGAAGTCGACTCGAAGGACCTGGCCATGGCTCTGCGGGGATCGACGACAGAAATGCAGAACAAGATCTTCTCCAATGTCTCTGACCGAGTGGGCGAGATAATGCAAGAGGAGATGGACTTTGCAGGGCCGATCCGGTTGAGCGATGTCGAAGAGGTGCAGCTGCGAGTTGTGCAGACGGTCAGGCAGCTTGAAGACGCTGGACAGATCACGATCGTCAGGGGTGATGCCCAGGATCAATTCGTGTAATCAGATCGCGCAACGCCACTACGTTGACTGTCGGGTTCTGAAGGTCATCCAGATATATCGGATGACCTTTTTTCGTACATACGTGTTGAACATTATGTGGGCTACCCTTAGCTTTTGGCCTATGGCTCAACTTATCTATGTGGCCGATCCGATGTGCTCGTGGTGCTGGGGGTTCCAATCCACGATGGAACAGGTGCATCGAGTCGTGGGAGATACGCCTGTGCAGTATGTGATGGGCGGTCTGGCTCGCGATTCGGACGAACCGATGCCTGAGGAGGTACAGAAATATGTACAGGATCAATGGCGGAAGGTGTCGGCCACGTCGGGAGCGGAGTTCAACTGGAAATTCTGGGAGCAGTGTCGGCCAAGGCGCTCTACCTATCCAGCCTGTCGCGCCGTCCTCGCGGCCGGGCACCAGGCGCGTTTACGGGCAATGTTCGAAGCGATCCAACGCGCATACTATCTGGAGGTGCGGAATCCCTCTGACATCGCCACACTCAGCGATGTGGCGGAAGAGATCGGGCTCGATCGGGATCGTTTCGGCGTTGATGTCGCGTCAACGGATGTGGAGAACGAGTTACAGGAAGGCTTCGACGTTCGCCGGTCGATGAACGCCAATGCGTTCCCCAGCTTGATCTACAAGACGGATGCCGAGCGGTTTGTCTGGTTGACCAAGGGGTATGCGGACGTAGATCTGGTTCTCCAGCGTCTGAAGGAATCGATCGAAATCGCCGTCTGAACATTGACTCCACGGCTGATCTCGGGAATAATATCTACAGATACGTGTCGCTATAGAATAAGCGAAAGGGTTCAGGATGATCAGGGGAATGGTGGCCGCTGCAACCGTGCTGACGCTGGCTCTGTCCGCCAAGGCGGACGACTGGCCAGGTCGAAGCATTGATGGGCTGCGCTTTTTTGTGGATCAAGCTGCCTTCAAAGGTGCAACTGGCCGATCGCTGGTCGAGTTCTATTTCCTGCTCGAGGTTGGTCAGCTTCAGTATGTCCCGGAGGGTGGGCAGTTTGTGTGCGAGATGGACATGTCTGTTACGCTCGCAGATTCTACCGGGAACACTGTCGGTGAGAGTTCCTGGACACGCCGTCTATCCGTAAAGGATCTGTCCAAGCTCGGAGAAGGCGGCGCCCCATACCGCGATGTCACCGGGATTCAGGTCGCTGCCGGTGACTACACCGCTACCGTTTCGATCGAAGACATGTTCGGGGACAAGGCGGGTGAGTTGAGTCTGCCGATTACAGTGCCCGATATGGGAGACGATCAGCTGTCTGCAAGCGATCTGATCCTGGCAACCCGTGTCACGCCAGCAGAGAAGGATTCGAAATTCACGAAGTCAGGCATGGATGTCGTGCCCAACACGACAAGACAGCACTTACTTGGCGAGCCCCTGAGTGCATACGTCGAGCTATACAACCTGTCGGATGGCGATGATGCCCGGTCAAAGACGTTTGTTCTCGGCTACAGCCTGATGGATACGGGTGGTGTGACAGTGAAGACATTTCCGGCAACGCGTCTTCAGAAGCCAGGGGCAAGCGCCGTCAAAACCGTTACCGCGCCCACAGAAGGGCTCAGCCCTGGTCGCTATTACTTTCAGATCGAAGCGTTTGATTCGGGAAGTCGACAACACGTGAAGCGGCGACGTTCCGTTCTACTCGCATCCGACGAATCCCCGGCCCAGGAGGAGTTGACCGAGGATCAGCTGCGTCAGCTCCGCTACTACCGATCGATCAATGTTCTGGCTACCAAGGACGACAAGAGGGTGTATGATCAGCTGAAGGGCGATGACCAGGCACAGATGAAATTCCTGAGACAGTTCTGGAAGAAGTTCGATCCGACGCCCGGGACGGACATCAATGAACGGTTGATCGAGCACCTGCGTCGTATGAAACACTGTGATGACTACTTCTCTGGCCGTGCGGGCCAATCGGGATCCGAAACGCACATGGGAAGGGTGCATGTCCAGTACGGTGCACCCGACGATATCGAACGTGATGCGTCTGGAACTGGCACGAAGCCGTTTGAGGTCTGGTACTACGGACGCTATGAGTTCGTTTTTCAGGATCGGAATGCGCTGGGATACTACGAGCTTGTCCACTCAAGCTACCCTGGAGAATTGAACAATCCGATGTGGCGTGAGCGGACGTTCTAGGTTGCACTGTTTCAGAATAGTGTTAACAGGTTAGGACCTTGTTCCCAGAGAAATGAGGGTCACCTAAGATTCTACGGAAGAGTTGTTTGCCCGCAACTTGTCCTGGAGGAACATCGACCCTCGAGGACGAGGTACAGTCATTTCGTCTTCACGCGCTACAACGTGCTCACCAACTTGGTAATGT
>CAYYGZ010000085.1:0-17314 GCA_964471275.1 uncultured bacterium | reverse complement strand
GATGAGCTGGACCCGGATGAAGAGACAATCGCAGGGAATGCCACCGACTCTACAGCCGACGCGGAAGCCGTTAAGGAGAATGGCGGATCCGACGAGGTGATTTCCGGATCCCGGGCACCAGATGGAGCCGGCACATCGCACGTGGGCCTGTTGTCCGATTAGAACCCGCTCGTTCCAACGGCCGTCGCACAGGTGCCCCCCCCTTCTCCAGCGCAAGAAAACAGCGTGCGCCCTTCACGAAGGCCTCGAAGAACCTCGAGACTGATCGCTCGAGCTGCGATCGCGCATTCATCTGGCAATCTCCGCAGAGAATGCTGTCGATGAAATCAACGACTTCCTCGATCGAGAAAGCGTCGATCCCTCGAGGCGTGTAGCCCTCCTCTGTCAGATGGTCCGGCAGGGATCAGGGTTGTCCCATCCTAGTCGAGTCCCATCTCCGAGAGGTTCCTGAGACTGATAGCCAGGCTGTCGAAGGGGTCCCGCTGACAGCGATCCTGCTCAACGATGTACCAGCGAGTGCCGGCTTCGCGACAAGCCTCCAGGATAGATGGCCAATTCAGGTTGCCTTCACCGACTTCCGAGAACAACTGCTCACGACCCTTCATCTCCATGTCTTTTACGTGTACCAGGTCTGCCCGTCCCTTGACCTTTTGGATCCAGGCAGCCGGATCGGCACCCCCGTGCTGGATCCAGTAGACGTCGATCTCGAATTGGAAGACCTCGGCATCGCTTTCGTCAAAGAGGATCTGCAGGGCTGTCCGTCCGTCAAATTTCTCGAGTTCGAAGCTGTGGTTGTGGTAGCCGAACGTCAGGCCGGCGTCGGACAGCTTGCGCGCTACCTCGGAAGCTTCCCTAGCGAAGGTGATGAACCCCTTGGCCCCGTCGTCCCGGTATTTCTTCGGGAGCCCGCCAATTGCGGGGTACTTGCAGTCGAGGATGGCGTGTTCATCGATTACGGCGGATGTTTCATCCTTGAGCCTGTCATAGCCTACGTGTGTTGCACACACGTTAAGACCCTCGCCATCGCAGATCTTCTTTAGCTCGGTCGTGTCGATCGGTCCAAGGCCTGAGAGTTGTACGGCTTTGTAGCCCATCCCGGCAACGCGTTTGAGCGAACTGGCAATGTCTGCAGGAATTTTTGTGAATTCCCTGAGTGTATACATCTGAGCGGCGACAACTGTGTCGGGCATCCTTGATCCTTTGATTGGCGTGGTCTTCCGTTGTGGTCTAAAAATACAATACCCCAATCGGCCTTACCAGCGATTTTGTCCCTTATGTGTGCTGAGAATGCCGGATTCACGCTGTTTGGTCTGGCCTTTTGAGGCCAACCATGTATTTTAGTGCCGACACGGATTTCGAGTGACTGGAACGGACAAGGAAGGGACAGGGGGATTCGATGCGTAACGCGCAGCAGGCCTTGGATCAGCAGAATCAGCGGAATCGTGCCCTGATCGATGGATCGCGATATATGCGTTCGTCAGTCACGTCCGAGGTTGTGGATTTCGGACTCGATCTGACATCGGGTGACGGGCTCGGGAACCGGGATGTCCACCTGCTCCGGGCGTTAGAAAAGGACGCGGCGCGCACCGCGTTGTCCTCGTTGGCTTCCCTGGCAGAGATAGGTGAGCTCGACCATCTCGGCGGCGGGTTGGAGCTGATTCCGGGTCTCAACATGACGATGGCGGTTTCGGGGAGTGAAGCGGTTCGATACACGATCGAGCACGCTCACACCAGCATCGGTTATTTCTCAACGCTTGCTGCATGGGGATACCTGGATCCCCAGCTTGTGATCGATCAGTTTCGTCGTGGGCTTGACATTACCGGCCATGTCTCGTGGCTCCCGGGCGGGACAGAACTGAGCGGCGGGCGGCTTGGCGTGATGGTTCCGGTCGCAGTCGGTCTTGCGCTCGGACTGAGAGCCCATCACGGGGACGAAGGTTTGGTCTTCTGCCATTGCGGCGACGCCGGTTGGGTGTCCGGTCAGGCTCTGAACGGTTTTATGGGCGCTGACCTGCACGGTGCACCGATTGTCTTTGTGATGAATCGTAACGGGATCCAGTTGTCGAACACCACGGACAAGATCATCGATAAGGATCCACGTCATTTGATTGCGGCGATGGGCGTCGAGATTCTCGAGGTCTCATCTCTCCACGATCAGGCTGTTCTGTTCGACGCGTATCGGGAAGCCGCTCGGCAGGCGCGAAGTGGCAACCCCGTACTTATCTATCCAACGGGTGCCGAGGGCGTTACCCTTGCCTCGTTCGGTGAGTCGCTGGGTGTGTCCAGTGAACTCGAGAGCTTTGCTGCAGGGAACAGTGTCTCTCTGGACACCGAAGTCTGGGTGCCGGGCTCATTGATGAGCTACCGGGATGTCATCCCGATGTTCGAGTGCATCTTCCACGTAAACGGGCTCCCGGGCGGCGCTGGACATCACGACGGTCACATGAAGGGACGAAACCTCGACGAAGTCCTGTCTACGCCGATGTTCGCCGAGATCGGAGAGGAAGTCGGGGCGTTACAGGATGCGCGCGCCTCAGCGAAGACCAAGACGACGACGGCCCGACCCAAGCCCGGCAGCAAGAATTTGGAGATCACGGCTCAGCAGCTTGAGGAGCTCTCCCTGCCGGAAGCCGGTGAGTCCGTATCTGCAAGGAATGGGACTCAGCTGGGCTACGAGGTTGTGGCCAGAGCGCATCCGGAATCATTCTTCACCGTTTCCTGTGATCTCGATCCCTCGACCAAGCTGGACAAGGCCAGAGCCTGCGTTGACGCGAATCACGCCTTCGAGATGGGGATCACCGAGCAGGCATCGTCACTTGTGGCCAATGGTTTGTCTATGAGCAGCACCAAGCCGCAGATGGCCGTGTTCGCGACCTTCGCTGCCTTCTTCGAGGGTATCGCGCGCGAAGGGTTCGAACTCTGGCGATATCATCGTAACCTCGACGGTGTGAACGAGGGGTTGAACGTGACGATGCATCTGTCGCACGTGGGGGCCTGCACCGGCAGGGATCATTTCTCCGGCTGGAGCCTGGACTGGATTACGCTCGCCATGGGGTATCTGCCCTACCTCCACCGATTTTACGCTCCGGCTGATGCACGAGCCGCTTTTGTGTCGGTTCGGGATATCGCGGAGAACTACGGAGGTCACATCATCGGGATTCCGCGCGACAACCTTCCCGTACTCGAAAAGCAGGATGGATCCGGTGCATTGTGGGACGCGGATTCGGCGTGGGAGGATGTAACGGAGTATCGACGATATGCTGGGGCGAAGAAGGCGATCCTGGCGATGGGAGCACCGGCATACCTGGCCCGCGATGCTGCGGAAACACTGAAGTCAGAGGATCCGGTGGATGTCTTTGTGGTCAACGCACTGCCGCTTGGTGACGGTGTGCTGGCGGATCTGGTCGGGAACTACGATGGGGGGGTCGTGACTGTCGAGGATGGGCTGATCGGTAATCCGACCGTGGGTATCAGAGGCTTTGCTTCGCTTGTTCAGTCGGCGGCCATTTCTTCGGCAACACCGGTGGCGCACGTGGGAATCGTCGATCCCACCATCGCCCCGTCCGAAGGGCACCTGGCGACCTGGGAACACTTCGGAATTACGGCAGAGAATCTGGTGGAAGCGGTTCGTTCGCTCTAGTCTTCGGAAGGATACGTAACGCGTGGGAGCTTCGGTTCCCGCGCGTTTTCTGTTTAGAATATGCGGTAACTCAAACCCGTGGTGAAGCTGAGATGCCAGGGATTGGTTTCGTCCTTTCGCATCACGAAGGCTGCGTTCAGGTTGATCTTGTTCTCGATGAAGAAGTTGAATCCTGCAGATCCTATGTTGTCGTGTTGTGCTTTCTCGTCCTCCTTCTTGCTCAGACTGAGTAGATGCACGAAGGTGAGGTTGATCTTGTTCGAGATCTCATAGATGAAGTCGGTCTGCCAGTCGATGTTGTATCGCCGACCAAAATCGCCGCTGAACGGTGTGTTGATGTTGAAGTCGGTGTTGATCTGGGTGCTCCAACTGATCGGACGGGAGTATCGAAGTCCGAGCGAGAAAGCAGGATCATCTCTGAGCTCTCCCCTGTTCGGCGTCAGGGCTTCGAGCTGGATGCCCGCAGAAAGGTCCCAACCGTAGAATCGCTCGTTGATTCGTTCCTTCTCGAGCACTTCCTGCATCCGGAGGACGCCGATCGCGCCGATGCTACCCAGCACTTTACGTGATTTCTGTATTTCGTTCTGCATGTCCTCATACCAGTAGTTCTGGTAGCGATCCCCATACAACTCCCGGTACTCTGCCTCCTTTTCGATGATGTGACCCAGCTCAATCATCGAATCTCTCGGCAGCCGCTCGGATATGATGCCCTCATCAAGGAGGAAGTCCTCGATGCGAACAGCCTTTCTGAGTGCGGTGGCGTTGATAAAACGACCCCAACCGAAACCAATGGTCGTGTCCAGCCCCGGTCGTTCGTTGTCCTCATCGATATCGAAGTCCGTCTCACCGAAGGCAAAGAAATTCCCTTCATCTCGCCGATACTTCTTGACCCGTGTCAGCAGGTTCGATTGGGCATCTCCCGTGAGCTTGTCGTTCTGAGTGTCCCTCCGGAACGATGCCGATCCGATCAAGTCGATGGAATAGGCGAATGGGAGCGACTCATAAAATTTCTTGTAGACGAGGACCAGATTTCCTGTCTGTGAGACGATCGAGTCGCCCACAGATTGATAATCGAGACTGAGCGCATCGATCCTCAGGTTGTCTGCCCGGCTGACGGGGACGCTGTAATCGCTAACCGAGACGTTCTGGCCAGGCGCACCCGTTCCCGTCAACAGAATGACCGCCGCGGCCAGCAGGCTGTATGCCCGGGGTGATCCGGCCTCGGTAAGGCTTCTGTATAGCCGACTCCACAGCGGCCTTCGGCATTGCACGGTTGTGCGTGACATGTCCCTCCTCCTTAGTGATCCGGTATGTTCTGTCATTCTCGCTGTTATCCCTGAGCGCTCCGCAGCTTCAATTCTAGTCGGAGGCCTGGTCATCGTTCGTGTTGGGTGTGTCTGGTTCCGCCGGCTCTCGGGTTGGCACCTTGATGAAGGTGAAGTCATCGTAATCCGCCTTCGAGAGAGTCTGCGTGTTGTTTGCATCCGTGATGATGCCCAGGATTCTGACCGGACGCGGTTCACCACCGAACACGCGTTTGTAGTCCTCGTATGCGTTGACTTCCTCCCATATCCACTCACCCGCCTGACTCATTCCGCTTTGCAGTACGATGACCTTGATCTTGCCGTTCCCCGCACTCTCGGTTTCTGTTCCCTTCGGGAGCGTTGAGCTCCACACGTATTTCAGCATCCGGGCGCGAAGTCCACCGTGGAAGATGATCCGGACAGCCGCCCCACTGTCGTTCTTGTCCTTTACCTCTTCATCCGCGGCGGTCGGCAGACTCCAGACACGCCATCGCCACCTCAGCTTGTTGTGGATGCGGAGGTTGACCTCTGCGGGACGACCCGCATCGATCGCACTGTCTTCGGTCTCCGCAGAGAGATACTGATTCCCCTCTTCGTCCCTGAGGGTGTAGTAGATCTCGGTTGGGGACGCCGGTCCCCAGATGCCCTTATGGGCCTCCCAAGGCACGGGCAATCCGGAGCGTTGTGAAGGGTAGTCAAACGGTTCGATATGGATGGTAGAGTCGCCTGAGGGCGTGTGCAGCTCGAAGGGCGGTGCCGTGGGCTTGGCGTGTACAGAGATGTCCCATCCCGGCCACACAAACGTGATCGGAAAGACGAGGAGGCACAAAAGGGTTCGTGCCCGCTGTAGGGTTATCGTTTGCACGACAGCAAGGTCCAGAACCGAAGCGACCCCGGAGGATACAATGGGGCTACGACAGCAGCGTAAAGCCTGAGCGGATTTCGTTCACATCATCGTTTGTTACGGCATACGGCCACGGGGCCTGTGCGGCGGCTGCGCCAAACCGGCCGTCTTTGTCGATCGCCGCATACGCCATCTGGTGGCGTTCTGAAGCAGGCACACGCGCGACGAGGTGTGAGACGACCAATTCGCACGCTTCCTGCGGACTGTGGTCCTGCCGCATGAGGTTGACGATTGCGAAAGAACCGCAGGTGCGGGCAATCTCCTCGCCGCGTCCGGTCGCGACGGCAGCGCCTGTCTCGTTGTCCGCGTACAGACCGCAACCGATCATGGGTGAATCCCCGACTCGACCCGGAAGCTTGTAGGCGATGCCGCTTGTTGTGCAAACAGCTGCGAGATCTCCGTTGCCGTCCAGAGCGACGGCCCCGATGGTGTCGTGACTATCCGCGGGCAGGAAATCTTGATCCTGGCCGCGTGAACGCCACGCCTCCCACACTTCCCGTGCATCCGGTGTCAGCATGTCCTGGTCGGCGAATCCCTGATCGATTGCGAACGATCGGGCACCTTCCCCGACGAGCATCACGTGCTCGGTTTCTTCCATGACGCGTCGCGCGACCGCCGCTGGTGTCGCGATTCCCTCGAGACCGGCGACCGCACCGTAACCGAGCGTGCGGCCATCCATAACGGCGGCGTCAACCTGCACGATGCCGTCAGCGTTGGGATGGCCGCCATACCCGACGCTCCTGACCGATGGCTCCAACTCCGCGACGGTCACCCCTCCGACGGCAGCGTCCAGAGCAGAACCCCCGTCCTGGAGGATTGACCAAGCCTTCTGGTTGGCATCATACCCGAATTTCCAAGTCGAAACGACAATCATGGCCGTAAGCTACCTCATCGAGGAAGGGAGTACCGTAATATCGGGTCACTCCCGCGTGAGCACTAAGACGCCAGTATTGAGGCGATGCGGATCTGTGTCCTGGAGACGTCGAAGCAGTCGTAGGCGTTTTCGTGCATGATACGGGAAGCCGCCTCGATGGCATGCTTCTCAGACAGGAGACCCTCATCGATTTCCGTCTGGAGGGCACGGGTGAACCAGCGCCGCATCTGGATCGCATATGCTGCCGCGCTCGTGGGCCAGCCCGTGTCACCACCAAAACCAAACAGCTTGTTCACGGGAACGGCGTGGATGAAGCGACGCACGAAATCTGCAGAGCTGAACGGATCGATCGACCAGGCCCAGCAGAGATCGACCCAGACGTTCGGGTAATGTTTGGCCAGAGCGATGAGTTCGTGGCTGTAGGGATAGGCGATGTGCATCAAGACAAAGCGTGCCCGCGGATACGCCGCCAGGATCGCGCACAGGTTGCCTGCCTTGATCCGGTCGACGGGCATCCGGTCATTACCGGCATAGTAGCCGGTGTGGATCTTGAAGGGCAGGTCGTGCTCGATGGCGAGCTCAACCCCGCGTGCCCAACACCAATCGCCCAGGCAAAGCTGATTCTCGAGGGTTGGCGAGCCCGAAAGCGTCGCGTTCAGCGCGCGTGCTGCATCGTCATCCGAGCGAGCCTCCCAGGTCAGTGTTCGGTTATACGCGTGCTGGGCTTTGACGGCGATCGCACACCCGGCGTACTTGTGAAACACTGCTGCCATACCCATGCGGAGCGACTCGAGATCGGTGACTTCTATACCGGTCTCTGTCAAGAGATCCGGTACATCGATCGAACCGTTGCAAAAGCCTGCCCACGATAGATCATACAAGAAGAAGTCGGGACCGCTCTCGTCGGGAACGCAAGGCCAACAGAAATCATCGGTCTGGAGATGGTCGAGGCCGGCCGTCCGCTTGAGGATGTCGTAACGCTTGCCGGGCTCACGGAGCCGCAGGAGCCGGTCCTGGGCTCCCTCGAGGCTCGCGACAGTCAGCTCATCGATTTCGTAGAATTCGGTGGCAAGGAGACGGACCGCTTCACCGTATCCGGTGAGCTGCGTGGCCTCCCACGCTGGTCGTATGGCTTCGAATCGACCGGCGATGTCACGCGTGCCATCTGTCAGGTTCTGCAGTGCTTCGGGACTCGCGCCCGCAGTCTTGAGATCTGCAGGGACGTAGTTGCCGAACAGATCCTGCAAGATGTCGGGTCCATTCTCTACCCACTCGGGTTCCTTCTTGAGATGTTCGTGGGTGTCGACCAGCGGTGATTCGGATATGTGAACGGCGAGATCCGTGCTCATGATGGCTCCTTGTGTCGGCTGGAGTCACAAGATAGCGGGATGTCAGGCCAACACCAACGGCGCTTTCTCGAGTATGGCCCTCCCCAAATACAAGAGGGCCGAATCCTTGCGGATCCGACCCTCTTAATGTTGGTGCTACCGATATCGAGTCTACTCGAAAGCCTTGGAGTTGATCTCGATGTATTCTTTCCACTCGTCGGGCGTGTCTTCTTCCGCGAAGATGGCTTCCACCGGACATTCCGGCTCGCAGGCTCCGCAGTCGATGCACTCTTCCGGATGGATGTAGAGCATCGCACGACGATCCCCTTCGTCTAGGTTCGTCGCATCCGCCTCGTAGATACAATCCACGGGACAGACTTCAACACAAGCCCGGTCCATCACATCGACGCACGGCTCCGCGATGATGTAGGCCATAACCGTTCACCCCTTTCCCGTTGTTTCCTTGATTGACTGACAGACTGATCATTGGGCTAAAACGCCCGAAAATCAAGCCTCAATCGCTAAATTCTTTCGGGAATATATAGATTCTGCTTCTTTTGTCAATGATTCGACAAAAAACCGGCTAACTGCCTAAATTTTCAAGCAGTTGAGAGGGAGAAATTTCCCCTGCAGCAGCAACAATTACGGTCAGGGGCTTCCGGGCATCGGCATCTCGAATGATTTCAAAGCTGCTCCCGCCGTAAAGTCGATCCAGAATTGGGTCCAATTCGGACTTCAGTGCCTCGAAAGCCGCGTTGTCGTTGGCAGCCCCGAGCCGATCGTTGAGGATGATCTGCATTGACTCCCCGTTGAAGCTCACCTTTCCTTCAAGCCGGCTGTCGTCCGCCAGTCGCCTGCACGCCTTCAAGCTGGACGTGATCACCTCTTCGAGGCGGTTTGACAGCGAGCCGCTCAATCCACGCTTCTGCGCGTAGAGGAAACCGAATCGACCCGACGTCGTGTCGAGCGCGTAGTGTGCGTTGTGGCCGATCAGTATGGTCTGTGGACCGTTCTTGACGTGTGTGTAATCCGCGACGTCGATCAGTACGTCGTCCTCCGGTTCGGGAATCCACGTGTTGAAGACCTCGAACCACGTGTCGGTCGGGACGTTCTCGCCCTGATCCATCCGTATCTTGCAGCTGATTCTTGAAATGTCCATATGTGCTTTCTCTGTGCGCGAGACGTTACGCTGTGACGACGGTCATCCGGCCGTAGCAGGCGTGTACGGCTTCAATGAAGAGCTGTGCTTCCTCGATGATCATGTGCGCGACTTCAGATGACGGGTTCTCGACCCGCTCATCGTGATGCCGGAACAGGTAATTCGCGAACTTCGCGCCTGCTGCCCGATCGAAGAACAGCTGTGTGTCGATGAAGCGCGTTCGGAACTCGCTGACAATCTGGTCGGGGTCCTCGGGGATGTCGAGAAACTGAGTCTTAACAAGCGCCTTTGCCGCGTGGATCATCGCGCTGTAGGCACGCTCATACGCAGCCGCGTAGTCGCCGCCATCCATGTGCACCTGGGCTTCGAAGGACTCACGCTCGCTGCCCTGAAGCTCAACTTCGATCAGGGGGACGATCTCGCCCGCGCACTCGCCCTTGCCCATATCGCCCGTGGTGAACTCGCGAATGTCACCCCAGTCGGTGTAGAGCGTTGCATCTTCGTCGTGATCCGGGACCACGGTCAGATCCTCGAGCGTATCCTTTACAGCCACTTTCCCGATCCGTGTGACAAAATCCTGGAAGGATTCGGCGCCCTGACGCTGATCGATGTAGCTCTGGGTTATGCGATCCACGACTTCGGGAATGCGTTTCGACGGGACTGCTCCGATGGCGAGACCGTATGAGCCGCCGTTCTCCACCCACTGCCCACCAAGGATCACCTGAAAGTGAGGTACGTGATATTCACCGATTTTCCGGCTTATCCCGTAGAAGCCCAGATCCGCGACGTGGTGCTGACCGCAGGAGTTGAAGCACCCGCTGATCTTGATTCGGAGACCCTTGACCGCTTCGTCGAGGGCGGCGCTCTTCGCTGCGAGTTGGGTGCGTAGTTCCGCTGCCAGGCCTCGCGACGAGGCGATCCCGAGCTTGCACGTGTCTGTTCCTGGACAGGCCGTTACATCGACGATGGAACCGGCCCCCGGTGCACCGAGCCCGGCAGCTTCTAACTCCGCGTAGAGATCGGGTACATCCGCCTCGCTGACCCAGCGAAATATGATATTCTGCTCGACCGTGGTGCGGACGGTATCCCTCACGTATTTGCGAGCCAGGGAAGCCATCAGACGGAATTGATCGGCGGTCGCATCACCCAGCGGGAGCGTCACACTCACGAACGCGTAGCCTGTTTGCTGCTGCGGCGAGACGTTGGTGGCAGACCACTCCGTAAAGGCGGCGGACTGTCCAGTGATGTTCAATGAGACTGCATCCTTGAGCGGCGCTTCGGTGTGCTTGTCGACGTCCTCAAGATACGCCGTCCAGCCATCATCGTGCGGCAGGATCTTTCTCTCTTCCTCGACGAGCCTGGAAAACTTTTCGAGACCGAGCTTGCCGATCAGGAACTTGAGTCGCGCGCGCGCCCGGTTGTTCTTCTCACCCAGGCGGGCAAATACGCGGGCGATCGATTGGATCATCGGAAGCAGCTCTTCGGCGGGAAGGAACTCATACATCAGCTTGGCTTGGTGAGGTACGGCACCAAGGCCCCCGCCAACGTAGAACTCGAAGCCGCGCTTATCTCCCTCGACCTTGGCGATGACACCGACATCGTGCATCGAGGTGAGGCCGCAGGCCTCGTGAGCACATCCGGAGAAGGCGATCTTGAATTTCCGTCCGAAGTCCTGACAATCCGGGTGTCCGAGCAGGAACTTCGTAGCCCCGTCCGCGTAAGGGGTGACATCGAAGGACTCGGTGCGACAAACCCCTGCGATCGGGCACGCGGTGATATTCCGGATCGAATTCCCACACGCTTCTTGTGTGGTGATCCCGACCGCGGCCAGCCGTCGCATAATCGTCGGTGTGTCCTCTATATGGACGTAATGGAGCTGTATGTCCTGGCGGGTCGTAATGTGCAGGATGCTATCGGAGTATTCCTCAGCCAGCTCCGCCAGAAGATCCATCTGGTCGGCGGTTACGCCCCCAAAGGGGATCTTGATGCGCTGCATGCCGGGCGCATCCCAGACTGTTATCACGCCCTTTGTCAGGTCGCCACAGGGAAATGCGAGCACCTGCGTCTTCTGACCGTCAAAACGTTGACCGTTGTCGTATCGCTGTCCGTAAACGCCCCTACGAAGCCGAGTTTCACCGAACAGCTCTTCTGTCATCTTGCCCTGCCGTTTCAGCTCGAGCTGGGTCTCGTAGATGTCGATGTCCCTGGCCAGATCCTCGGAAATCTGATTCCCAAGCCGCTCTTTCCACGTCTGTGCTTCACTCATAGACAGTCACCTGTGGATTTCTTATAAATGTGTACTAAGTTGATCAAGAATAATGTGTATGGTCTATAAGGTATCGCATATATGCGACTTGTCAACTACATCGTCCATATCTGAATACCCGTACCCGTCTACGCGGTCGTCCGGGGCTACCCACCGATCTGATACATCTCTACTTTTCTCAACGGGGCCATAACGGTTTTATCTGTCCGTTGTTCGGAGTATCGATCGTTGCGGCCAGACCAGACGGAGACGATCTTATGTTTCAGTTCCTGGTCAGATGCTCCCGTTCTGAGCACGTCTCGGAGATCTGTGCCAGATGTCGCGAAAAGGCAGGTAAAGAGTCGTCCATCCGTGGAAAGCCTCAGTCTTGTGCAATCGCCGCAGAATGGCTGTGTTACCGATGCGATGACGCCGATCTCGCCACCCCCGTCGACATAGCGGTATCTCCGAGCCACCTCGCCCGGGTAGTTGGCGTCGACCGGTTCGAGCGGCAGTTCGTCGTGAATGCGAGATATAATCTCGTCTGCCGGCACCACGTGATCGAGCTCCCAGTCATTCCGGTTTCCCACATCCATGTACTCGATAAAGCGGACGATGTGACCGGTGCCGTGGAAATGGCGGGCAAGGTCGACCAGCGTGTGGTCGTTTACGCCCCGCTTGATGACGGCGTTAATCTTGATGGGGGTCAGACCTGCGATCTGTGCGGTATCGATGGCGGCCAACACCACTTCGGGAAATACATCCCGTCCCGCCATCGCACGGAATACTTCAGGATCCAGTGAGTCCAGCGATATGGTGATGCGATTCAGCCCGGCAGCCCTGAGCCGGTCCGCGGTATCCTTGATCAGAACGCCGTTTGTCGTGAGTGTGAGGTCCTTGATTCCCGGTATGTCGGCGAGTGAGTGAATCAGTGACTCGATCTTGCGTCGGAGCAGCGGCTCGCCCCCTGTGATTCGGATCTTCGCGACACCAAGACCCGCGACTGTCCGGGCAACGCGTTCGATTTCCTCGAATGTCAGGATCTGGGTGCGGGGCAGGAACTCGTACTGTTCACCGAAGATTTCGGCTGGCATGCAGTATGGACAACGGAAGTTGCATCGATCCGTTACTGAGATGCGAAGGTCGCGGAGCGGTCTGGTGAGACGATCGCTTGGAGACATATACAGGAGGATTCTGAGTGGACGGCCCCGGGAGGACCCGCCGCGAATCAGTAGGTCTCGGCCATGGTAACCGCACCATCGAACAGTGCCTTGTCGATGATCGCACCACGGATCTTGGCTTCGTAGAGGTAGGTACCTGTCAAGTTGGCACCCCGAAGGTCAACGCCTCGGAAGTCGGTCGCATTCACGACTGCTCTCGACAGGTTCGCATCCCTGAAGGAGGTCGGTTTTCCAGATTCGTTCGGGAAGGCGGCTTCTATGACGCCCAATCTGGCTTCGGTCAGGTCTGCTTCACCAAAATCGGCCCCCCCGGCGTTGGCTCCTGAGAGAAAGGTCCAGACCATCGTTGCGCTCCTGAGGTTGGCCCCCAAGAGATCAGCCGCGACAAGATAGGCTCTGGTGAGGTCTGCTCCAGAAAGGTTGGCGCCCCGGAGGCTCGCCTCGTGCAGACGGGTTTCGATCAGCTTGCAGTTTGACAGGTTGGCGCCAGTCAGGTTGGTCCTTGAGAAGTCAGAACCGGACAGATCCTCACCGGACAGATCTATTCCTTTGAGATCCGCCCCCGCAACGGTGGACGTTTCCGTAAGACGTGCCAGAACCTGTTCTTTCGACAGGATGGTATTCGCCATCCGGCCCTCCCATTTTGATCAAAAAAACGCTATTCTAGAACCGAAGCAGAATATATAGTACTGCGGATGGTCGTCAATGCTAAATGCATTGCAGGACAAGAGGATATAAGGCGGAGGGGTAAGGAGGGCGGAAGGCATAGGGGAGCAGGTGCAGAGAGCGGGAATGCCTGCAGTGTGGTTGCAGATTGCAGCTCGATTGATGGGACAGGGCGCCAGTCTATTCCTGGCTGCTACAACGCAGCAGAAACGAACCCAATGGAGATATAATGGCAGATAACCCGTTTCTTGATATTGACCGGCAAATGCTTGGGGACATCCACACGTCCTCGGAGCCCATGGACAATCTAACGATTCTGTGTGACGATTTCGGATCTCGTTTTGGGGGTACGGCGGGCGAACGCCAGGCAGCTGACTTCTTCCGGGAGAAGTTCAGGGAGTATGGCCTAAGGAAGCCGCGCAAGGAGCCGTATCGATACGCCTCGTGGTCGAGAGGCGTGACCACGCTCGAGATTGTCGCACCAGTTCAGAAAGAAATCCCGTGTATCGCATTGCCCTATTGCCCAAGCAGTACTCTGGAGGCCGAACTGGTTTCCGTGGGTGATGGTATGCCGAAAGATTTCGAGGGTGCTGGAAGAAGGCTGAAGGGCAAGATCGTGATGGCAACGAGCGCGTCGGCGAGAGGCCACCGGTTTGTTCATCGGTCAGAAAAGTACGCACGGAGTGCGCTTGCGGGTGCTTCCGGGTTCATCTTCATGAACCATTACGACGGTCTGGGACCGGCAACGGGGAGCATCGCGGACAATCAGGAAGCGATCATGCCAGGGATATCGATCTCGAAAGAGGACGGGTCGTTTCTCCAGAGAGTGATGAAACGGAAGGGCAAGGTCACGCTCAAGTTGAGGACGAGGAACCGGACCAAGGAGAAGACCTCCTGGAACGTTGTTGCCGAACTGCCGGGGAATACGCACCCGGATCGATGGGTGATAGCGGGATGTCACTACGATGGACACGATATCTCACAGGGCGCGAATGATCCTGTGTCGGGGATGGTGTGTGTGCAGGAGGCGGCGCGAGTGTTGAAGACGTATGCAGCGGACCGAATTGGCTGTGGCATTCGGTTTGTGGCCTTCGGGACTGAAGAAATCGGGTTGATCGGCGCGAAGAATTATGTCGCGCAGCACGTGGATGAGCTGGATCAGATCAGGCTTTATATCAACATGGACTCAGCCGGAGGCGGGGGGCGTAAAGGGATCGTGATGCACAGACGACCCGAGCTTGACACCACGTTTGCTGCGGCAAGAGCGCAGATGAAATACGACATGCCGTATGGGCAGGGGATGTCGGCGTTCTCCGATCACTTTCCCTTCTTCGAGGCCGGGGTGCCAACGTGTGGGATGGGAGATGTAGAGGGGGTCTTCTCCGGCAGAGGCTATGGACATACCGCACACGACACACTGGACAAGATCAGACTTGCCGATCTGCGAGAAGCGTCCTCCGTGCTGTCACGGCTTCTGCTCAGGATTTCCTGCGTGGAGAAGTGGCCGACGAAGCGGTGGACGGAGAAGCAAGCAGCGGCAGTGATGAACAAGGATGCGAGTCTCGAGATCGTGCAGGTGGAGGCGGATCTGGAGAAGTTATATAAGCGCAGAGCGCGAAACATCGGGCGCTGAGCGAAAACGAATCCCTCGCAATCTGTCGAGGATAGATAAGTCATCCTGGAGAAACCATGCTCGACCAACAGCCCAATTTCATCCTTTTCATGACCGATCAACAACTGGATGGTGGGCATGACGACCTCGCCTTGGGATCCGCCGCCGACCATGCCCCGGGAGTTGACGGCCGCTGGATACCAGACCGCCATCGTTGGTCGGCAGATGCACCAGTATCGGCCCGACACGTTCTACGGCTTCGAGTATATGGCGGAGGATTACCAAACGTATCTGAGCAACGGTCAACCATACGGTGGTGGCGGTCTGAAGGCGGACGCACGTGCTGGTGCCCGAGGTCGGCGACTAGCCGTTAGGTGGATCTGCCGCTAGTCTGTACTGATTCAGAATCGTGTTATCCGTGCCGATTCGTTGGTGTCGGACGCAACGGGTCAAGGCCGTTACCGACACCCACGTGTTTGTACGATTCGCGCCGGGGCCTTCCTTTTCGGGAGCCGAGAAATCATCGCGACGCGGCTCACGATTGTCTGTCCAGTCCTGGGGTGCGGCCGCATCTCAGGCTATCGGCGGTCGCCCCGTTCCGGGGCTGAGACAGATCCAGATTCGAGACCGTGCCGTCCATATCGTGTAGAGAGCGGCGATCCCAAATCAACCCGACATACGGGCTAAATGTGTCAGAACCATTATGACACTGGACAGGCTTGTCGCCAATCGGGAGCGTAAATGGCTGAGGATGTGGGGGACTCGGAGACGGTGTACGAACCGGCAGACAATCGATGGTTTGGTTGCCCCCGCTGATGCACACTACAGCATACGGTAAAGGCCGGTTCTCTATACAAATATCGTTTCATCCCGATCCGGGCCAACAGACACGATCGAGATCTGAACACCGGAGAGATCCTGGATCCGTGACAGGTAGGCTCTAGCCTTTTCCGGAAGTGAATCGTAGGTGCGGCACTTCGTCGTATCGGCTTGCCAGCCGGGAAGTGTCTCGTAGACCGGCTCGCATTCCGCGAGGACGTTAAGATCAGCGGGGAAGTGATCAACACGTTCGCCGTTCCGGGTGTAGTGCGTGCAGATCTTGAGTTCCTCGATCTGATCGAGGATGTCAAGACGGGTGACGGCGATCGAGGTGAGACCGTTGATCCGCTCCGACATGCGGAGGATGACGGCATCGAGCCAGCCGCAACGTCTTGGTCGACCCGTTGTTGCACCGTATTCGTGACCGATGTCGCGGATGCGGTCACCCATCTCGCCGTGGAGTTCGGTCGGAAACGGGCCATTGCCCACACGGGTCGTGTAGGTCTTGACGACGCCGACGACATCGTCGATACGGGTTGGACCGATCCCTGCACCCGTGCACGCACCGCCAGCTGTGGTGTTGGATGAGGTGACGAACGGGTAGGAGCCGTGATCGACGTCGAGAAGCGTTCCCTGCGAGCCCTCGAACAGGATGCCCTTGCCCCGTTTGATCTGCTCGTTCAGGTAGACTGACGTGTCGACGATATACGGTCGAATCCGTTCCCCGTAGGCGACGTAGGCCTCGATGATGGGTGTTTCCTCGAGTGGCTCAACCCCGTAGAGCTTTGTGAGGATTTCATTCTTTTCGACGAGGTTTGCCCTGATCTTCGAGGCCAGCACGTCCGCATCGATGACGTCCAGCACACGGATTCCGCTCGATCGATTGATCTTGTCGTTATAGGTTGGGCCGATTCCGCGGAGCGTCGTCCCGATCGCACCCTCGCCGATCTTCTCTTCGCTCGCCCGCTCAACTGCCTTGTGGTAGGGGAGCACCAGGTGTGCTCGCTCGCTGACGAAGAGTCGGCCCTCCGTCGTGACGCCCTTTTCCTTGAGCTCGTCGATCTCTGCAAAGAGTGCTTCGGGTTCGAGGACGACGCCATTTCCGATGACGCAGCTCTTCTCGGGATGCACGATGCCCGCAGGTATGAGGTGGAACACAAACTCGAGATCGCCGGCCTTGATGGTGTGCCCGGCGTTTGCCCCTCCCTGGTAGCGGACGACCACATCGGCGTCGCTCGTAAGGAAATCGACAATCTTGGCTTTCCCTTCGTCACCCCACTGGGCGCCCAACACGATTCGGACAGACATAGCTACTCCTAATAGAGACCAAGGCGTTCAACGCAGCGCGCGCGGAGACCGCAGAGGATAACTGAGGTCGGGCAGAGGTGTTTTGCCGAGATTCTCAGATGAGACCGTAGTGGTCCCCCCAAAGCGAGATGTTTTCAAGCTGCCATTAGAGTTGATTGATGTGCTTCATTCACTTCGTTTGATGTTCGGTAGTCGAGCGACGAGTGCAGCCGTTCCTGGTGGTTATAGTAGCTGGCATAGTCTGCAATGGCGTCACGCGCCTCACTGAGGCTAT
>CAYYGZ010000084.1:17098-17329 GCA_964471275.1 uncultured bacterium | reverse complement strand
CGATCCGAACGCCTTCATCGATCCGTTCCTTGATCGTTTCCGGCGTACACCCCGACAGGAACGCGACACCATTCTCCTTGCACGCATCCTTCACACGTTCCCGCGCTTCGACCATCTCTGATGGCAGCGGGTTTGGCCGCGTCTTGTAGCCCAGCGACATACTCAGGTCTCCCGGCCCCATTTCAGCAAACCCGATTCCCGGCACTCTGAGACACTGCTCGGTCACCGACA
>CAYYGZ010000084.1:0-17088 GCA_964471275.1 uncultured bacterium | reverse complement strand
GTTCCCCGTCCGGATTCAAAGGCCACGGATCCGCCTTGTCGAGATATTCATCACGCGAGCACCCCCAAATCTCTGTCGCCGTCGTCTCCGACCCGACCCCACGCCGCCCCTCCTCAAGCCCATACCCGACACCTTGCCGGTTGATCGGATACCTGCACTCTTCGACAAATGCCCGTACGGCATCGGCAGACTGGACCATGCACAGCAGAAGGCCGTGCACACCGCGCGCAAGGATCTGACGAAACTGCCAAGCATTCGCCCGAATAACGGCTTCCGAGGAGCCGTCGACCGGAACCTCTACGATCACCGTCGGCGTCCGATGTCCGCTTCTTGTAGGTCCACCGGTAGCGAGACCTTTCATGTAATTGGCCAGCCCTGTCATATCGAAACAGCCGTGTTCCATGCCGACGTTAATGTAGTCTGCCCACGTAGTCGCGTCTTCCCTGCCCTGCTCAAACGTCAGCACGTGCCCCGTATGTGCCCCGGTGTAGTAGATCGTCTGATCCAGCGACAGAAGCTCTACTGCCCGGTTGATTCGGTTCGACATCAGATCCTCCTAGTCAATCCAGCGCTCTCGGATGTCCATTCTTGTATATTCATTGGTTCGGAAAGGGGTGCGTTTTTGGAATCACACAACAACAAAGAGTCCACCTACGCGTCAGCAGCGACCATCATCGTCGGTCTCGGGCTGGTCGGACTCATGGCCGTCTGGATCATCTACAACCAGTACATCCTCCGGTCATCCCGGCTCAACCTGAACCATAACCTGCCCGTCGCCGTGATGGCCATCTTCCTGGTCCTCGTGGCAGTCCGAGCTCTTCGGCCCGGCCTCCTGACACGCAACCGCCTAATCCTCCTTACATCGATGATACTCGGGTCCAGCTTCATCCCCGGTGACGGCCTGATGAGCTACATCATGGGCTCCTGGTCGATGCCCGTATACTTCGCAACACCGGAGAATCAGTGGGACTCGTTTCATCCGTATCTGAAGCCCTGGATCGTACCGATGGACAGCCAAGGAGTACGATGGTTCCACGAAGGACTCCCGGACACGAGAGACCTGCCTTGGGGCATCTGGTTTCGACCGATGCTCAGCTGGGCGTCCGTCGGGCTCGCTTTCATCGCCGCGTCACTCGGGCTGTCGTCCATCTTCCGCAAGCAGTGGATGGAGAACGAGAAGCTGACTTACCCGATGATGGTGCCGCTCCAGATCCTTGCGGGTGACCGACAGAACCTGTTGAAGGCGTCATCAGGAAGGTTCCCGCTGTTCTGGGTTGGCTTCGCCATATCCTTCGGTGTTCTCGCTTGGAACATCCCGACATTCTTCAACGATCAGATACCCCGGATAGATCTGAACAGCGGCTGGATGCAGCTCGTCTCCGGCGGTATCAACGTCTTCACCAAGCAGATCAACCTCCTGACGCTTGGCCTGTCCTACTTCGCGAGCGTCGAAATCCTGGTCAGCACGATCGTGTTCTTCGTGGCCAAGCATTTCGAAATCATCGTGGCGACCAGAATCGGCTACACGCTCCCTGTCGGTGGCGGCGCCAACCATCCCGGCGCATCAAGCGCCTTAATCAGCTGGCAGACGGCGGGGGCCTTCCTGGTCTATGTTGCGTGGGCCGTCTGGAACGCTCGGGACAGAATCCACCAGGTCATCGATGAGGCCAGACGGAACCGGCCGCGACAGGATCCCGAACTCGTGTCTTCGAGAGGCGCGATCCAGCTGATCGTCGGCGGCATCACCTATGGCGTTCTCTGGCTGATCGCGGCTGGAGTCGACACGTTCATGGCGGCGACATTCGTGTTCGCGCTGATGGTCTCCTACATCGGCATCTCCAAGATGAGCGCGGAACTCGGTCTTCCGTATCTGCAGAGCCCCTTTGGTTCGGAAGCCTTTACAGTTGCGACCGTCGGTACCGCGTCAATGCGGCCTGCGTCCATCCTGATGTTGACCTATACCAGGAACTTCGAGGGATATAACAGCGGCATGGTCATGTCTCATCTGACCATGCTTCAGAGAATCCGCGGTCATCTGAACCCCACGCATCTCCTGGTCGGCGTTTTGTTGGCTCTGGCCACGGCCTATCTCCTGTCGATCCTTTACGCCATCTGGTTGGGTTACGAGAACGGTGCATACAACTTCAGCTCCTACACCTACACCTATTACGCTCGTCGCTCCTACCATCGGGTTGTCTTCCGGATGAACAACCATTGGCCCGTCGACATCGACCGCCTCTCAATCCTGGCCATCGGAGGGGTCGCGATGGCAGCCATGATGGCGATGCGCTTCAAGCTCCCCTGGTGGCGTCTGAACCCTATCGGCTTCGCCGTCCCTCTCGTCCCTCACCAATTCTCGACGTTCTTCATCGCCTGGGCCATCAAGGCATCGTTACTTCGTATGGGCGGCATGAACGCATTCCAGCGGGGCATCCCGCTCTTCGTCGGGCTTGTCGCGGGATATGCCGCCGGCGTGGCATTGTCGAGTGTGGTCGACCTCCTGTTCTTCCCCGGCTCCGGCCACTCGGTCCACTGGTGGTAGCCTCTCTGCTCCCCTGCCGCCCCTACCCGTATACCTCCTGAATCAGCCTTCTGATATACCCGATACAGTATGCTTTACCCAGCTTCTTCGACAGTGGGGCGTTCTCACCCGCGAACCTGGGCGTATGATCCATCATGAACGGCCCATTGAACCCGTTGTCCCGGTATATCTCCATCGCCTGCCGCATGTCGATATCCCCGTTGTCCGGAAACACCTCTTCGAAGTACGGTAGCTGTCCCTTCACGTTTCTGAAGTGCACCCATTGGATCTTGTTCTTCGAGGACATCTCCTTGATAAACCCGTAGACCTCCTGCCCCAACAGTTCGGTCATACACCCCTGACAGAACAGCATGCGGTTGCTCTCACTGGGGACGGAATCGAAGACCCGTCGAAACTGATCGGTAGAGGAACAGATCTGCCATACACCGCCAAGCGGCTCCGGAATGGGCGGATCGTCGGGATGGAGCGCCATCACAACGCCGGCCTTCTCGGCGACGGGTATCACGGCCTTTAGAAACCGCTCCATTCGGCCCCACATCTCAGCCTCGGATATCTGGGGCGTGTTCATGCCGGTTCGGTCCTTCATGTAAGCGTCGTAGTCGAAGGTGCTGTAGCTCACGCCGCCGCGTCCCGATGCCGAATCCGTCCGGAAGTTCCCCATGGGCTTGAAGTTCCAGCCCAGAGCTGGTATGCCGGCCTTACCCAGAGCTTCCAGCAGTCCACACCAGTTATCAATCTGCTCGTCGGCTGCTTCCAGACCCAGTGGTATCTCTTTCGGAACGGAGAAGAAGACGTTATTCAGTTTCAGGCCAGCCTTCTCGACCTTCTCACGTGCCTCTGTAAACATGCTTTCAAGCTTGCTCGAGTCTCCGATCTCGAGTCCTGCCTCAGCCACCGCACGACGACACTCCAGATGAATCGTATCAACACTGATCGCCCTGAAGAAGCTCAGCCAGTCACCGTCCAAATCTGTCCAACCAATCTGATCCTGTATCAACATTTACTCTCCCGATTTTTGACAATTGAGCTTCTACACGCAAAAGTGTGGGTCGTCTTCATAAGTGTCCTCTGTTCATCCGTGGATGCGGCAACTAGCCCAGACAGCCAAACTGGCCGTCAGAAAGTGTCACTTCGGGCCGGCCCAGAGTCCCGATGGGCCCGGCCCGAAGTGACGCTGCCTGAGGAGCAACCTGACTGATCGAACTAAACGGCGTGGCCTCGCGAAGTGATCTAGCAGGCACCGCGCCCAGTTAGCCCGCCCCAAGCGTAGTCGAGGGAGACGCCGAAACCGGAGGGTAGGAGGGCCTTGGCAGTAGAGCGATCGCATAGGGCTGAAGACTGCGTCCGACGCTGACCCGGTCCCGTCCAGTGACTCAAAACCCACACGTCAGTGCTGAAACCACAATTGGCGACCTGACTCTCTACCTCACAATCAACGTCGGTTCACCCTCGACGATCGGGATACGGGCCTCGACCTGTCTCCCCGAGATCACGCCCGACACGGACACCACTCCGTCCTCCTCTTCCAGCTGAATCTCGGCATCTACGTTCCCCTCCTTCGACGGCACGATCACCCAGCCCATCACCTGCCCGTCACTCTTGCCACCGTATATCGCGCACGTCGCCGGATCCTTCTGATTGTATTCCCGGCTATACCATCCCTGGATATCAGGAGGCTCCTGTCCCTCGACCGTCCGCGCGTGCCCACTCCACCCACCGATCGGGTGAACGGCCATCGACCCGACCTCGTGCCTGCCGATCGCAACCCTGTCTTCGAGCTGGACGGTCACGTCTGGATGAAAATGCCAGAGGGTCTCAACCTCACGCTCCCGGTCGCTCTCGACCTGATCCACGGCGATCCAGGCCACACCTTTGACATACATCACAGCGCGACGATGGACCGCCTCGCCTTCCAACCCCTTATATCCCGCGGTAAAGGCACTGCGCGCATAATCGAATGACGCGTTCATTGCATAGGAATCCGCATCGATGGGTTCGTCTACTTCCAGCACATCCGCCTTCTGCTCGCAGCCATCTACGATCAGCGTATTGTGCGCCATCGTCCCCTGGATCCAGTCCCGCCAGTCGTCCCGCTTGTAGTAGAGCCTTCCCGCATCAACAAGAAAGTCTTGGCCGAAGGCGGATACCGACAGATGCAGCTTGTCCTGATGTTGGTGCCCGATCCCCCACGGTCCGACATCGAATACACTCCAGTGCGCGTCGGCATCCCAGCCGCTCCTCGAAATCAGCTGCCCAGACCACGTAAAAATGCGCGATGCCAGTCCGGCCGGTCTGTCACCCTCAGCGCCATTCGACGCGATATACGCCCAATCCGGGCGACCATACTGCTCATACGTCTGAAGCAGTTTCGGTCGGTTGTAATCGAGGTTCGAATCATTGTTCAGCACACCGTGCCCGTCGGGACGCATCGAATACGCCCAGTAGTTCCACATCCGCTCGAGACCTTCATACCAGGAATCCGGCAATCGCTGATCCGCTTGCTCATACAGGTCAGCAAAGGCCTGGAAAGCATTGAGTGTCGCACCGTGGTAGTGGCTCGACAGCTCCTTCTGCGCGCCGTCCGGGTAGATCTGGCGCTCCATCTGAGGAAGCAGCGAGTGGTAGCTGTATGCCAGCCAGGCTTCCTGATCCCGAAACTCGGGGAACGCCAGTCCTGCCAACGAGAGCGAACACATCTGCATAGCCAGCCAGTTGCCCCAGGTATTGTGGTAATGCTGCGTGTAGTGCGCGTGTTCGGGGATGCTGGAGAGAAGGAGGATCCGCGTGCCATCCTGAATGTGGTCATCGCCGATCGAGTTGTAGAAGAGATGTGACCAGACACCGATGCGCGCCATCGTCTCCAGACCACGCCATCGGGGGTCGCTCGTTCGCTCCCACCCATACGGATTCACGATCACCCACTCACGGGTATCCGAGTCCACGCGATCGATGTACCGCTCATTCCCCGTCTTGCGATAGGCGTGAAGAAGCGCACGGATGTGCCCGTGTCGATTCAGGAAGAACGCCCACTCAGCATCGTCGTTCGGTCCGCGATACGTCCAATCAAGTGATCCGTCGGCCTTCCGTGTGGGCGTTCCTGTCACGTTTTGAAACGTGTACTCGTCCCGCAGGATTGCCTCGGCTGCGGCGGTCGTGTCTTCTCCCGTCTCTACCGGGTCCCGACCCCATCGCTTCGCCTGTTTTGACTTTCCATAGTGATCCAACAACGCACGGCACGCCGCGACCTTGTCTCCCGCACCCCAGGCTTTCGCTACATCACCCAGCCCATCACGCTTCAGATCCAACGCCTCGAACAGTGCATTGACCCGATCTGACTGCTCCTCAACCACCCAGTCAATCGTTGCTTCCACGGCCTCCCTCATTCTTCATTCCCATTTGCTCGACCAACGACACTTACGGTGACGCGTATCGAGAACTCCACGACATACAGAATGCCCGCTTCTCGACGTGCCCATCGGGCTAGTCGAAGACACGGCAAACACGCTTCTACACAGAAATCCAAAGCAGTCTATCATGCAGCAGAGAATCCGGCCACACGAGGCACTGACCGGTCATCTGCCCGAAGTCTACCACTCGCACCCCATTCGCCACTACACCCAGACCCGGGCCTCGGTAACGAGACAAACTCTCATCCATGTCCAGCTACAAACACATCCCTGAATGTTGAGCCACAGTCTGGCTATCCCATCACTGACCGGCCAAATGAATCTGCCAGGATGAGAAAGTCCCCGAAATCGACGCTCCCGCTGCGATCGATATCGTATGCCGCATCCGACGAACCAAATGCTTGCACAAAGGCCAGGAAGTCAGAGAAACCAACGACCCCATCGCCATCAAAGTCTGCCCGCGCATCTGCCGCTACGGTCGTGAACAGGCCCGTCAGCTTAACGAATGTGACCGGATGATCCGGACTGTTGGTGTAGATCTCGACAACCCCTTCGGAAGCTCCTCCGGTTCCACCACGCACCGACACGGCGACTTCACGCGCCTCACCCGCTTCGATCCGAACGGGAAGTGCATCCGAGCTGAACCCCGAGAAATCGGACCGGACATCACTCACAATCATCGGTCCTTCACCGGTATTCGTGAGGACCAGTGATCCCCGAGACACGCGATCTTTGGGGACCTCACCCAAATCAAGATTCGGTGGGACCGACAGAGCGGGCGGTGCGAGCGTGACGAGAGAGAAAGAGTGTCGTCCTTCCGGAATGTAGACCTGTATCCAATCGACACCGGAGGAAACGACCGACAGGGGTGTCCCACCATTAAGTACCAGATCGAGAGCGCGGTTGGACCGGATTGTTAGATGAGTGCCTGGCGAAATGACCTGACCGGCCTGTCCCTCGAGAAGCAGGCTGACTTCGTCCTCGGCCGTGAAACCGAGCATCGGAGATTCAAATCCCACACCTTTCCGCAGAAAGACCGACACCGTTGTGTCGTTTCGTGTACGGAACCAGGTTGCCAGACCACGCACCTCCGTTTCACCGATCCTGTAAGTAGAGTCTGACGTGGACTCCGCCGCATAGTCAACGATGCCGGCTCCGTGATCGACCCGCGCGCCGCTGTGATAGGGTCCCGATATGCGAAGTGGCGTCGGTGGGAGATGGCTGTTGTCGTGCGGAAGGATCAGCGTGAGAAAACCTGTATGCCCGTCTATGGGGTACGTGGCGTGAAGATACTCGCCCACAAAGGTCTCGTCCCACTGCGCCAAGAGACCACGCTCGATCGTGGCTGTCTGAGGGGAAGAGGCCAGAAACGCAGTCACGTGGACGCCATTCTCGCTCTCGCGGATCTCGAGGTTGTTGTTCGACGTGTCTGTATCGAACTCGTGGGTGTGGAAAGCACCGATCTCCCACGTGTAGGCCAATCCCTCCGTCGTGATATCAGTTTCATCCGAATTGGGATGCAGGTAGAGATCGGCCGAGCGCGTGCCGACTGCGGGATAGACTTCGTCGAAGACGATGAAGTATCCGTTCGCCTCATCAGCAGAATGAACCAGACAGAAATTGCGCCAATGTCTCCCTCCGAGCAGCGCCTGCCCCGAATTTCCGCTCGCGTAGTCGAACCCGTGTCCCGTGAACGACTCCGCCACACCTGCGCCAACCTTCACAAGATGGTCGTTCCCTTCGACCGAGACGACATTCGCGGATCGCGCAGTCCGGTTCACGTATTCCCAAGTGAAACCGTATGCACCTGTACCCCATCCCTTGTAGCCAGCATTCCGCAGGATGTGCTCGCCGTAGGCAGCGAGATGGACACCGTTTGCCTCTTTGTGTGTATGCCCACCATCAGTAGTAACGTTGTTAAGGGCACCAGCCAGAGCATCCGGGGAGTTGATTGCCTCTCGGAAGTAAGCCCCACCATCAGAAAAGACACGACTCGGCGGGAGCTTCGGATCTGCCAGAGGTTGATCCATCAGGACATAGGCCAGCAGGCTTGCGGATGGAAACTCGCCGTTCAGGCTCCACGCTGCGTAGCTGGCGGCTGCCTCGGAGAACCGATGCGCGGACACCGCTCGAGGGCCATTCTGCAAACCATTGCGATTCGGCGCGGAATCACCGAACGAGTATCGTCGACGAAAGGGAGTCACCGAGTATCCATAGAGCCACTCGTAGAAGTCGATCACACGTGGATCATCATAGAGTTGAGCTTCACCCGTGAACTCGAGTACATCCATCGTGTGCGTCTTCGCACTGCGCAGGCCTCCCAGCCGGTTCGACGCGTAGCCCGGGCCTGCCACAAACACACCGTCATCTGACAGCTGTGATGAGAGCTCGTTCAGATAGTCAGCTTTGGCTTTGTCCGCCAACGTGCGATCGCCCGTGTAGAGCCCCCAGGCAAGCCGGTTTCCATACAGGTTGAGCCGCCAGGACGTCTGGCTCTCGATGTAGAAGTTGGCAGCCTGCCGGAGTACGTCTTCCACCCTCTGGCGTTCTGTCGAACTCATCGCGTTGTAGATCACGTCAGCGGCCAACACAGAGTCGAAGAGCGCGTTTCCGGGCGGAACCACGGTTCCCCAATCGCTACGATTCAGACCCGAACTCAGGTCCGGCCAACCCGTTGTGATCGCGTTCACGATACGCTGGACATACAGGGAACGTTTCTGTTCGTCGAGGATGTAAGCCAGTGAAGCCCGACTCACGATCTTCGACATGTCACCGGCCTTGGATCTGTAGCTCCTTGTCACGTCATACGTGCGATCATAGTTCATCGCCGCGTTCTTCCAGGTAGCCCAGGGCTCCTGGTCCGAACGGGCTTGCAGTTCTGCGTACATTTCTTCCCGCACGATCAGGAAGGGATGAGATTGACCGGTGGCAGAGCCATCTGCAGAAAGAGCGGACACCACAAGAAGAGCAAGCAAGTGAGCAGGACTCAGGTAGAATCGTGAATGTTTCTCAGTTACCATCGAACGCCTCTACAGAACCTGGGTTAACACGTGTTGTTGTCTGCACATTCACAACCTGTCGGTCGAACATAAACGCCATCGATTCGCTCCCCAGGCGAGGCCTGTTGGGAACAGGATCAGAGCGCTTCTCCTCTCTGTAGAACCAACACCTCGACTCACGCTCGGCGTGACGGTGCTTTGGGCGCCGAAAATCAGGACAGCGCTTCTCTCTGCCCTCTCCCCTGCTCCTCAGCCCCCCTGCCCCCCAGCCGTCCCCGGAAGCGGATGGGTAGGTGCATCCGGCCACCCGTTTATTTGATCCGGTATGGTGCCTTTGAGCAGCGGATCATCCGATTCCACCATCCACTGATCGACTGCGCGCTCCAGTTCCTTTCGCACGTCTTCCAGAGATGGGTCGTCCGCAACATCGTTCCAGTCATAAGGATCCTTCTCCAGATCAAACAGCTCGATCTCTGGTCGCGAGTTCGCCCCTCCCGGGAACAGACTGGCAGGATACGACGCAAACGTATCGCGCACTTCTGGAACGGTCTCAGGAGTCCAGGGCGTCTTCAGCAACGTGTCGAAATTCTTGATCAGGTGGTATCGCTCGGTCCGTACAGAACGCATTGGATCGTTGCTCGGACCGTGCCAGTTTCGTTCCGCAAAAATCCGCTCCTTCGGTGTATAATCGTTGCCCATCAGGAGTGGCCAGAAAGACTGTCCCTGAATGTCTTCCGGGATTTCCGCACCTACAGCCTCCAGAAACGTGGGAACGTAGTCGATATTCTGAACCAGATGCTCGACCGTGCTCCCCGCCGAGATACCCGGACCTCGCATCATGCAAGCGATCTCCATTCCAAGCTCATACAGAGTTCCCTTGCCTCGGAGCCCTTCCATCCCGTGATCCGTGTTGAACATGATGATCGTGTTCTCCCTGAAACCCAATCGATCGATCGCGTTGAAGAAACGTCCCAGATGGAAATCGAGATAACGGATGCATTCCTGGTAGTTCGCCATCTCCTCACGCACCTGCGGCACATCCTTGAACGTCGGCGGGACGGGCGTCTTTTCGAGATCCTTCCATCCGTATCTGTCGATCGGCGGATTTCCGCCGCCCTCGGTCCTGTTCGCGAAGTTTGTCCCCCACTGTGATCCGTGAACCTCGATTGTGCCCACGTTCAGGTAGAACGGCTGGGCCTGATCCGTCTGATCACGCAGAAAGGCGATCGCGTTGTCAACAGCGACCGCAGTCGTCGGGTCAGCGTCTCGATACTCCTGAAATCGGTGATCCTCACGAAACTTCCGAACGTGATCCAACCCGACGAGGGCGGTGTGATATCCTGCGGCATTCATGTGATCGACGATGGTCTTGCGATCGACCGGGAGACTCCATCCTCGATTTACCAGACCCATCAGCCCCTGCGTGTGAGCATACTGACCCGTCCACGCACAACCCCGTGATGGACTGCACGCTGTCGTCGTGCAGAACGTCCTGTTGAACAGGACGCCTTCGCGTGCAAACCGGTCCAGATTCGGTGACTCGAACCCGCGGCCGTAGCAGCCCAGCATCCGTCCCAGATCGTGCGCAACGATATAGACAATGTTCGGTCGATCCATCGCTTCCCTCATCGTTGATTTGGTTTCTATCTCAATGGAGCTGCTCTCCCGTCTCGTATTGGCGCCGAGACCTGTCTTCGTCCAAAGCTAATACGCGTTATCCGGGGCCGCACGTCCTGATTCACCTGACCTGCCCGTACGACGTTCACTCTGGCAGCGGCTGATACACCTCTCTGGTTGCTATCCTCCTTTACCGCACTCTCCCGCGTAAGCTATCGTGCTTGACCAATGCCCTCGAATCTCCGAAAAGGATACATTTGTGCCTGACGAAAAACCGATCGCCTTCGAATACACCTTCCTGATCGACAGCGCTCTGAAGACATTCCGTCTGGAACTCGACCAGGTGACACTATCACTCATTCATGAAGACAAGCGGGATCTTCAGGCTCGGTAACGAGGATCACCTCATCTTCAACGGGAACCAGCGTCTTGTCGGATCGAAACGCGATCAATACGAGAACCGGTTCATCAACAAATGGGTCCCGGTCTTCGACACCACGTTCAGGACAATCCAAAGCCGTGAAGGACGCGCGAACCTCTGGGTACGGGCAGAGGGGGCTTTGTGGCGTGACACGCCAGCCTTCGAAACCTGGATCTATTCAGCAGTATCGCGATCCACTCCACTTACTGTGATCAGACAAATGAGGCCGAGAAGAACGTGGTGATCAAGTTGGCCTCCGTCCTGCCTCCCTACCACATCTACGTCGATTGGGGTCGATACGACGCCCGCAGCCCCAGCGAGTGGAATGATACGGGCAAGGCGACGGCAAGATTCGCGGAGGCGTTACGGGAGAAGGGATTCACATTCGAGGGCGGAATGGTAAATGATGGTGTGGGCTGGGCAAGCTGGCGTAACCGGACGAACTGTTTGATCTCGCCGCTATTCCCGCGGAAGGAATAGCGACGACACGATGTGAGCTGCCCAGTTGATGATCTTCACTTGACCCCCTTCCGCCACGTCAGTTCAATAGAGTCTCAATTCTGATATAATCGAACGAAAGGAAAATGATGGAAATCAAGGATGGCATGGTCGTCGGCATGCACTACACCCTCAAGAATGATGCGGGCGAGATTCTCGACACATCTGATGGCCAGGAGCCCCTCCAGATCTTGCACGGATTCGGAAACATCATCGGAGGTCTGGAGACGGCGATCGAAGGCAAGTCGGAGGGCGACAAGCTCGATGTTTCAATCGACCCGGGTGACGGGTATGGTGAGCGTGATGAAACACTGCAGCAGGCGGTCGATCGGGGGGACTTCGAGGGAATCAATGACATTCAGGTCGGCATGCATTTCCAAGCGGAAACAGAGGACGGTCACGTGCCGATCCGCGTCGTCGCGGTTTCGGATGACACGATCACTGTCGATGGAAACCACGAGCTGGCGGGTGAACGCCTGCACTTCTCGGTCAGTATCGAGAGTGTCCGTGAAGCCGAGCCGGAAGAGATCCAACACGGACACGTGCACGGTCCAGGCGGTCATCATCACCACTAGCCGCGCTTCAGATTCAGGGCTAGGGCTCGCAGCTTGGCAATAGGAGTCTGATCAACGCGAGTCTGCTGACTGGCGACTCGCATATGTGGGAAATCGCGGCACTTCCCTGGCGAACCCAGCGTCAAACGCACTCAGACTGGCCGCATCAGGGAACACAAGCTCTTCCCCATCGTAGCTCGCCCGCCAGATCGCGCTCGAAAGCTGGTAGGTGTGGCGCGCAAAGGAGGGGTTCGGATATACGCCTGCCATCAGTTCCTCTTCTGGTATAGCCGCGTGCAGCGCGTGCATACCTCCCAGAACGGCTGTGTATGAGTTACCCCACGGCTCACACAGCTGATCCTCACCATCGATCACCAGATACTTGGCCCCCTCGAGATAGTCCACCAGAATCTCGAAGGGTAGTCCGTCGCCCTTCCCACGGATGATCCGTTCCTTCCGCCAGGGAGCCCCTCGCTTGAAGTCGGTGTGCCCAACGACAGACACATCTCCGATCTGCACGTTAAAATCACACCGGCCATCGACGACATACGGATAGGCATCCGGGTTCGGTGCGTCATACGGGTCCGACGAAGCACGCAACGAGATGCCGTCCTTCAGTGCTTCCGCCACAGACCCGGCATTCCTTGACACTATGTTCAGCAGAAACGCGATGCAATGGACAGACTCCTGAAACTGAATCGGCACCATCTTCTTCTCGTTTCGAGAGTTCGAAGGGTCTTCTCTGTCCTTGGACCGCTGAATCCGTACTTCCGAGATCTCGAGTGTCGTGAAGGACTCCAGGAAATCGAAGATCCGTGCGGTGATGGGGTCGAAGAGTTCGGGGAAATCGAAGAGCAGCACGGCGCCCGATTCGGCGACGACATCCACCAGAGCAGAACACTCTTCGGGAGACTCGGGGGATGCCATAGGTTTCTCATCCAGGATCAGAAGCGATTCGGAAGCGGCACGCGGAAGCAGCTGGTCCAGAGCGGCTGACCGATGCTCGGGGTGCAGGGCGAGATGAAACAGATCGACGTCCAGCGCATAAAAGTCTGACTCGATCTCGACTCGGGTGACGCTCTCAAGATCGATGTCATCAGGAACCGGACCCGGATCATAGACATAAACATCGTGGCCCAGCGTGAGTCCCGCCTCGATGAATTTCTGTCCGATATACCCCCAGGCGCCCGCTATAGCCAGGGAGGGTCTTCTCGTCATGCTGCTCATCAGATATCAATATCCCTGACGGGTCCATTTTCCGGCCTCGTATCGCTCCCACGAATGCGTTGCGTTCCCCACATATGCATACCGGTCGAACACATCGCCCTGCCCGAGCACACGTGGGTCACCTTGTTCAGTCAACGCATCCTCCAATTCTTTGCGCATCACCCGAAGCCGATCGGCGTGCTCGGCATCCTCGGCCAGATTGTACAGACACGCCGTATCCTCCCGCATGTCAAAAAGCTCCTCCGCTGGCCGCTTCCCGAATGACAGATCGTAGTAACGATCGTCACCCTCCTCGTGTTGCTCGAGGATCAGCGTCTTGGTCGGTGAGCTGTCCACATTGGTGTACCCGGTCTCGGGGTTGCCGGCCGGCCAGCGTTCGGGTTCATAATTCCGGACATACAGATAGTCACGCGTTCTGAGACAGCGCACGGGATACCCCTTGTCTCCCTCACGACCGACATCGTGTCGTTCCTTGCCCGTATACACGTGATCGCGGGTGGAATCGATCCACCCGTCTGTCTGCGACTTCAGAACATCTGTGAAGCTTCTTCCGGCGTGCTGCTCGTGCGGCGTCACACCAGCAGCGTCGAGAAAGGTCGGTGCGAAGTCGATCCAGCTGATAAAATCCTGAACAACACGCCCGGCCTTGCCGTAATCGCCCCAACGCACCGCAAGCGGCAGGTGGAAGTCATCCTCATACATCTGCCCCTTGACGCGTGGGAACGGCATCCCGTTATCTGACGTGACAACGATGATCGTATTGTCCAGCTCGCCGATCGCCTCGAGTTGCACAATCATTTCACCGAGCTGTTTGTCGAACCATTCGGTTTCGAACGCGTAGTCCAGCACATCTCGCCTGACCACATCGTCATCCGGCCAGTATGCCGACAGGTTCACATCCTCGATCCGCTTCCCACTGCGAATACCTTCTCCTTCTTCATACTTGCGATGCGGCTCGTGCCCGCCATACCAGAAGCAGAACGGCTGATCGGCTGGCCTCTCCTCCAGGAAATTCCCGAAATTCCCGGCGTAGTCCTTCTTGCTGATTGTCGAAGACGGTGGGTTAAGCTCCTTGCCGGAGAACTCGGTCCCGGCAGGATTCCGCTCGAACCCGCCAGCCGCGTAATCGCCCGGTGCCCATCCCTTCCCTGTGAACCCGACAAAGTAGCCGGTGACCTCGAGCAGATCCGGAAAGACGGCAAACTTGCTCGGAAATACCCCGAAGTGGTTGCACGCATCCTCCAGCTGCCAGGTATGCATCCCTGTCAGGATACATGCCCTCGACGGCGCGCACTTCGGGTTCGTCGTAAAGGCATTGGCAAACAGCACGCCTTCCCTCGCCACTCGATCAAAGCATGGCGTGTCCACAAAGGCGTGACCATATGCGCTGAAATGCGACGCGTCATCCGCGATCGCAAAAAGGATGTTTGGTTTGCTCATTCAAGAAAACTCGACCAGGGAATCACGGAATAACCGGTAAATACACTGTGAATCAGATTCACAGAAGACTTTGAGACTCGGACGGTTTCATTTGCCACCGCAATCACTACCGAACCGATTCGCGTTTCTCCCCGTATCTTCCGTGTTCCCCGTGGGAAATTCTAGATATATCCTGTTGACCCGTCCGGACGAGTTGGACTCTTCCGTTCCCACAACACATACTCCGTCTGCACCGCCTCCTCGTTCACTTCGACACCCAGCCCCGGGCGATCGGGTCTCAGCTGCAGGTATCCGTCCGTCGGCCAGTAGGCTTCATCCAGCCAGTCTCCCCCACCTTTGTCGTTCGGCAGGTGATACTCCAGGATCTTGAAGTTGGGTGTCGCGGCACTAAAATGCAGGTTCACGGCCGTTGCGAGGGGACCCATCGGATTGTGAGGCGCCACAGATATGTAGTGGGCCTCGGCAATCGCGGCGATCTTCCGCATTTCAAGCAGACCACCACACACGCAAATATCAGGTTGGATGATATCGGCCCCGTGCTTCGAAAGCAGATCGAGAAACTCGAACCGAGTGTAGAGACACTCGCCTGTCGCGAGCGGAACGGTCATCTGCGATCGGAGTCGTCCCCACGCATCACTATTCTCGGGGCGAAGCGGTTCTTCGTAGAAGTAGGGGTCGTATGGCGCCAATGCGTTCGCGAGTTGTAGGGCCCTGACCGGCTCGAAGATCTTGGCGTGGGGATCGAAAGCGAATTCCCATTCCTCGGGACAGTGCTTCCGTAGCCCCTCGAAATACTCGGCCGCCTTCTTGCAGACGATCCCCCACCGGTGCTCATCGGGGGCGACCCGAAATGGACTGGTCTTGAAAGCCGTGAACCCGTGCTCGTCGTGCAGCTTCTGCGCTTGATCAGCAGCCTCCTTCGCGTCCGATCCACCGATCGACCGATAGACCTGGACCCGATCACGTGCAGCACCACCCAGCAGTTGATACACGGGCACGCCGGCCGCTTTCCCGCTGATGTCCCATAGCGCGTGGTCAACACCGGACATCGCGGACAGACCGACCGCGCCAGGCGGAAACCGCATCTGCTGAAACAGCTTCATCATAATGAATTCGATCCGTCTCGGATCGATACCTTTGATCAGCTCGAAGATGTAGTCGAGAGTCGGTTCAATCGCCATGTCCGGGCCTGGACTGTAGCACTCGCCCCATCCGTAGATACCCTCGTCTGTCTCCACCTTGCAGAGTACGCGCGATCGACTCCCTTCGCGCGCCATGTATGCTTTGATCGCGGTGATTTTCATAGAGACTTCCTCTCCTCCGTCCCGTGTCCGGTCAGGACCTAACCGGTCTTGTGATCTGCTTCTGTGGCTGCACAATCTGTCTGCGTTCCGGCGTAAGTCTCTCCAGCAGCACCTCCGAGGGCTGATATCCGTGTCGGAAGTTTCCCCACGAGGGACCGTACCGATACACGCAGATCCGTCGTTTGCCTTCATTCGCACGCTTCGCAGACCCGTGGCAGAGCGCATCGGCAAAGATAATGACGTCCCCGGCTTCCAGATAGACCTCAACAGCATCCTCCACCGCGTCCACAGACCGGCCGGGTCCCATTCGGGCTTCCTCGTAGCCGGGGTGCTGGAAGTTCGACTTGTGACTCGCCGGAATCAGCATCGTCCCCCCATCACCCGGTCCGATGTCAGTCAGCGCCATCAGAACATTTACCTGCCCACACATAAAACGTCCATCGTGATACCGGAACTGGTTGCGATGGATCGGCGGGAACCCGCCAGAATGGATCCCGATCGCCTCGCCCGGGCCTCGGTAGTTGACGAAATTCTCGTCGATAAAGAGCGGTCCGTGGTGGTAGTCAAAAGTGCCCTCGCCGCCGACGAACAGTTTGACATGCTCGATCCAGGAAGGATGATCGATCAGATTCTCAAACGCCTCCCCGGCCTCGTAGATCTGCTGCAGGTTCAGTCCGGAGGTCTCATCACCATAGCTGTGACCGTGCACTTGGCCGTGCCAGTCTCCAGGTTCCAGATGAGGGATACTGTCGAGACTCGCGTTCAGGGCACCGATTTCGTTCGATGAAAGTGCGCCCTTAAGCACGATATATCCGTTTAGATCAAATCTGTAGATTTCGAGATCACCGACCATGTATTCTACCTTGTAGAACGTTGATCCACGACGAGAGATAACCAGGCGGTAGCTCGCCTCCCCAAAATGGATGGTGTTTGCAGAGGATCGAAACAAAAAAGGCGCAAAAGCGCAACTGGTATTCGCAGATCTCGTGCCCCTAGCATAGAAGTTGACGCACAAATCTCAGTCGGCCGTATCGATACGCAGCGGGCCGATGCGCCTGTGCTTCCCCACCCCGGATGCG
>CAYYGZ010000083.1:0-17355 GCA_964471275.1 uncultured bacterium | reverse complement strand
GTTTGAGGAAACATGCGACAGAATTGCTAATTAGTACATCTGTTTACGGGACAATACACTGGAACCGTGTTCCAGCAAGGTCGTGCTATGAAGATCACTTCCATCGATGTCTTCACTGTCGTGGTACCCACAATCTCCGGCCGCGTTCACAGTGAGTCCTTCGGTTCACCCGGATGGGACCAGATTCCAAAGCACATTATCCGGCTCCGTACGGACGAACACGTTCACGGGCTGGGTGAAGCGCTGCGCGGCACGACACTCGATACCATACAGCAAGGGTTCGAGCGGCTGGAGGGTCGGGACCCGCTTGGGCTCAGCCTCCAGAACATCTTCGCCGACTCGGCGACGAGACGAGGATCTCAGCGGGGTCTGGCCAGTGTAACTCTGTCAGAAGACGGAACGCACGCGCTTACGGGAACACGGGATTGGGAAAGCCTGAACGGGTGGGGGTCGGGACCGGCCTACGAAGCGTTCGAGATGGCGATCTTCGACATCGTCGGCAAGGTGCGTGATGTGCCCGTTCACGAGCTGCTCGGCGGAGCCTACCGGGATCGTGTGCCTGCGGACTACTGGATCGGGCATCAGACGCCTGAAGACTCGGCTGTGAACGCGCGGCTTGGCTTCGAGCGCGGGTTCCACGGTGTCAAGATAAAGTGCACGTCCGACGAGCCGATGGTGGATCGCGTGCGTGCGATCCTGAACGCCACGGATCCATCGTTCAAGTGCACGGTCGACCCGAATCAACGATTCTATCGGCCGGGGGAAGCGATCACACTGGCCAGGCAGTTCGAGGAGGTCGGCAATGTCGGTGTTCTTGAGGACCCGATGGCGAAGTGGAATCTCGACTGGTATCGGCAGTTGAGAGCTGCGACGACGATCCCTGTCGCACTGCATCTCGGAAACCCGCACGATATCGTCAACGCGATCAAGGCGGAGGCAGTGGATATCCTGAACCTGAACGGCAGTATGTGGAACTTCGTGAAGAATGCTGCGATCGCGGACGCAGCCGGAATCCCGTGCTGGCACGGATCGGGCAACGACCTGGGCATTATGGAGATGTCGTATCTGCACGCAGCCAGTATACCCCGGAACTGCGTGATGCCGAGCGATTTCGTCGGCAGCTGGACGCGCTTGGATGACCTGGTCGTCGAAGGTATCCAGTTCGAGTCCGGAGACGCGATCGTGCCGTGCAAGCCGGGCCTTGGCTGCGAGCTAGACGAGGATGCAGTCGAAGCGTACCGCGTCAGCTAGCGCAACGAGGCCTGGCCTCAGACCGATGAGTTGTGTCGCCGCGTTCCTACCGGGTGTTCTCTGAAACGCGTGCCTTGACGCCATCCACGCCAACAACAGCCCCTCCTTTCTATTTGTCCCTCACGTATATTGTTCCTAAGACATTTCATCTCAATGCCGCTGTATCCGTTGATCAACCAGCCGGATGTGGGCAGCTCTCGGGTTCTGATTCTCCCGAACCTCACACCCGACATCCGGCACCCAAACCCACCTTCTCTCTGAGAGCCACCCGTGTCTTTCAATCCCGTACCCGGAGTCGAGAATATCCTGAAGTCAGACTGGAATCCCGAGGAATACGGGCTCCTCTACCATTTCGACAATTTTTCACGTCTGGCCAACTCCGTCATCACCGAGCCGGGCGAACTTCAGAGGTGGTTCGGTGAGGCCCTGTGGCGTTACGCGCCCTTCAATGCGCGTGTGATGAGTGCCAACGGTGCCGGCGCGTGTTGGGAGACCCGGGCCGGCGATCAGGGCACAGCGAACGCGTTGGGGAATGCCAGTTTCCGAGAAGGTCGAGGCGGGTATGAGGTGCTGGCGAGTTACGGGGATCTGGGGATCTCGAAGAACTACGTTCTCAGACCGGACGTGACTGACGTCCAGATCAGCGCGCGGTGTGCGAAAGGCCCGATGCAGGAGCGGGTTCCCCTGCTGCTCAGGGACCGGGATATCCTCCATCTCGATTACGGCAAGTGTCCGGCGACGGGCACGAGCCCCCGTGTTCTGGGCGTCGTATCCCGGAAGCTGGCGATCGAGCGGAATGGGCAGGTCGTCCTCCGATTCGACCTGGGCGCGGCTGCTGAGGGGAAGATCAAGTGCACGGCCGACCGCGACGGGTTTATTCGCGCGCTCAACACCTTCAGCCTTCCGTCGATCTACTTCGGGCGGACGGGCTATCGGATCTTCCTGGATGGCTGAGACGAGCGAGACAGCCGACGGTCTCTCCGTCTCGATCATTATTCCGCACTACCTCGGGGATATTCTGTCTGATTGCCTCACGACCATCTATACCCACACCGATGACGTTTCCTTCGAAGTGATCGTTGCCGATGACCAGCCGCACAATGACGGCAGCATTGAGCGGGCCCTGGAGAAATGGCCTGACATCACCGTCGTCAAGACCGGTGGCAAGAAGGGGTTGGCATACGGCTGCAATCGTGGACTGGAGATCGCCCGGGGTCGGTACGCGATCCTGCTGAACAACGATGTCGAAGTTTCGGATGGCTGGCTGACTGCGCTCGTTCAGGCAGCGGACTCGGATGACCGGATCGGGGCCTGTCAGCCGAAGGTTCGGTCGATGCGTGACAAGGCCCAGCTTGACTCGGAGGGCGCGGCCGGCGGGCTGATGGATATTTACGCCTATCCCTTCTGCCTCGGTCGAGTGTTCGATACCGTGGAGATGGACGAAGGGCAGTATGATAGGGGGCGCGACATCTTCTGGACGCTGGGTGGGGCGATGTTCCTCAGGATGGAGGCGGTTCAGACCACGGGCCAGATGGATGAAGCCTTCTATATGCATATGGAGGAAATCGATCTTTGCTGGCGTCTGCATCTTGCGGGTTACCGGGTTGTCTCCGTGCCGGACTCGGTCGTGTATCATTGGGGCGGATTCAGCCTGAAGGCCGAGACGTTTCAGCGGCTCTACCTGAAGCACCGGAACAGCTTCGTGATGCTCTTGAAGAACTGGTCGGCAAGCTATCTCCTGAGGACCGTGCCCATTCGTATTCTGCTCGAAATGCTGACCGGCCTGGCAATCCTGAAGGGGGACTGGAAGCGAGCGTTTGCGGGCGTTGCCGGCGCTGCCTGGGTCCTGTGCCACCCCTTGAATATCGCAAGAAGGCGGCGTGAAGCGCAGGCGGTTCGTTGTGTCGACGATCGAGAAGTAGCGGTTGCGATGCTGCAGAATTCACTGGCCATTTCGTATTTTCTCAGGGGACGTAAGACGGCGACCCAGATTCTTGGTGAACACGGGGGAGGCGCGGTTTGAAGCGCGTCGTCGGGACAGCCATCAAGGTTCTCGTCAGCGTCGCGCTGATCGGGTTCTTTCTGAGCCAGATCGATCTTGCAGACGTCGAGCGGGCAGCGCGGGCGGCCCGACCCACCTACCTCCTGCTGGCGATCGCCCTGTTCACGTTCAGCAATCTGCTCGGTGCGTTCCAGTGGGAGGCCCTGTTGCGGGTGCAGGATATCGATCTGTCGACACGACGGATCATATCGCTTTATTTCGTCGGTGTGTTCTTCAACAACTTCCTTGTCAGCAACATCGGGGGGGACGCGGTGCGTGTCTATGGCCTGCGTCGCACCACGGGCAAAGGCTCGCAGGGCTTGGCGGCGACCTTTCTCGATCGATTCGTTGGACTGTTTGTCCTGATTCTGTTCTCGTTGATCGCGTTCTCGGTGAACCCGGCTTTGTGGATGTCCGGTATTGCGATCCCGATGCTCGCGCTCGTGGGTGCACTGATCAGCATCCTTGCTTTCGGGTTCTCACGCAGGCTGAGCGGCTTCATTCTGACGATTGCCGCTAGCATTGCTCCCGATTCGATTGTCTCCCTGCTCGAACGGATCCGATCGGGTTTCCTTGCATACAGACACGCCTATGGCACTCTCGCCCGGGTACTGGTCCTGGCCTCAGGGGTGCAGTCGTCCCGAATCGCCGTCTACTTTGCTGTCGGTCGGGGGATGAATCTCGATGTCGCTTTCGACCATTTCCTGATCTTTATCCCGTTGATCGCGATCGTTACTGCCGTGCCGATTTCGTTCGGGGGAATCGGGGTGCGTGAGAATCTGGGCGCGCTGCTGTTCGCGCGTGTAGGCGTGCTGCCTGCGGAGGCTCTGGCGATGATGTTTCTCGGATATCTATCGGGCATCGTTGCCAGCCTTGCAGGCGGCGTGAGCTTCATAACCCGGCGGTCCGGGAAGCGGGAGGCGGCAGATGCCGACTAGTCTGTCCCTATATGTGGGGTTGATGTCCGGGACCTCAGCAGACGGGATCGACGCGGCGCTCGTCCAGTTCGGGGATGCCGAGGGGGCCCGTTTTGAGCTGCTTACCTTCGAAACGATCGAACTGCCTCGGGACTTGAGGGAGGAAATCCTCGCGGTATGCGATGTGCAAATCGGAACAGTCGAAAGTGTCTGCCGGCTCGACGCGGTGCTCGGTGCGTTCTTCGCGGAGGCAGCCTTGAAGGTTATGGCCTCCGGCGGCGTGTCATCCTCGGACGTGCGGGCGATCGGATCGCATGGCCAGACGATCCATCACCTGCCGGATGAGCCGGACCGGTTCGGCGTCACGGCACGTTCTACGCTTCAGATCGGGAACGCGAGCGTGATCGCAGAGCGGACGGGAACCCAGGTCGTTTCCGATTTCCGGAGCCGTGATATTGCCGCCGGCGGGCAAGGGGCTCCGCTCGTGCCTCTTGTGGATTACCTGCTGTTTCGGGACGAATCGGTCGGCCGTGTTCTGATAAACATCGGCGGTATTGCGAATGTGACCGTTCTGCCGGCTGGATGCGGGCCCGGGGAGGTGTTGGCGTTTGATACAGGACCCGGAAATGTCATCCTGGATGGTCTGGTCTCCCGTTGGACCCGAGGCGAGATGATTTTCGATGAAGACGGGCGAATTGCCGATACGGGGAAGGTGCAGGAAAACCTCCTCGCGCGCTGGATGCGCCATCCCTACTTCGAGCAGCCGCCGCCCCGGTCCACGGGAAGAGAGATGTTCAGCGCGGCATACATCGAAGAACTGATCCGGGAGAGCGGCGGGGCGACAATGAACGACCTGATCGCGACGGCAACGGCGTTTACGGCAGAGACGATCGTGAGCAGCCTGCGTAGATATGTGCCTGACTACGGTGGGATCGGTGCGTTCTATGTGAGCGGGGGAGGCAGCGCCAACAGGACACTGATGCGGTCGATTCAGGAACGGGTTGGTGATGCCCCTGTCAGGCTTTCGGACGCCCTGGGGTTGTCCGCCGATTCGAAGGAAGCGGTGGCCTTTGCGTTGCTGGCACACCGCACTTTGAACGGTCTGGTGGGCAACCTGCCGGCGGCTACGGGAGCCTCCAGAGCCGTCATTCTCGGCCAGGTAACCCCGGCGGGGCATTCCCGGTTGATCTGAAATCGTCCTTTTTGTAACTTGTAATCTGCATTGATTTTAGGCCGGTGCTGCACCGGTTCCGAACGTGATAGGGCTATGGCAAAGAAGAAGATATCAATCGATAATATCGAAATCGGCATGTTTATCGAAGCCGATGTTCGAGATGCCGCGAAGGGGAAGGGCGCAACGGCTTCCTCTGGCAAGAACGTCCTGCTGCTGGGGAAGGGGATGCTCGTCACCTCCCAAAACCAGGTGCGGCGGCTGAAGGAAGCAGGACTGAACGAAGTCACGATCGATACCAACAAGGGGAAGGATTCTGCCGGCGGGCGTGTACAGCAGGGCCCCGTGCAGATGAAGGAGAAGCCCAAGGCGAAGCCGCCGGGCGGCAGGAAGGCCTTCTTCAAAGACGAAGTCAAAGTTGCCCGAAAGATCCGAGGCGCCTCTGTCAAGATCGTCAAAGACTTTATGGGCAACGCCGCGCAGGGCGCCAGCATCGACCACGAAAAGGTCGCCCTCGCTTCCAAAACGCTGACAGGTAGTGTCTTTCGCAACGTAGATGCCCTCCTGAGCCTGACCACTCTGAAAGATTACAGCGAGCATACCTACACGCATTCGGTAAATGTCTGCTGTCTCATGCTCGCGATTGCCTATGCCTCGGGTGTTACGGAGGAGGAGGCAGGCATCATCGGCCTCGGGGGGTTGCTCCACGATATTGGGAAGTCGAAGATCCCTCTTTCTATGCTGGACAAACCGGGTCCGCTGACCGATGACGAACGCAAGGTGATTGTGAGCCATCCGCTCTTCGGGGAAGAGATCCTGAAGTCGATGGATGATGTTCCTGAAGAGGCTTTCTTCATCACGGGACAACACCACGAGAAGGCCAGCGGCAAGGGGTATCCACGGGGGCTGTCCGGGAGCGATATGCATCCCTGGGCAAAGGTGGCCGCCGTGGCCGATGTTTACGATGCGATTACCTCGGCACGCCCCTACAAGCCCGGTCTGCCGCCGCACGTCGCCCTGCGGGTGGTGTTTGACGGCAAGGGCACGGATTTCGACGATGCGGTGGTCGACACATTCATCAGGCAGTTGGGTATCTATCCGGTCGGCAGCTTTGTGAAGCTGAGTACGGATGAGATGGGTGTCGTAATGGAGGTCAATCCGGACGACGCGATGCGGCCGAAGGTCGGCGTGATCTTCACACAATTCGGGAAGCGGAGACCGTCGCTGTTCGTGGTCGATCTTTACAAGGAATACAAGGAACGCGGGCCTGAGGCCGCCCGTTCAATCACAGGTGCCGATGATCCGAGAAACTTCAAGGTGAACGTTGAGGGTTACTTTGATGTGCCGGGGTAGCAACTTTGTGTAACTGTTTGGGGTACAATAACCTTTAGGCGTACGCCTGGAGGTTGTTGTTTTTGGGGATCTGGTTTGGACATCGCTCTGCTCATATCTGCTGCGAGTTACCTGGTCAGCACCACGCTCTATGCTCTGCATTTCCAGAGAGGGGAGTCCAGCCGTTCGGGCGCCTGTCTGGGATTCCTGCTGGGTGGATTCGCCGTGCAATCCGTGTTGCTGGGGATGCTGTCTCTTGAGGCCGGTACCGTACCCCTCACGACCCAGGTTCTGCCTGCGATGTGTGCGTGGTTGATCGTGATCGTTTACGTCTATATCGAGTTGTCTACGCAGCAGCAGGCTCTTGGGGCGCTGATCGTCCCGATCGTAACGCTCCTTCACCTTCTTGCGATACCGAACCTTTACGGTGCGGAGCACGTCCTGGCTTCCGAACATTCAGGCGGCTGGTTCAGACTCCACGTCCTCGCCTACATCCTGGCCTACGTGGCATTTGCAATATCGTGTGTCAGCGCCGTCATGTATGTGATGCTGCTCGGGGAAATCCAGAAGAAGCACCTGGGATACTTCTACGAGCGCCTGCCCTCCCTTGATTCGCTGAATCAGGTCAACAACCACGCGGCAACGTTCGGATTCGTCTTTCTGACTGCAGGAGTCGTTTCATCGACCGTCTGGGCATACCAGGAGCTTGACCGTATCTGGGTCTGGGGTGAGCCCACTGTTGCCCCCCTGCTTCTGACCTGGGTAATCTACGCAGGTCATCTGTGGGTGAGATATATGTCCGGCTGGCAGGGCCGCCGGGCTGCCGTCCTGTCAATCGCAGGGTTTACGCTCGTTGTGCTGGCGTTTCCGGTCGTGGGGGTCTTCTTCTCGGGCTTCCATCCCTTCGAGAGATAGCCGGTGGCGAGCCAAGTCCCAGCCTATCCAGTTTTCCTGAAGCTCGACGGGGCGCGATGTCTGGTCGTCGGGGGTGGGAAAGTCGGTGAGCGAAAAGTGGCAGGGCTACTGGAAGCCGGAGCAACGGTGGTTCTGGTCAGCCCGGAGGCCACTGACGCCCTGGCAGATCAGGTTGGCGAGTCGATGAGCTGGCTGCGCAGGGACTTTCAGGAATCCGACCTGGACGGTGCGACACTCGTGATCGCCGCCACGGATCTCGATGACGTGAACGCCGACGTCGTGGCGGGTGCGCGCAGTCGCGGGATCTGGGTCAATGACGCGACGAGCCTGGATCGATCGGATTTCATCCTGCCTGCGTCGATCCGTAGAGGTAGTCTCACCGTCGCCGTGTCGACGGATGGTGGGAGCCCTGCGTATGCGAGGCTCGTGAGAGAGATGCTCGAGGGCGAATTCGGCGACGAGCACGCCAGGATGGTGGATCTGTTGCGTGAATTGAGACCACGTGTCGTTGAGGCGTTCAGCGAAGCGGCCGACCGGAAAGCTTTCTGGGACCGTCTCGTAACTGCGGAAACTGTCGAAATGATCAAGAACGGCGATATCGAAATCTTAAGGGAACGGGTATCCGTATGGCTGTCGTCGTAGTCGGTGTGTCACACCATACGGCGCCGGTCGATATCCGTGACCGGGTCGCGGTTCTGTCCGCGGATTATTTGGTGGCCCTGACGGATCTGGCCGGAGTCGATCACGTGACGGAAGCCGCTCTGATGTCGACGTGCAATCGCACGGAAGCCTACGCGGTGGCAGAGGACGCGGACGCAGCCTCCGATGCAATCCAGGCTCACCTGAGAGCGCGGGCCGGCGGGGATGCGGTGGTCGATGAGCATCTCTTCTCCCACATCGGGGAGGCTGCTGTCAGACATCTCTACCGTGTCGCGTCCGGTCTGGATTCGATGATTATGGGCGAGCCGCAGATCGCGGGTCAGGTCAAGGACGCCGGTGTTCGGGCGATGGAACTCGGGACATCCGGACGGATCCTGAATCGATTGTTCCGGGGGGCCGCCGAGGCGTCCAAGCGGGCGCGCACAGAGACGGAGATCGCAGCCGGAGCCGTGTCCGTGCCGTTTGCAGCCGTGGAACTCGCGAAAAAGATCTTCGGTAAGCTGGATGGCCAGAATGCGTTCGTTCTGGGTGCCGGTGAGATGAGCGAGCTCACGGCCCTTCATCTCGTAGAGAACGGCGTGTCGAATCTTTCGGTCGCAAGTCGGACGATGGCTCGCGCCCAGGACCTCGCGGACGCCGTGAACGGGCAGGCGATGGGGTGGACGGACGCGCTGGAGCGCCTTCAGGAAGCCGACATCGTGATCAGTTCGACCAGCGCACCCTACTATGTGCTCGAGAAAGAGACGGTCGAGAAGGCGATGTCGAGCAGACGGAACAAGCAGATGTTCCTGATCGATATTGCCGTGCCTCGAGACATCTCACCCGATGTCGGGTCCGTTTACAATGTTGTGCTCTATACCATTGACGATCTACAAGCGGTTGTCGGGGCGAATCTCCAGAAGAGACAGGAAGAAGCCGAGAAAGCCCGGCATATCGTCGTCGAGGAAGTGGGAGCTTTTGGTGCCTGGCAACAGAGTCTGGATGTCCAGCCTGCAGTCGTGGCCCTCCGGGAGCGCTTCCACGGGATTATGCAGCAGGAACTGGAACGTGCGAAACTGGCCGACTTCTCGGAAGAGCAGCGAGAACGTGTCGGGATGGTCCTGCGCCAGTTCACGAACAAATTGCTGCACGCGCCGACGACGGAGCTGAAGAAGCTGGCCGAAGACGGGGAAGGAACAGACCACGTCGATACGCTCGTTCAACTGTTCAACCTCGCGGACGAAATCCTGACTTCGCATGAATCCGCATCACCCTCTCTCCAACAGGTCAAATCCTCTTGAAAGTCGTCATCGGTTCGCGAGGAAGCCAACTCGCACTCTGGCAGTCCGAATGGGCGAAGTCTACGCTGCACGAAGCGCACGCCGGGCTTGACATCCATATCGAAGTGATACAGACTACGGGAGATGTAAACCTCGCCGCCTCGTTTTCGGAGATCGGCAGCAAGGGTGTGTTCACGAAGGAAGTCGATGGGGCCCTTCTGTCCGGAAGAACCGCCTTCTCCGTGCACAGCCTGAAGGACCTGCCGACGACGCTGCCGGAGGGTCTGTCTTTGACCGCCGTCAGCTCTCGGGCAGATGTGCGAGACGCTCTGATCGCGCGAGATGGGGCAGGGCTCGGAACGTTGAGACAGGGCGCGCGTGTTGGGACTTCGAGTCTGAGGCGTCAGGCACTGCTGAGGTCGGTACGCCCGGATCTGGAGCTTCTTCCGCTGCGGGGCAATGTCGACACCCGCTTGCGCAAGCTGACCACGGAGGACCTGGATGCGATTGTGCTTGCGGGCGCGGGGCTCAAGCGGCTTGGTCTCGATTCACACATCACCGAACGGCTCGATCCGGATGCATTTGTACCGGCGGCCGGACAGGGAGTGATGGCGATCGTCTCTCGTGCCGATGACGAGGAGACGGCTGAGCTCCTGTCTGTTTTCGAAGATGCTGCCGTGCGCGCCGCGATCACGGCCGAGCGTTCGGCGCTGGACAGACTGGGCGGCGGCTGTCGCATTCCGTTTGGTGCGTGGGCACGCCGATCGGAAGAGGGATTCGTGGTCGACGGTGTTGTTGCCCATCCGGAACGAGGTGGGCCGATCCGGTCGCGTGTCGTGGGAACAGAAAAAGAGGCTGAGGAAATGGGGGGAGAACTTGCCGAGGCGCTCTCGAGAGAGGGCGGCAAAGCGATTCTGGAGGAGGTTCTCGCGTGAGCGAAGGGAAGGCCTTTCTGGTTGGGGCGGGTCCAGGTGACCCCGGACTGATTACGGTACGCGGGATGGCGTGTCTGCGCAGTGCGGAAGTCGTTCTGTATGATGACCTGTCGCATCCTGATCTCGTTGAGGAAGTGCCGCAGGATTGTGAACGGATCTACGTCGGCAAGCGAGCCGGCTTCAAGGCAAAGTCGCAGGAGGAGACGAACGACCTGTTGGTCGACCGTGTCCGGGACGGAAAACGGGTGGTTCGGCTGAAGGGCGGCGATCCCTACGTGTTCGGTCGAGGGGGCGAAGAGGCCGTCGCCCTGATGGATGTCGACCTGCCTTTTGAGGTGGTGCCCGGGGTGACGAGCGGCTTTGCCGCTCCTGCCTACGCAGGCATCCCGGTGACGCATCGCGGTGTGGCTACACAGGTGACCCTGGTGACCGGGCACGAGGACCCGACAAAACCGGATTCACAAGTCGATTGGGAAGCGCTCGGGAAAGCCGGTGGCACGATCGTGGTGTATATGGGTGTCGGTAAACGCGAGCAGTATGCGAAACGGCTGATGGCCGGCGGGCTCCCCGCAGACACCCCGGTCGCTATGATCCAGTGGGGGACGCGTCCGGAGCAGAGGACGGCTCGCGGGACGCTCGGGAAGCTGCACGAGCTGGATATTGCGAACCCGGCGGCGATCGTAATTGGCGCCGTTGCCGGGATGCACCTGGACTGGTTCACGTCACGGCCGCTCGCCAATCAGACGATCGCAGTTACGCGGACACGCGAACAGGCCAGCGAGCTGGTGCGTTTGCTCCGTGATGCGGGGGCCGAAGTACTCGAGATTCCAACGATCGAGATGAGAGATCCCGAGTCTTGGACGGAGATCGATACACAGATCGGCAAGCTGGACAGGTTTCAGTGGATCGCATTTGCCAGTCCGAACAGCGTGGACCGCTTTCTGACCCGGGTGCTGGATGTGCGTGGCGATATCCGTTCGCTTGGTGCGGCACGGATCGCTGCCGTGGGACCGGCAACGTCCGCCAGGTTGGTCTCCTACGGACTGAGTGTGGACGTTGTCCCGGAGAATCATCGTGCCGAGGGGCTGGCTGCGGCGCTTCTGTCGGAGCTGGGCGAGGGTGACTCCGTCCTGTATCCGCGGGCAGAGGCCGGCCGGGAGGCACTCCCAGAACTGCTCAAAGAAGGCGGATTCGAGGTCGCAGAATGCGCCGTCTACCGTACGGTCAAGCCGGATTCCGTCCATCAGGTCGCTCTGGATCGCTTCCGCGAAGATCGGGTGACGATGCTGACCTTCACGAGTTCCTCCACGGTCAAGCATTTCGATGATCTGATGGACGCCGAGGGCTTGTCCGACCGTGTGCGGGCCATCCCGGCGGCCAGTATCGGCCCGACAACATCGAAGACCGCTAAGGATCTTGGCTACACCCTCTGCGCGATCGCGCCAGAGGATGATGTGTCCGTTCAGGGGCTGGCGAGCGCAATACTTTCGTATGTCCAGTAATTACATAGATTTACGGCGCTTTAAAATGCATGTTGACACTCCCTAGAGTACACCCTAAATTTTGATTTGATGTAGGATACTTAGGTGTCGATACTATAGTATAGGACCTTTCAACTGATTTTAGTGTCTGGGATGTGCCCACCCTACAGGAGGTTTCGGGGAATGAAGAGACTACTGACCATCTTGACCAGCGCCGCAATCCTGGCAGTAGGTTCCGTGTCCGCCAACAGTATGGCTCAGGGGCTGAATATTACGGGGGGAGAAAACCCGTTCGCCAAATTGGAGCTCAAACGAGTTGACAGGGGACAGTCTGAGGATGGCCTGATGCGCCTCCGGATGACGGTCGCTGACGCCCAAAACCTGAAGGGCTACGGCTTCATGCTTCAGTATGACGAAGCCAAGTATGAGTTTGTGGAAGCCAAGCAGGTGCAGGAAGGTATGATGGGATCGACCGACGGTCATTCCGGTCTGTTCGTTTCTTCGAACAAGAACCCGGGTGAGATCATCGTCGGCTCGATGAAGGTCGATGGCAGCGGCGCGGACGGCGCCGGCGAGCTGGTCGAGTTTGTGTTCCGCACCGAGGATACCCCGCTGCAGACGGATTTCCAGATCCTGGACGGCATTCTAGTCGATCTCTCGAACAACGTAGACCAGATGCACAACATTCAGATCGGTCGTCTGGACGCGGTTCCGGAAGACTTCAGTCTTGCGCAGAACGTGCCGAACCCGTTCAACCCGGCGACGACGATCTCCTACGAGGTGCCCGAGTCCGGAAGCGTCAAACTCGTTGTCTACAACCTTCTGGGGCAGCAGGTCAGGACCCTGGTTAACGACAATATCGAAGCAGGTTTCCACACAATCGTGTGGGACGGTGCCGACGAGTTCGGACGTCAGGTTGCCAGCGGGATCTACATCTACCGCATGAATTCGGGCGATTTCAAGGCCACGAAGCGGATGATGTTCCTCAAGTAGGAATTGCGATCGAACAGACATTGGGTGGGGTCGCCTCAGGTGAGGTGACCCCATTCTTGTTTTCTTCAGCGGATTGCGAGGTGTGACGTGGCCGGTGACGACCTCGATCAGGACCGGATGGTTGCGGAGCAGATCCAGGGAAGAGGTGTCCGCGACCCAAGAGTACTGGCGGCGATGCGGTCGGTTCCCCGGCGGGCATTTGTGCCGGACCACCTGGGGCCCGCCTCGCTCGCTGACCACGCACTCCCGATCGGGCACCGCCAGACGATCTCGCAGCCCTATATAGTCGGGAAGATGGTTGAACTCCTGCGTCTCGAGCCCGATCATGTCCTGTTGGAAATTGGTACGGGGTCGGGATACCAGGCGGCCGTTCTCAGCAGGCTCGTCTCGCGGGTGATCAGCGTTGAGATCATTGCCACGCTTGCAGAGGAGGCGAGATCAAGGCTGAAGGGACTGGGGTTTGACAATGTCGAGGTGCGGATGGCCGATGGATCTCTGGGCTATCCCAAGCAAGGCCCCTACGACCGGATCTGTTTAACAGCGGCTCCCGTCAGCCTGCCGGAATGCATCGCAGAACAGCTGGTCCGCGGCGGGCGCCTGGTAGCGCCCGTCGGGCAGGACGACCAGCGCCTGGTCATCTGGGACCGGCTCGAAGACGGTTTTGAAAAGACACCGAGTATCGGCGTGAGATTCGTTCCGATGACGGGCGCCGTCACTCACCACCATCAGGAGATGTGAAAAATGACGATTTGGGGTGCCCTCGTCGGGCTGATTTTTGTAACGTGTTACCTTGGGATGGCCCTTTCGACGGGTATGGAAGGGGTGAGATCCAAAGCACTTCAGTGGGGCTGCTGGCTCCTTGCGTGCATCGTGATGCTGATCTGCTACTCGTTGATGCCGAACCCTCTTGGCTGAGGGGTGGTCACACACCCGGCAAGATGGGCCCAAGGGCCTGTAAACGCTTGACCTCGCGGGGTCAAACGTCTATCATACGAGCATCTAGAACGACTTATTAAGGTGTTGCTCTCCCCAAGATTTTCCGCCGTTCTGTTTTCCTCGTTTTCACAAAACAACTAGCTGAAAGCGCGACCCCTTCGATGGCTGATCCGGATGGTGTCGGGGCATTCCGAATCGGGATTCTCGCCTCTCACGGAGGTTCCAACTTCCAGGCGATTTTCGACCGGTGTGTTTCGCGTGAAATTCCTGCCCAGGTCGGTGTTGTCATTAGCAACAACAGTCAGTCGGGGGCGATTGAGCGTAGTCAGAGGCAGGACCTGCCTTGGGCCCATCTCAGCTCACACACGCACCCGAATCCGCAGCAGCTCGATCGGGCCATCCTGAACTGTCTGGCCGAGCACAGGACCCAACTTGTTGTACTGGCTGGTTATATGAAGAAGCTGGGGCAAGCGACCCTCGCTGCGTTCGGTGACCGCATCATCAACATTCATCCCGCCCTTCTTCCGGCGTTCGGGGGGCGGGGGATGTATGGCGACCGGGTCCACAAGGCCGTTCTCGCCAGCGGCGCTCGCGTGACGGGAGCGACGGTGCATCTGGTCAATGAGCAGTATGACAGCGGGCCGATCATCGCGCAGGAGGCCGTCAAGGTATACGAAACGGATACGGCCGATTCGATTGCTGAGCGGGTTCTGCGTATTGAACACACCTTGTATCCCGCGGTGGTTCGGATGTTCGCCGAGGGACGCGTTGTCCTCGAAGATGGTCGCGTACACATCAAACCGACTAGATGAGCCAAATGTCTGAAGAGATTCTGGAATCAAACCTGGGTGACGTGCCCTTATGGCATTGTGGGAAGGTTCGTGACGTCTACGATCTCGATGATCGTCTGCTGATCGTCGCGACGGATCGCATTTCTGCATACGGCGGAGCAGTTGCGCGATCTGACGCTCAGCGTGTATGGGTGGGCTCGGGAATACGGTGAGAGCCGCGTCATGATCCTTGCGCACATCAAGTTCGAGTTCGGCCGCTACAACGGCGAGATCATTCTGATTGACGAGATCCTGTCGCCTGATTCCATCCCGCTTCTGGGACAGGAAGATCTATGAGCCCTGTCGATCGCAGGATAACTTCGACAAACAGTTTGTGAGGAACTATCTGGAGACGCTCGACTGGGCACGACACCGTCGGCGCCCGCTCTTCCAGACGAGATTGTGCAGTAGACGTTGAGCAAATACAGGAAAGCACGTGACCGCCTGATCGGATGAGGCAGGTAAACAAGGGGAAGTGATGGCATTTTCTATTTCGGGATGGCTGTCGAACGATATCGGTATCGATCTCGGGACGGCAAACACGCTGGTCTACGTGAAGGGACAGGGCATTGTCGTTAACGAGCCCTCAATCGTGGCACTGGACCGCAACACCGGGAAACCGATCGCGATCGGAGGTCAGGCCAAGGAGATGTTGGGGCGTGAGAACCCCGATATCGAAGTCGTGAGACCACTGCGGGACGGCGTGATCGCGGACTACGACGTGACTGAGGAGATGCTTCGCTATTTCATCAAGAAAGTTCAGAAGAACAAGCTGCTGGTCCGTCCCCGGATCGTTATCTGCATTCCCTCCGGTGTGTCGGCGGTCGAGATGCGTGCAGTGCGCGAGTCGGCGGAGCGAGCGGGAGCACGAGAAGTATATCTGATCAAGGAGCCGATGGCTGCCGCGATCGGCATCGGTCTGCCCGTTGGCGATCCGGTCGGCTCTATGGTGATCGATATCGGTGGCGGGACGACGGAGATCGCCGTGATCGCCCTGTCGGGTATCGTGACCTGGAAGTCGATCAAGATGGCCGGGGACGAGCTGAACGACTCTATCACGCAGTTCCTCAAGCGGAAGCACAGCCTGATGGTCGGTGAGCGGAGCGCCGAAGAGATCAAGTGCGCGATCGGCGCCGCGGGCGTACTCGATCAGGAGATCCAGCATACCTGTCGTGGTCTCGATCTGGTGTCTTCGATTCCCAAGACGATCATCGTGGATTCATCAGAAATTCGTGAGGCACTCGCCGAGCCGGTCAATGCGATCATTGAGGCGGTGCGGCAGAACTTGGAGCAAACCCCTCCAGAGCTCGCAGCAGACATCCTGGATCGTGGGATCATCCTGACAGGCGGCGGTGCGCTTCTACGCGGTCTGGACAATCGGCTTGTGGAAGAGACCAGCCTTCCCGTGATCGTCGCCGATGATCCCTTGACCTGCGTGGTGCGTGGGACGGGCAAAGTGCTCGAGGATATTTCGATCTACCAAAAAGTTCTGATCTAGCCTCCCGGGCGGACCCGTGCAGAGAGTCTACCAGTTTATTGCCGAGCAGCGAGCCTACATCGCGCTGGGACTGGCGGTCGTGGTCTCGCTGGGTCTGATGGCTATGGGGTATTCGGAGAAGCTGGGTTTTGCGCGGTCGGTCACGACCGGGTTGCTCAAGGCGGGTCACAGCGTCTTCGCCTGGCCGATGGGGCTGGCGGATCTCCGCTACCAGAACGAGGTCTTGAGAGAACAGAATCTGCGTCTCTCTATGGAGCTTGTCGAGATCAGGGAGGCAAAGCTCGAAAACGAGCGCCTCCGGGGGCTTCTTAACTTCAAGGTTGCGAACCGCGATGACGGCGACTACCTCGCCTCAAAGGTCATCGCACGCGATCCCGACCGTATCACCAACACCATCCTGATCGACATCGGACAGTCTGACGGCGTCGCCGAGCGTATGCCCGTGGTCACGGCGGACGGGTTGGTTGGCCGCATTCTGGAAGTCCATCCCTGGACGTCGATCGTGCAATTGCTTCTGGATCGCAACTGCCGCGTGAGTGCCATCGTTCAACGGAATACGCGAACCCAGGGCATCGTGATGGTCGAGGATGGAACCTTTCATCTCTGTCATGTTCCGCTGAGAAGTGTGGTCGAGGAAGGTGACGTGGTGGTTTCGAGCGGTCTCGGGGGGATCTTTCCGGGCGGCTTGCACGTCGGAACCGTCACCGAGGTGGGAGATGAGGAGCAGGGCCTGTTCCGGGAGGTCATCTTGACGCCGGGAGTGAATTTTTCGAACCTGGAAGAGGTGTTTGTTCTGAAGGAGCAGGGAGGGAGCGACAGACTGTAATAACTGAAAGCGGGACTCCGAAGAGCCCCGCTTTCAGTTAGACGATACGTGAGACCCGAGACGATCTAGAGCGGCGTCTCTTTTTTTATTTCCCGGAGGCGCTTGCCTTCGGGTGTTTTCTTGTAGAACAGATCGAGCGGGAAGCAGCCGGAGATCATCCCCTTTCTCGGGGCCGTGGTGCAGTCACTGAAGGTACGGCATATTTTCCGGGTGACGAGCTCACCGTCTGTCAGGACATCTTTCGGGAGGTCCGGATACGAGAGCACAACGCGTCCTAGGCCTACGAAATCGACAAGGCCGTCTCGGACGG
>CAYYGZ010000082.1:0-17366 GCA_964471275.1 uncultured bacterium | reverse complement strand
CGCAAACACGCAAAATTCAGAGGAAAATTATCTCGCGTTCCTGAACTGGCACAGGGATGAAAGAGCGGTGGATGTTTCTCGATTTGCTCCAGGGAGAGACGATCAGATCACACTGCTGAGAGACAACAGATCCTATCCCGGATTCAGGTTTCGTAATGTCGCTTGCAATGGCGAGATCTGGACCGGGCAGGGCTCGGATACTCGCCATCTGTTTCCTCCTGTCAGCGAGATCGATCCGCACCAATTACCGAACGAGAACACCTGCAGCTGTGTGGGTGTGATGCAGTATGGTGACTTCAGCTATTTCACGGGTGGGGATATTACGGGTATCGTGGAGATGGGGAAGCCTGACTGGTTCGATGTGGAATCCCCGGTCGCAGATGCGGTGGGGGCAGTGGACGTAGCCATTTTGAATCACCACGGACACCGCGACACCCACAACGAGCACTATGTGGCGACGATGCAGCCTCGTGTCTGGATTGGGCATAGCTGGTCCGCGGACCATCCGGGTCAAGGTGTGTTTAACAGAATCGCGTCGACCTATCTGTATCCGGGAGAGCGGGACCTGTTTGCCACGAACATGATGGAGGCGAATCGTGCAGTGATTGGTCCGAGACTGGATCGCACGTACAGGAGTACTCAGGGGCACATCGTGGTACGTGTCGCACCTGGCGGTGGTCAGTATCGCGTTGTGATCTTGGACGACTCGGCTGAGACATCAGTTGTGAAAGATGTGCTTGAGTATGAGACGATGAGAGAGGTGAATCGATGAAGCTGTGGTATGATCGACCTGCGGAGAAATGGGTGGAGGCAATGCCGATCGGGAATGGCCGACTGGGTGGGATGGTCTTCGGGTCAGCGGTGGAAGAACGGATCGCACTGAATGAGGATTCGCTGTATTCCGGCGAGCCGCTTCCCGTCGGTGTGGTGGACATTCGGTCGATGTATGACCCGGTCGTGCAATGGCTGAGAGACGGTGAATACGAGCGTGCCCACACGTTTATCACCGAGAACTGGCTCGGAAGGTGTCAGCAGTGCTATCAGCCGCTAGGTGATCTGATCATCTCCCACGAGAAGGTGGATGTAATCTCAGAATACCGACGTGAACTGGATATCGACCGAGCCGTAACCTCATCTGTCTGGAGTCGATCAGGAAGCCCATTCCTGCAAGAGGTCTTCGCATCGCACCCGGCCGACGCGATCATCATCAGGCTGTCCGGAGCTCGGTCGAGGTTTCGTGTCTCCCTGTCGTCTCAACATCCGGTCGTGCACAAGGAGACGGCTGAAAGGACTCTCTCCATGAGGGGGCAATTGCCCGGAGTCGTGTTGCGACGCGACCTCGAACTGGTCGAGGAAAGAGGGCAGACAGGGAAGTATCCGGAGATTTGGGACTCAGAGACGAAACGGCACTCCTTTGCGGCCCCGGTTCTCTATGGGGAGGATGTTGATAACTCTGGCGTCCGATTCGACGCTCGAGTCTGCGTGCTTTCGACCGACGGGAAGGTCGTGGTTGACGGTCAGGGGATTCAGATTCACGATGCTGAAGAGACCGTGCTGGTACTGACAGCTCGGTCCAGCTACAACGGGTTTGATCGGAGTCCGAGCCGCGATGGACGGAAGGAGAGCCGCGACGTTGCACAAGATCTGAAGGCCCTGTGCGGACGCTCATTCGATGACCTGATGCGGGAACACGTATCGGATTACCAGGGACTTTATCGACGGGTGACGATCGATCTCGGCGACGCTCGGGACACCGTCCCGACAGACCGTCGTGTTCGTGACTACGACGGTAAACAAGATCCGGGTCTCGTGGCTCTGGTTTTTCAGTATGGTCGATACCTCATGATCAGCGGGTCCCGATCCGGCACGCAGCCGTTGAACCTGCAGGGGATCTGGAATGAGGAGGTGATTCCACCGTGGTGCGGTGCCTACACGACCAATATCAACACAGAAATGAACTACTGGCCGGCAGAGATCACGAACCTATCGGAATGCCACGGTCCGCTGTTCGAGTTGATCGCTGAGTGTGCCGTGAACGGTGCGATTACGGCCAGGGAGTCGTATGGATTGCCGGGATGGGTGACGCACCACAACGTGACCGCCTGGCGGAACACAGATCCGGTCGACGGCAATGCGCAGGCGGCCATGTGGAATGTCTGCGGCGGCTGGCTGTGCGCCCACTTGTGGGAGCGGTATCAATTCACGGGTGATACCACCTTTCTAAAGGACCGGGCCTATCCGCTGATGCGAGGAGCCGCCGAGTTCCTTCTGGCCTGGCTGATCGAGGATGATGAGGGTTGTCTTCTGACGCCCGTTTCGAATTCGCCGGAGAACACGTTTGCTCCGGGATGCGCGATCAGCATGGGATCGACCATGGATATGGCCATCATCCGTGAGCTGTTCACTAATGTCGTCAGCGCATCGGAGATTCTGGCGGTCCGTGATGAGTTCGTTGGTCGAATCGAAGCGGCATTGCCAAACCTGCTTCCGCCGAGAATTGGTCAGCATGGTCAGCTTCAGGAGTGGTTCAAGGATTGGGACGATCCTGAGGATGAACATCGCCACGTTTCGCATCTTTACGGGCTGCATCCAGGGAGTCAGATCACGAAACGAGGAACGCCGGCGCTGTTTGAGGCAGCAAGGCAATCACTTGAACTGCGCGGATTTGGCGGGACAGGCTGGTCCATGGCGTGGAAGATCAACTTCTGGGCGCGGCTCGAGAACGGGGACAACGCCCATCGGATGATCCAGAATATGCTGACGCCTGTTGACCGCCGGGACACGCAGTATCGGGGAGGCGGGGTATATCCGAATCTGTTCGACGCGCATCCGCCCTTCCAGATCGACGGGAACTTCGGAGCAACGGCCGGGATTGCGGAGATGCTCCTGCAAAGCCACACCGGGGAGATTCATCTGTTACCGGCTTTACCCGAGTGTTGGGAGAATGGGAAGGTGACGGGTCTGAAGGCGAGGGGAGCGATCGAGGTTGATGTGGCGTGGAAGGATGGGGAATTTTCTGAGGCGAGGTTAAGTGCCGAGTGCGATAGATCTGTCTTGGTGAGAGTTCAGGGCGGAGAGGATCTGAGGGAGGTGGAACTGCGGGCGGGAGAAGGGGTCGAAGTGGGGTGAGGATGAAGAAAGGCGAGTCCAAAGATTTGAACCCCATTGGCAGATCTCGGATCGGGTATTGTACAGGAAGAGAGGCAGTGGTCGAAAATCAATGATCAATGAGTGACTCACTGTCACACAGACACGCTGGCGGGGCAAGGAAGAAGACGGGAAGGTGGCCGCAGTGGGTGACGAGGAGAACACGGAAGCGCGGATCCTGGCGTATGGGACGGAGCTGCTGACGGGGGTACAAGGGCAGGCGCCCTCTGTCTTCCGTGTCGAAGATCCTGACCATTGGATTATGCAAGATGAACTCTTTGGGCCGGTGGTGGCCGTAGCGCGTGTTGCCACGCTCGATGAGGCGATCCATCTCGCATATAACACCGAGTTTGCCCTGACGGGAGCAGTCTGCTCAAGACTGCCCAGCCATCTGGAGAAGGTGAGAACATCGTTCAGGGCACGAAACCTGTATCTGAATCGCGGCAGCGCGGGCGCAATTGTGGGTCGTCAACTGTTCGGTGGGCTCAGGCTGAGCGGATCAGGGCACAAGGCTGGGGACCCGGTTATCTGCCGCAGTTTGTGGATACGCGTGTGGTGTTGGAGAATACGTCCAGGGCGGGGTATACGCCGGAGTTGATCTAGGCAGTGACCAGATTCAAATGACAAGTGACAAGCTGCTAAAGAAGTGATGGATGAGATACGTGGTGTTGGGGGTCGCAGGCTATCTGTTGTGATAGGTCCTGTTGTGGATCAGGGCTTCGGGGAATGATGAGCGGAGGTGGTCCAGGGCGGCGTCGATGCTATCCTCACAGGTGAGCGAGGGGTAGGGGAAATCGTTCTGTTCGCGGAAGCGGGCGCCGTTCCGGGCGTGGAAATTCCCTCGACGATCGGTAAACTGACCCCAGTGTCCCAGCGTGTAGCGTACGTTGCGGCTGGCGCGACCGCTGGATTTCCAGTCATCCGTGAAGAGGTCGAGAAAGGTTGGGACCGAGTTGAGCCAGCTGCCGCAGCAGACACGGTCGGTGCCCTTTCCGCTCTGCTCCGCATCCTCGAGAAGTCGGATCAGCGCAGCCGCGAACTGAACGCGCTTTTCACTCAGCGGTGAATCGGGGGCGTAGATGTTTCCGATATGGATGTTGACGTAGTTTTCCCGGAAGTTGCAGGACCAGGACTCGTAGGGACGATCCGCCAGCGTGGGTTTCCAGCGCTTGTATGATTTAACACGCGGTTCGATCACGGGCCAGAAGATTTCGAGACTCTTTTGCTCGAGATCTGAAGTGTCTTCGTCACCGATGTGCCGGTTGAATATTCTCTCCACCTGTTCCAGAAGAGCGTTCCACTCCGGAATAACGTCACCCTTTGTCGGATGCACGCCATTCTTGGACAGAGAAGTATTCCGGAAGATGTCCACTCGCTCATTCAACGTGTTCTCGAAATCGCTGATCCCCGCCAGGATACGCTTTCTCGCATACCAGATTGACAGCCTTGTGAAACCGCAACAATAGCTGGCTTGAATCTCCTGATCGGTCATCGAGAAAGGGCTTCTGGGGCTGCCGTCGGGACTTTCCGGAAGGGGCTAATCATCGGACGCAATGAGGTCAGGGTCGATTGCAATCCCCAATCCAGGCCCCTGCGGCACCTTCAGGAGGCCTGATTCGACTTGAGGCGTGTCCGCGAAGATTGAGAACCTGTGGCGGTAGTCGCCGACGGGCGGATCGTGAAGCAGCTCGAGGTATGGCGCGTGCGGCCAGGAGGCGACAAGATGCAGGTGTGCGATCACACCGATGTCGCCGCCGCCGTGGTGGGGTACACATTTCTTGCCGAAGGCTTCGGCGAGTGTCCCGATCTTGCGAAGTGTGGTGATTCCGTTGTTTACCATGCTTTCCGGCTGCAGCACGTCATAGACGTTCTCACGGACCATGCGTGTGAATTCGTGCAGACCGACATTGTTCTCTCCGCCGGCGATGGGGAGTGAAACGGCATCGTTGAGACGAGCGATGTCGTCAAAGGCGTAGCGGGGGAGAGGCTCCTCCAGCCAGATGATGTCAAGCGAAGTGAGCTCCTGCGCGGTTTGTAGGGCTCGCTGATAGTCCCACCGTACACCGGGCTGCCAGCTGCTCGCGGACTGCGCCTGGTTGGCATCGACCCCGATGGCCATGCTCTCACCGACGGCTTCGCGAACCCGGCGCACGGTATCGATGTCCTCAGCGATCGTGTCGTGATGCAGACGAAGCTTGATCGCCCGCCAACCCTCAGACTGCAGCCCTCCGGCCATCTCCGCCCGCTCAGTCGGTTCACTCAGCCGAATCATGCTGGCATAGGGTACGACCGCTTCATCTCCGCCGCCGAACACGCTAACAAGGGGTTGCCCACTTGCTTTTCCGATCAGGTCCCACAGTGCTATGTCGAAGCCGGCCGCGCCGTTGTATCCCCGTCCCCTGGCGTAATGTCCCAGATGCTCGGCGAGTCGCTCGATGTCGAACGGGTTTCTTCCAAGGAGGTGCTGTTTTGCGGATTCTGCAAGGGAGGGGTCCGTGCCGGGGCCGATGCCCGTCAAGCCTTCATTGGTTTGAATCTCGACAAAGGATCCGCCGCCGCGACGGAAGGCCACGCTCCTTCCTGGCCAGGCAGGAACCAATTCGCCTACTTCTTCAATCAACTTGAGTCGGCGAACCTTGATATCCGTGATTCTCAATTCTCGTCCTGGCTCGGGCCAAGGGGAGGATGCTCGTCTGTCGTGAATCTGCCGCCTTGTGTTCAATCACAAGACGGCATGAATGGGCCATCAGGAGTGCCGACAAGACCCGGGTGTGGGCACCGCCAAAACAACGAGCAGTCGTCGCGCGTAGTTGATAGGCTCAGGCCGGACCCACCACGGTGACGTTTCTACTGTTGCGACTTGGCGTTCCTGACAGCTCCGTGACAGGTTGAGCATTTCCCGATGAAATCGGCGTAAATCCTGGCGCGATCGGTCTGTGTCTTCGTGCTGACCGCGTTTATCCCGATCCTGTGCAGGTTCTCACCCATTGCAGCCAGACTCGCGGGCCCTGATTTACCCAGGTATGTTTTTGGCTCGAGCGGTTCCGCGGCCACAATCTTTGCCCCTGCTTCCCATCTTTCGTCCGACGGAGCTATCAGTCCCTCCCACATCCGCGCAGCTGCCCACGCGTGGCGGAGCATGTGTGTCTGGATATCGGCGTCGGCCGGCGGGATTGGGTATGTTGCGATGGGAAGGCTCGATCCTGTCATCTGGTGACAATTCGCGCATGTCTGTGCGAGATTGGCGAAGCCGATCGCCGCCTTTTCGGGACTGTATTCGCCAACGATGTTGCGAGCCGTGGCCCGTATAGCCCCAAGATGCTCGTCCCACGCCTCGGGGAGATCCGCCACTGGCACCGGTTCAGCCAGAGCTCTTGCCCGATCGTGCAGTGTAACAAAGTCACCGTTAACGATCGCGTCTCGCATGTCTTCCGCGTGCGCAAAGTGTGTCTTCATGAGCTCGGCAAGCTGCACCGGCTCGGGGGGTGGCTGCTGCTTGCTGCAGGCGAAGGCAAACGTCAATACGATGCCAATCCTGTATCCCATCATATCTACCCCGTGAAATGTGGGGGGAGGCTCTCCTTCAAGCCCAAGATAGGTATGGATTGTGGGTGGAGCAAACCGGCCCCGAATTCCCGCGAGCCATCAACGGGTTCGCCTGTGGAACGGTTCCGGTTCTCCGGATCTGTTCCGTTCAACTCTGTCCCGAGCGGTGATGTCTCACGATGGATAGGCTTCTCTACTGGAACCGGATGGCCTTGAATTGCCTCATCTGCTCGGAGATGGCCGTCTCGACTGGAAGCCGTTCCATGCTACTGGCGCCGTAGAACCCGTTTACGCCGTCGGTGTTCTGAAGGACGTAAGCCGCGTCCTCCGGCATCGAGATCGGTCCCCCGTGGCAAAGAACGATGGCGTTTTCGCGAACGCCTCGTGCCGCATCGCAGATTGCCTGGACGGCTGCGGGTGCCTGCTCAAGTGTCAAAGCTGTGGTAGCGCCGATGGCGCCCTTTGTGGTGAGACCCATGTGGGCGACAACGACATCGGCTCCAGCATCTGCCATCTGAGCGCCTTCCTCGGGATTGAAGGCGTATGGTGTCGTGAGCATATCCATTTCGTGTGCCGTACGGATCATATCGACTTCCAGTCCATAGCCCATGCCCGTCTCTTCGAGGTTCTGACGATACATTCCATCGATGAGACCGACCGTCGGGAAATTCTGGACGCCGGAGAAGCCGATGTCGCGGACCTCTTCCAGGAAGATGGGCATCTGTCGGAAGGGGTCCGTTCCGCACACACCGGCCAGGACAGGCGTGTCTTCGACGATGGTCAGGACCTCACCAGCCATTTCCATGACGATCGCGTTGGCATCGCCGTAAGGCATTGTGCCGGAGAGTGACCCCCGTCCCGCCATGCGGAAGCGACCGCTATTGTAGATGACCATCAGGTCGACGCCGCCTTCCTCTTCGAACTTGGCGCTGATCCCAGTTCCGGCGCCGCCACCGATGATCGGGATGCCATTGTCGATATGTTTGCGGAGGCGGGTCAGGATTTCTTGTCGGGTGAAGGCCATGGTGCTTTCTCCAGAGCTAGAGTCAAGGGTTGGGAACCACCCCTCGGCGGGCCCGGAACACGGAGGGGTGGATGGTGTGTCTGTGCCAACAACCTGGTCTGCGTGGATGCCCAGAATTGAGGGGCCAGGTCAGGATTTCATATAGGGTGAAGGACGTGGTGTTTTTGCAGAGGCAGATTGAAGGGCTTGAAACTACCCCTCGACGGGCTCCGGACGCCGAGGACGCGGTGGGGGTCCGATCTGCCTGTGCCAATCGGCTGATCTCAGCCAATTCCCGGATGTTGGTTGTCTATCCTTCAGCAATCAGGGCGAGCATCATTTCTACGGCTTTGGCGGAGAAGGCTTCGTCGTTGATGTTGCAGTCGATTTCGACGACGGGGATGTCATCACGAAGGTTAGACTTGAGCGCGTCGAACATGGCTTGGTCCGCTCCGCGGTCACAGAACATTTCGCCATCACCATCGAGGATCGAGACGCCCTTGAGGGGGATCAGAATAGCGATCGGGCTCGATGACGCATTGGCTTTTTCTGCGAAGATCTCTCCCATGCGACGGTTCTCGTCAGCATTGGTCCGCATCAGGGTGACGGATGGGTTCCACTCGTAGAGCATCCGATCTTTGTAGCGTTCTGGTACGGTATCGCGTGCACCATAATTGGCCATGTCGATGCAGCCAGGGACGATCAGGTGGGGGATGCCCGCCTTTCCGGGGGCATCGAGACGAGTGGGTCCGGCGGAGAAGACCCCATCACAGATCTCGTCTGCCCATTCTGTCGTCGTGATGTCGAGAACGGCTTCGACCAGGCCGTCGTCGATGAGGCCCTCCATCGTCTTGCCTCCGGTACCCGTGGCGTGGAAGACGAGGACTTCATAGCCCTTTCCTGTGAGCGCTTCACGACAGCGGTCAACGCAATCGGTTGTGTTCCCGAACATCGAAGCCGCGATGATCGGCTTCTCCTCCGAAGTGGCTTCAGGTTCGCTTTCGACCATTCCGCAGATCGCACCAGCGGCACGTGTGAAGATCGGTCGGCTGATCCGGTTGACACCGGCAACGTCGACGACGGATGGAAACATGGCGATGTCTCGCGTGCCGACGTATGCGCTCGTGTCACCTGAGGCAGCTGTGGACACCATCACCTTCGGAACACCAATCGGGAGTGACTGCATTCCCGATGTGATGACCGATGTTCCGCCCGTACCCCCCATTCCTAGGATGCCATCAAATCGACCGTCGTCGTAGAGCCTGCGGACGACGATCGCGGCCCCATCGCTCATGACCTTCATCGCTTCGCCGCGATCCTTGCGATCCTGAAGCTGACTGATCGGTGTTCCGCCCGCCTGAGCGACGTGGCTGTTCGAAATGTCGACGTGCATCTGCGGATCTGCGTCAAACACGCCTATGTGCAATGCGACGACCCGATGGCCACGTGCGGAGATGATGTTTTTCACATAGGCGTATTCCTCTCCCTTGGTGTCAAAGGCCCCAATCAGGAGGATTGATTTGCCCATACAGTCGATCCTTGCGGTGTGAAATCGGACAGGTCAGTTACTAATATGTGTGGCGAGGGGGGCTGGGAGCAAGTGAAAGGCAGTGGGGAAGGCAATGACAGGGACAGTGCTTGGTGCTCAGCTGGTAGTGGTTAGTGAGGGCGGCTACCGGTCGAGGTTCTTTATCAGGTCGATTGCGGTGCGTCTGATGCGTCCGGCACGGTCGTTGGTTGCGGCTTCGACGAGGGTTCGGGCTCTGGCTGAGTCTAGCGTGCTCAGTGAGCGAACGGCTTCTTCGCGCATGGCTTTCCAGTCGGTGTCGAGGCAGGATTCCAGGAAGGGAAGCGCACGCACTTCTCGCAAGACACCGTAGGCCCGGACGGCTCCGAGGCGAGAATCCGGGAACGGGGATTTCTCGATATTTGAGATCTCTGAATAGGCGGACTCGCTCTGAGACAGTATTCTGGCAGCGAGGTCAACCGCTTGCTCGATGAGTCGGGCGTGAAAGGTGTCCCGAGCGTGTTCGATGAACCACGGAGCAAGCGACACGGCAATCGGATGATTGTATAGCCAGGATTCCAGCCGCTCGATCGTTTCGGGAGAAAGCCGCCTGGGTCGCATAACGGCAAGCTCCATCAGTGCGAAGACGAGGTCTCTCTCCGGTATCGCGGGGAGGAGATCGGCGATGAAGCGTGCGACGTGGTTGTGACCAGAATCCGCGTTCTGGTCACAGCAGAGCGTGACAACCTGGTCTCCGATACGACGAGCAGCGGCCGTCAGGAAGGCGCGCGCAATGTGGCGCTCACCATAGGTGTAATAATATTGTCTGAGGAAGTAGTCGTAGAAGCGAAAATCGATCATCGCCAGGGAGCGGGAAAGTTCGACACATTCGGCCAACGATCTCGAGGGGAGGCTGTCAGCCATCGCAAGCGCTGTGATCCCCTCTGTATCGTACCGGTTACGGTCAAGGTAGGCGAGCGTCGCAGCGGCTGATGTTCTCTGGGACCAGGGGATGTCCTCCCTCGTGCAGAGGAGGACCAGCTGGTCGATGATGTCTTCGCACAGCGACGTCTGAAGCATGGAGAGAAGGCGGTGGCGATCAGTCGCCTGGCCAGCAGGGAAACGGCAAAGAATCGTTTCGGGTGGGATTGGCTGAAAGGCGGTGAATTCCTCGGTGACCTGCCCGTTGAATGTATCATCGAGCGAGTCGACAGGCACTGCGATCAAAAAGCCATCGTAGTCGTCAAGATTCTCCTGTCCTTGCACCCTCTCAACGAAGCTGTAGCCGCTGGATAAAAACCAGATCGCCTGACCTATGTGATTCTGGCGTGGTTCGCCCTTGGGGATGAACCCCTGTACGGTTATCCGATCGGCCCTTGGGCGAGGGGACAGATGCCAGAGAAAGAGGCGGTTTGTGAGATCGCGTATGTGAATCATCGCTCAAGTATCCGCTGCTTTACCTGAGTTCCAGGATGACAGTGTGCATCAGGGTGTCGCCCTGGCTGGCGACGATGGGGAAGGAGCCTGAAACCGTTTGGCGCGTTGCGCTGATGTTATTGATCCGAGGGTGCTCGAGAAGCGCTACCCGGTTGCTGAAGGCGACCTCGTCGGTGTGCGAGTGTTTGAGGACGATGGAACTGTCGCGGTAGGACGTGTAGACAACGAGAAACTCGTTCTTCGATTCGTCCAGCAGCATGATACCGCGAGAGCCCTCGTCGTCTACGTGGTAGAGTGGATCCCACCTGCCGTGGGGATGTCGGATGAGCGTTGCGACGAGAGGCATCCCTTCCGTGTCGTAGCTGGTCTTTACTGTCGCAAAGAGCGTTCCGTCGGAGCTGATAGCGAAGTTGAGGTGATCGTCGGACATGCCGTCACCGTGGTCGATCGCGGATCGGTCGGCGGGTGTCTCGTCCGGAAACCAACTGTGTGGCTCAGAGGCAGGAACGTGACGGCGGAATCCATAACGCTGTGTGTTCTGGTTGGACCAGAGGACGCCGACGGAACCGTCGGCCAGCGTGGTGATCGCGCAGATGTCGTCCTTCGTTATCCCTTCCGATAGCCTGATCGGCTCGGAGAACTCCTTTCCGGCATCGGACAGCCATCGGACGTTGACTTCCTGTTCGCCGTCGGACGCCAGCCAGAGGAGGCCGTCACCATCTCGTGCGATCGTCGCTGTCTCAACGCCCTCATCGAGCGTGACCGAAATCGATGGCTCGATCTCTGCGCTGTATCTGCCGGATTCCTGCATATGCAGATACCGAAGTAAGGTCGACTGTTCGGTGTGGAACAGGAGGATGGTGACGAGGGGGCCTTCGGGGAGCACATCCGCTCGAACGCCGGTCTCCGGAGATATCGTGGTGTGACGGGTCCAGCTTGTCTCTCCCATCTGCCAGATATGGGTTCCAGTGCTGTCGGAGAAGCAGCCCCACCAGGAGTCGTTGTGCTTCCACAGTTTCGACTGCGGCTTCATTCCCGTGTGAGCGGTGACCTTCAGGGGAGCGATTTGACCCGTGGTGACAGAGAGTTCGCCGTGGGAAGTGCCGAGGAACACGAGCAGGAGAATAGGCGAGCATGCGAGCAGGTAGAGCAGCAGGGGCGCAGGGGTGCGGGGGGACGGGGGTGAAGGTTGCATTCGTAACTTCATTCTAGAGATCATCCATGTTGAGCATATCGGTGGTGATGGGCGGATCGGCGAGTTTGCGGTCAGGCGTGAAGGCGCCGTGAAAATCGGATCCGGCGGAGACGCGGACACCGTGACGTTTACAGAAGTCGACGTAGTAGGCCTGACCTTCAGCATCGCGACGGTAGGGTGTGTAGCATTCGAAACCGGATATACCGAATTCGATGAATTGCTCCATCGTGGATTCCGGAAGCAGATCGCCGTCTACGTAGGCGCTGGGATGGGCCAGAATGCAGATGCCCCCAGCGGCTTTGACCGTGCCGATCACTTCTTCGGGATGTGTGAAGACGAAATGACGCGGGTGATCTTCGAAAAGGGCGAAGTATCCCGGGATGTCCGTGATGATACCTTTGTCTATAAGGTAGTTGTAGGATTTCCATCCGCCGCGAGAATGATCGTAGTCGTATTTCGCATACTCAACGGTATCGATCCCGGAATGACGTTCAGCCAGATAAGCCGTGTTCTGTGTGTCTCCGTCGATTCGGGTATTCTGATGTCGAGCCAACAGCCGGATCAGGTCTGCGGCATCGGGATCGAAACCGTAGGAGAGGATGTGGTATTCGCAGTCTTCATATGTCGCAGATATCTCGACGCCGATCACAAAGCGAAGACCGTCTTGAGCAGCAATCGCCGGCATCTGGATACTGTTTTCGATCGTGTCGTGATCGGTGACCGAGAAGCACTCGATATCGTGTGCTCTGAGGACCGCCACCAGTTCTGAGTTGGTGAGCGTTCCGTCCGAAGCGGTGGTGTGTGTGTGGAGGTCTATTCGCAAGTGTTCTTCTCCCAGAGATGGTTAGCCACCAACCTCCTTCACTCAGCAGGCTTCGAAGGCCTGTACGGGCCCCGGATTGCTTAGGGCGTTTGGGCTCCGGTGGTCTCAACGTAAAGGGAGAAGAGGGACTGGCTTGTGGTCATGAAGAGACGGTTTTTTTTTGCTCCGCCGAAGCAGATGTTCGCGCAGGGCGCGGGGAGATGGATCTTGCCGATGAGGGTGCCGTCGGGTGCGAAGCAGTGGACGCCGTCGTAACCGTCACCGGCCCAGCCGGTACCAGACCAGATGTTGCCATTGATATCTGCACGAATGCCGTCCGAAGAGCCAGGGGACATGTCTACAAAAAGGCGACCATTCTTCAAGCGGTCACCCGCAACGTCGAAGACCTGGATGTCGGCGGGTGCGATCGGGTCGTGCGATCGGCCCGTGTCGACGATGTAGAGAAGGGATTCGTCCGGGCTGAAGCAGAGGCCGTTGGGTCGAGCGAAGCTGTTGCTCACGATGGTGGCATCACCCGTCGCCGGATCGAGACGGTAGACATTGGTGTCGAGTTCGAATTCTGCCTGGTGACCCTCGTAGCTCATGAGGATTCCGTAGCCGGGGTCCGTAAACCAGATGCTGCCGTCTGATTTGACGACGACGTCATTCGGTGCGTTGAGAGACTTCCCGTCGAACCCGTCCATCAGAACGGTGATGGATCCGTCGTGTTCCGTGCGCGTAACGCGTCTTGTATCGTGCTCGCAGGAGATGAGCCGTCCCTGCAGGTCACGCGTGTTTCCATTCGTGTTGTTGGACGGCTTTCGCCAGACGCCAACCTCACCCGTTTCTTCTTCCCATTTCAGGATGCGGTTGTTGGGGATGTCGCTGAAGAGCAGGTAACGTCCATCGCCAAACCAGACAGGTCCCTCCAACCAGCGGCCACCCGTCCACAGCAACTCCAGTGCGGCGGTGCCCAGCTTGTATCTGGCAAACCGGTCGTCCAGAATCTCTATGCGATCGTCAGGGTAGCGTATGATATCCAAGGTCTATCTGTCCTTTCCGTGTGCGCGCCGTCAGCGAGGGCTCGCGGAAACGTTACTGGAAATGATAAGGGATAGACCCCGATGGAAAAAGCCAAACGTGGACGATCAGCTTCGAGATCGTTCATCGGTTTGCTTCTGCCTTATTCGGATCAGCATCGAGGGGTCAAGACCACTACCGCAGGGGATGTTGAGAAGAGAAGCTCACGGGGACCTGCGGGAGAATCTTGAAACGATTGCGAATATACCGACGTTAAGAAGAAGTCCCCACGCGCCGACATCGATGGTCTTTTTCATAGCGGCGATCGTACCGCCGAGGAATCCGTCTGCCAGCATCGGAAAAAATGGGCTGAGGAGGAAGACGACAGCGAGGCCAGCGATTACTCCTGCGATGGCGCCCTGACGCGATCCCCGGCGAAGGAAGAGGATGTCAATGGCCACAGGAAGCAGCTGGGTGGAGAAGGCGATCGCCATAAGGCCGAGGATGACGATCATCCCGAGCGGATTGCTTTCGCTACGGTTGGCGATCAGAACCAGGATCAACGCGACGATGGCGGTGATGGCTATCAGGATACGGCCGACCCAGGTGCGTTCGCGCTGAGAGGCCTCCGGTCGTATGAAGTGATCGTAGATGTCGTGTGTGAGGAGGGCGCTCATCGCGTGCAGGTTGCTGTCTGCGGTGCTCATTGCAGCTGCCATGATGGCAACCAGGATGAGCGCGGCAAGGAATGCGCCGAGCGGGCCGAGAAGCTCCGGCAGGTGGTTGTTGAGCACAACGACGAGGATCTGGTCGAACTGGTTGGCGGCTGTACCAACATCCGGGTGCGGCAGGATCTGGCCTGCCGCGTTCGTTCGGTATGCCCCGGCTGCGTCGACGATCGGGTAGAGGACCTGGCCGCCGAGCCCGACGAGCATAACACCGAAGAAGAAGCAGGAGGTCAGGACGGCGGCGAAAATGAGGGCGCTCTTGCGGAGTACGTCGCCGGATTTTGCGGCGTAGAAGCGCATCCACTGAGCGGGCTGAATCAGTGACCCGAGCGAAGCGAAAATGGAAGCGGTAAAGAGCATTTCCGGTGACCAATGTCCGACGGTTCCCGGAACGGTCAGTGATTTGGGAGGAAGCTCGGCGACACGTCGGAAAAATTCGACCGGTCCGCCCAGGACGGCGACAACGCAGATCCCGCCGAGCAGCATGCCGCCCACGAGGAGGATGCCCTGCACGACATCCGTCCACGCAACGCTGCGCATACCGCCGCCCATGATGTAGACCATGGTGATGACGGCGAGGATGATCGCGCCGGTCTCGAAGGCTTGCTCAGAACCGAACATCTGTCGTGAAAGAATGCCGCCCGCCTGGATCTGGATGACGACGTAAGGGACGGCATAGAGGACGCCGATCAGGACGACAAGCAGACGGAGCGCGACCGGACTGTCGTAGTGGTCGGCGATCATATCGGTTGGTGTGACATAGCCACGCGTCTTGCCAAGCTTTCGGATGCGTGAACCGATGATGTAGATGCCTGCGCCCGCGACCGGTACGTTCAGGCTGAAGAGCGCGAAGACGGCGCCGTCACGGTAGACCATTCCCGGTGCACCGAGCAGCGCGAAGGAACTGAAGAAGGTCGCCATAATCGTCAACGACGAGACGATCCAGCCCTGGCCTCGACCGGCCAGGTAGTAGTCGTCCTCGGTGTCCTGGCTGCGGCGGTAACCGACTAGGCCGAAGACGAGGAGCATGATGAGGTAGAGCGTGAGTACGATCAGGTGCATAGAGAGTGGGTGATGTTGAGAAAGAAGATGTTGAGATTGAAGGTTGGGTTATCCACGCACTCGTGTATGGCATCGCAGGTGTGAGAATTTTGTTTGATCCAACCGGAGCAGTGTCGTTCGACGTCTGCTACTCCTCTTCTATCCAGAGTTTCCTGTAGGCGACGATGATGGCGATGAGCTGTACGAAATACCAGAAGAGGCCCCACGCGTAGACAATCGGGATCCCGGCGAATGTGAACGTCGCACCCGGGTCCGAAGCATCTGGATTTACGAGACGGAGGCCAGGGCCAGGTCCCATGAACATAGCCAGAACGAATGTGATGATGACTGCGTTTCGAAGGCGACGGTTTGTCATGATCGAGGATGGGTGAGAGAGGATCGAAGATTGTGAGTCAGAGGCAACGGCACGCTCGTCTTCCCTGGGAATTTTCTGACGCTATCTGAACCGTTGAATAGCATTGAGCCTCCGCTCGAGCGTAGGAACACCGGGCTAACTGTCGCGGGAGCTGTGCGAGTATATTGAATGGTTCGGGGGATCGCAAGCCGATGAATCAGGCGTATTTGCTCTTTGCGTCGACCTCATAGATTTCGCCGTCTTCGAGCGAGTAGCCCGTCAGCTTGCCGCCGTATACGCACCCGGTGTCCAGACCCACGAGATATGGAAGGTCGTCGGGATCGTGGCGCTTGATGACCAGACCCCCGGGCGCATCGTGACCGAAGATCAACGTGCGCGCGTCAGATGACGTGTAGTGGTCGTGCCAGCGAGGACCTTCGATCCCGCCGACCGGGGGCCAGGTTCGGATTGCCAGAAACTCTTCACGTCTTGTGCGGTCGAAGCCCCGTTCCGGGTTTACGCCCGCGTGAACGAGCGTGAAAACTGTCTCGCGTATGGTGAGCGGCAGAAATTCTAGCCAGAGGCTGATCCCGTCAGCGACCGGGTTCAGCTGATCGAGTGTGTGGGTGTGTTCCGGTTTCAGATCTGATTCATCCGCTCCCTGCAGCCTTGCCTGCATCCGTTCCAGGAGTTTGGCATCGTGGTTGCCCATTACCATCTGAGCACCGGTGTTTCCGATGGTTTTCCAGACGTTGAGCGGGTCTGGTCCCTTTGTGAAGGCGTCGCCGGTCAGGTAGAGTTGATCCGTTCCCTTCCTGTAACCGATCTTACTGATCAGCGAGTCCAACTCCCGGGCACAACCGTGTATGTCGCCGATGAAGATGTGTCGCATGGCAAAACCCCAGTCGATGATAGATTCTGAGTTCCGTAGAATATACACACGGGTGGGGCAGTCGGGAACAAGCCACCGTGGGGGAATAAAACATCGAGCACAGATGACCTTAAGCGCACCAAAGGGCAAGACCTCAGGAAATCGTTGAGTTGAGGAGCTAGAAATGACAAAGGGATTGAAGCTGGGTGAAGACGGGAAACTCCGGTGCTGGTGGGGAGCAGACGTAGGGATCTACGGGAATTATCACGATCAGGAGTGGGGCAAGCCGGTTACGGACGACGTACGTCTGTTTGAGAAGATCTGCCTGGAAGGATTTCAATCGGGGTTGAGCTGGCTGACGATCTTGAAGAAACGGGAGAATTTTCGGAAGGCTTTCAAAGGTTTCGACTTTGAGAAGGTGGCGCGCTTCAACGAGGCAAGTGTGCAACGGTTGCTGAAGGACGCAGGGATCGTCCGGCATCAAGGGAAGATTCGATCGACGATCAACAACGCCAGGCGAGCCGTCATTCTGCGAGATGAATTCGGATCCCTGTCCGAGTATTTCTGGTCATATGAACCTGAACCGAAGAGCCGGCCGAAACGGATGACACACAAGGTGCTTATGGAGATGACGGAATCCGATGCGTCACGAGCGCTGAGCAAGGATTTGAAGAAGCGCGGGTGGTCGTTTGTGGGACCGACGACCGCATATGC
>CAYYGZ010000081.1:0-17414 GCA_964471275.1 uncultured bacterium | reverse complement strand
GCTCATAGAGCCCTATCCACTTATACCCGGTGCGTCGACTGATACCATATATCCGGTTCATACCCACACCCCATACCCTCTTCCCCACTTTTATGTTATGTTCCCCCTCTATGTCTGATCCCACCTACGACCTCGCCATCGTTGGGGCGGGCCCGGCTGGCGCCGTCGCTACACTCTACGCAAAACGCTCGGGCCTTTCCGTCTGCCTTCTGGACAAAGAGACCTTCCCGCGCGACAAGATCTGCGGAGACGCGCTATCTGGAAAAGCTGTCACCATCCTGCGTGAGCTGGACCTTTTCAACGCCGTCGGCGACCTGCCCGGTGCCGAGATCCATACCGTCACGTTCGGTAGCCCCGACAACACCCTCGTAAACATCGATCTCACACGCTCAAATCGTAAGGACTTCCTGACCGGGTTCGTAATTCGCCGGAAGATTCTGGACCATTTCCTGTTCCAACGCGCACAGCAGGTGGCCGATGAAACGATCGAGGGGTTCAATGTTCGTGAAGTACTGATGGGAGGTGAGACAGTCTACGGTGTATCGGGAAGGATAGCTTCGGGCGAAGAGAAGCGAATCAAGGCCAGGATAGTGCTGGGCGCCGACGGGTTCAACTCGATCGTCGCCCGCAAGCTCGGGCTCTACAGCCACGACCCGGAACACTTCATTGTCGCACTCCGATGCTACTACAAGAACGTCAAGGGCCTGACCAACCAGATCGAACTTCACTACGTCGATGAAGTCATTCCCGGCTACTTCTGGATCTTCCCGCTCGAAGAGGGATATGCCAACGTCGGTATCGGGATGCTGCACGAATACATCAAGAAGGAAGACATCGACCTCAAGGTGGCCTTGACCAAGGCACTCGACAGCGACGCCTTCCGCAATCGGTTCGCGGATTCAGAACCGATGGAAGAACCGATCGGCTGGAACTTGCCAGCTGGAAGCAAACACCGAAAGAATCACGGCAACGGCTTCATGCTTCTCGGAGACGCTGCCGGCTTGATCGACCCCTTCACTGGTGAGGGCATCGGCAACGCCTTCTACTCCGCCAAATTCGCCGTCGCTGCCGCCAAAACCGCGATCAATTCAGGCGACCTCAGCGAACGCTCCCTTTCTGCCTACGACAGCTGCCTCTGGGATGAAATCGGCGACGAACTCAAAGTCAGCCACCGTCTCCAGAAAATCGGCCGCTCCCGCACCCTCCTCAACTTCGTCATCCACAAAGCCGCACGAAGCCAGGAAGTCCGCAACCTCATCATGGGAATGATAGCGAACGAAGTTCCCAAGAAACAGCTTGCGAATCCCCTTTTCTATCTGAAGCTGCTGTTCAGCTAGACAAGAGGAAGAAGCGCAGGGGGCTTGGGGCACGGGGCAGGGAAGAGCGCAAGCCGGTTCCGGATATGCCCACGAGAAACCCGCATAGTAGATTCTCATTCCACCCAGTCCCGATTCTTGATCACGCGGTCAGGACCCAGCAACGCCCCACCCCCCACCAAATACGTCTTCCAAAAGACCTCATCAACCAACATCTTTCCTTCTGCACAGTTCCAATCCTAGGTTGCACAGTCAGGACCCAGCAAGACCGTGCCCCCTGCTCCGTGCGATTCTCCCGAAAGGTCTTCCACAATATGCCCATCCGTGCTGCTTTCATCGGCTGTGGTGGCCACGCCTTCCGCAATGTGTATCCGTGCCTCAAGTATGCGCCCGTCGATCTGATCGCGACGTGTGATCTGATTGAGGAGCGTGCGATTGAGTACGCCCGAACGTTCGGTGCACATCGCTCCTACACCGATCACCACGAGATGCTCGCGAACGAGGAGCTTGACGCGGTCTTCATCGTCACGGGATACGACGAGAACAACCGACCGCTGTATCCCCCGCTCGCGATCGATTGCATGCGTGCAGGATGTCACGCCTGGATCGAAAAGCCTCCGGCTGCCAGCGTCACGGAAATCGAGGAGATGATGACCGTGGAGGAGGAGACGAATCGTTTTGTACTGGTGGGTGTCAAGAAGGCGTTCTTCCCGGCCATTCAGCGAATGAAAGAGATCACGGACCAGGAAGAGTTCGGTGGCGTCAGTTCGATCTACCTGAAGTATCCTCAGTACATCCCTGATGAGAACGAGAAGGATCTTCCTTCGAGCAATCGACTCCGCGGGTTCCTGGATCACATCGTCCATCCCGGATCAATCATCGACTACATCTGCGGCAAGATCGCGCACCTGTCTTACGAACGCAGCACCAACGGTGCAGGGGTTGTATCGCTGAAGTTCACGAGCGGAGCTACGGGTGTCCTGCACCTCTGCCACGGCCGATCGGCCACCAGTCCGCTGGAACGGGTCGAGGTTGTCGGCCACGGCGCGAATGTCATCGTCGACAACGGAGTGCGCCTGACTTACTACCGGCCGGGCAGTCGCGGTCCCGGAGGATACGGCAAAGCCACCAATTTCATGGGTGACGACGCCAGCGCACCGATCTTCTGGGAGCCCGAGTGGTCGCTGGGCCAGCTGTACAACAAGCAGATCTTCCTGCTGGGTTATGCCTTCGAGGTCATCGAGTTCGTCGAGTGCGTCCAGGAAAGCAGAAAACCGACCCGAGGCAACCTTGAGTCGGCACGCGAACTGATGAAACTGTATGAAGCGTTCCTCAAGCCGCCGGGTCAGATCATCCAGATCAACTAGGAGACCCGTCCACTCGCTGATTCTTCCAGCTTGCCCTGAGTAGCCGGCGACGTATCGAGGGACCTTCAGGATTCGACTCAGTCCTCCGGCACGATATTCCCCAAGACTATCCCCCGACTGCCACCAATCTCGTCTAGGATCTCCGCGACATTCCCGTTGATGATGTAGTCGGAGGGCGAGCCCTTCTTGCTCGTATTCTCCAGAACGATCCCGGCTCTTGCCCTGGGCGCGGAGACATTGAGTATTCGCAGGTGCGCGAAGGAAGCGTTTTCGCTGATGCGATAGATCACGCCGGTGTCGAATTCACCATCGCTCAGCGCAAGACCGTCTATAAGAACCCGATCACTGTTCTCGACAAAGACGTTCCTGACCTCGAGGCCGTCGGCACGACCGGAGCCGGAAATGGATACCACATCCTGAACGACGCCTCCGACGATTTCGCCTCCCCCACGAACAGTGTCGATCTCGACACCATCTTTGGAACTGTTGACGAACCAGCCCCGCTCGAAACGAAAACTGCCGGCCTCGATTGTGACGAGAGGCGCACAGTCCTTCTGGTCAACAGTTGCTTCGTTGCCGTATAGTTCGAAATCAAGGAGTGTGACATTCTCGCTCTTGATCCAGAGAATCGGCGTCCTGCCGAGGCTGTCGACAAGTGCGGCGTGCAGATCCTGGATCGTGAGTGGCTTCGTGGTGTCGATCGTGGCAAAGATCTCGAGACGTTCGTTGCGATCGCAGCGTATCGTCGCGTAGGCAGGGGCGGCATTCACGGTCTCTTGAAGGTTGGCTCCCTGATGATGGATAATCTCGTTGGATCACGGAGCACAGGGCACGTAGGGATCTGGTCACGTGGCTCACGAAGCGGAGCTCCGATGATCGTGTGCCGCAGAAATGGCCGTCTTGATGTTGTCCCAATCGATATCCGCAGCCAGCGTGCAGTCAGCACCCAGGATGAAGCGATCGGGAGCGGATTGCAGGACCTCATCGACCGCCGACTCGATCTCATCATCGGTTCCGGTCGCGATGATCCCTTTCCGATCGAGTCCTCCCATGTAGGGACGTCCGAACATCTTGCTGATATCTCTTGCGCTGATCTTCTGAGAACCTACTTCCAGGCTGCAATTCACGACGTCACCCGGATAATCGAGGAAGGGAGCCAGGCTGTCATACTCATCCCAGAAATCGCAAACGTGCAGGATGTTGAACGGGCAGGATCGGTCCATCTCCTCCATCAGGGCAAGATCGAAGGGCTTGATACACGTGTTGAACAGCTCGGTGTTTTCAAATCTGTGGCTTTCGCCTCCCTGCGTAGAGGCATAGAAACCATCGACGCCTAACTCGATACACGCCTTGACAAACAACATGAGACTCTCGGTGATCACCTCCATGCCCTTCTTCACCTTCTCGGGATTCTCCCTGATATGCTCGTCAATCAGAGTTTGCCCCGCATCCGGTGTATGTCGAACCGTCTGCCCCGCACACATGAAGGGTGAGTAGGTCGTCACGATCACCAGCGCGCCCTTCTTTGCCTCCTTGACCAGTCCCTCCACGATATGCAGCTGATTCTCGTAGAAATCCTTGCCGTAGAACGGCATCTTCCCCCAGTCCTCGGGTCTCTCAATCTCCAATCTGGGGGGAAAGGGCGTCTCATACTGGATTTTCACGAAATCCATTCCCGTGTGCCGGTAGAACTCCAGGTGCTTGTCGATAGCCGCCTGACCGCTGTGGCAGGTCTTATTGAAGTGGATAAAGAACCCCGCCGGCACGTGGGCTTGTTCTCCCTCTTCCTCCAGAAGACTCAACACGCTGTCTCGTCTATTCATCGGGCACTCCAATCTTGGTTACTTTCGAAAACGAGGATTGCGTCTTACTCACACCTCGACGACAAATACGTCACTGTGTCCCCGGTTGGCGCACATTGAGGATGCGGGTGCGAATACTGTCCTGCGTGTCCACCCCAGTCGGTGTCGTGCCGACAGACCACCTCTATGCGCGGGGTGGCTGGGTCATGGTAGCGGAGCCACAGGATCAGATCATGGTTGATGTTACCGTCGAGATCGTTGATCCCAATCACATATCCCCCTGGATCGGTCCGGCTCGGCGAGCAGTGATAGAGCACTCCCTCCCCGTCGAAGGACCAGACCGAGTGAACCTGGAAGGTGCGCCCTGAGGGAGAGGGCTGTTCCACCAACCGCTTCTCGTCGATGTGCCACAACCAGACGCGGTTGCGAACCTGATCCGAGCCGCTCCAGAAGTTGGGTGCAAAATCACGGGAGGTGTGAAGGATATTCGTGTCGATTGAGATGTACTGGACGTGGTTGCCCCGACAATCGGCCTCGTCATACACCACTTCCGGGACCGGGTCGCCCTGAGTAACAAAACGCACCAACTGCATGCGCGATCCTCCCTTGCTGGCATAGATCTCTTGCACCTGGTTCATCGACAGTGCCGCGTAGAGATCGACGTCCTTCATCTGGGTGGGGATGATGTTGCTGGGTGTAGACAGAATGGATCCTCGAGCCGACTCTACTCCAGAACTACTCTCACAAACAGATCCCGTCCCAGATCTTTGATTTCGTAATCGCAGATCCCGCACGCCTCCATCAGCCGTTCCACATCCTGCAGCTCATACATATAGAGAGGACACCCCCGCAGTCGATACCTCACTCGTCGCTGAAAGGCCAGCGGATCCTTTACCTTCGGGAAGCTCCCGTAAAACTCCTTCCGCACGTCGGATTTGAGCTTCTCGATCACGGCGGCCGGGTCCGGAATATAATCGAAGAACCCCATCAAACACGCCGCATCGAATTGCTCGTCGAACGTGCTCTCCAGGTAATCACCAACCCGCAATTCGACACCCTCACGCGCTCCCACGACCTCTCTTGCCTGTTCGATCATTCCCTCAGCCAGATCGACACCCGTCACCGTCAGACCCGCGTCTGCGAGCGAGGCCACGTATCGCCCAGGTCCACAGCCGACGTCCAGAATGCTGCTGATCTCGTTCTCGCGAACGTGTCTCAGCACCTCTTCGAACCGTCGAACCATCACCTGTCTGAACCGACGGTCGATCCACCGACCAATCGGGCCGCGCTGGTCTGTATGTCCGTAGATCGCGTCAAAATCTGCAGCATACCCGTCAAAAAACGCACCGACGGCTCTGGTTGCTCCTTCCTGCTCGCTCACAGAACGCTCCTGTAGATCCGATCCAGATCCACCACCATTTTCCGGTGATCCCACTTCCTCGCGTGCTCGAAGGCTCTTGCCGAAATCCGTTTTCGATGGTCCGGTGAAGCCGCAAGACGACTCATCTCTTCGACCAGTCCTCCCACATCTCTGGGGGCTACGACATATCCTGAAGTCCCATGATCAATCACTTCGCGTACACCTTCAACTTCGAATGACACGGTGGGTATCTCGCAGAGCGAAGCTTCCACGACGACCCTTGGCAGACCCTCACGCAGAGACGTCAGAACGTGAATATCGGCAGCTGCGAACATCGGCACAACGTCGTCCTGAAAACCCGTAAACACGACCCGATCAGCGATCCCGGATTCCCGGCACTGTGCTTCGCACGCAGATCTGACGGGACCCTCACCGACGAGCATCAACTTCGCATTCTCGTTGTCCGCGCACACTCGCGCGAATGCCTCGATCGTGAACCTCTGCGCCTTCGCCTCCGAGAACCGACCCACGTTGACATAGACCACGTCATCCGGCTCGATTCCGTATCGCGATCGCGTATCCGTCCTCAGCGCATCGAGATCGCGTCCGACGAAGTGCTCGAGTTCGATTCCGCTGTATACCACCTCGGTCGGCAAGCCGTTCCCGATACCCGCCTCGTGGTAGTGATCGATCGCATCCTGACTCACGGAAACGATCATGTCGGAGGCCTTGATTGTTGTCGATTCAGCGACCCGGTAGATCCATCTGCGAACCCTACTCACGGGATCGTTGAACGCCACACCGTGCAATCCGTAGATCACGAACGGAACCTTCGCCATCCTCGCCGCGACGCGACCCAGCAGACTGGCCTTCGTCTCGTGCGTATGGACAATCGCGTATTGCTCTCGCCGCATCAGGCCCACGAACCAGAAGAGCGACCGAAGATCCTTCAGCGGATGGAGGCTTCTCTCCAGAAACGGGCAGACGTGAACGGTCAGTCCAGGGATGCTTTCGAAGATGTTGTGATGAATCTCACGACCCACCGCCAGATGAAGCTCATATCGGTCGGCCAGGTCTCTGATCGTAAGGAAGACATTGCGATCGACTCCGCCCCCGGGTGCCAACCACGTCATCGTGTGAAGGATTTTCGGCCGATTAGCCATTTGCCGTCAGAACGCTGGAGTCCATCGTGGGAAGGGCATCCGCACTCTGCGCGTCGTCGATTACATCGCACACCCGGCCAAAGGGGTAAGTGCCTATCAGTCGGCGTGTCCGGGGAACGGTCGACTTCAGGTTCGCATAGTGTGTCGCCATCGCCCGGATCCCGAACCGAATCCGCGGGTGTTCCGGGTCGTACTCCCACGGATGTGCATAGAACATAGCCGGATTGAGCGACTCCTGGCGGGCCGCAAAAGGGCGAGTCGTCCACTGAAACGGGAAAATCCGGAAGTAGGCACCCCCGGCCGCCAGCCGCCGACCCAGAAACGACCAGGACGACACGGTGTACTCGATCAAATCCAGATCCCCAAACCGATAGAGACCCTCGGGTGCACCCGCGATGCCGTATCGCCACGAAACGACGGGTGAGATCGAACAATCGTATCGATACCCCAGCTCACTCAGGATGGGCAGGGCCCACGCTGAATCCCGGGTGATCGAGAAGTAGGGCGCACGGTGACCCTGGACGGCCCGGCCGGTCAAATCCTCCAGAAGTACCTTCGTCTTCGATTCTTGGGACCTGAACGTCGATGCGTCCACTCTATAGAGCTTTTCGTGGCAGTATCCGTGTGATGCGACCTCGTGTCCCGCTTCGCTCAGGGCACGAACCATCTCTGGATGTGATTCGGCAACCACACCCAGCACAAAAAAAGTCGCCTTCTGGCCCGCATCATCCAGCAGCTTCAGAACCGTCGCCATTCCCCGCTCGATCCGGGAAGCCTTACCCTCCCACTCAGATTGGGGCAGCTCGATCCCGTGAAACCACTCCTCGACATCGATTGAGAACGCGTGCTTTGCCATGCCCCAAGTCTATTTGAATTGGCAGATGCGATCAACACAAAGATGAAACGTTATACTTGACCTATCGGTCTAGTGTTTCTGAGAGTATCCGCGACACTCAGGGTAAGCAGCACCACCTCAGCAAAGGGCCCGGATTCCGCCTGGTCATCAGTTAGTTTACTGTAACCCTCAGACCCAAGGTGTTTCCCACCGTGTCTGAAGCCTGCACCGAGCGGAGCCTTGGTATGGTTCCATTCCTTTTTCCAGCGACTCAGACTTGACACAGGCCTCAAAATTTCTAATATTAAACCGAACGGTCAACTATGGAACGATCAAGTGACACCAAAGAGCGGCTGGTGGACACCGCCGCAAAGCTTATGCACGCCCGAGGATTTAACGACGTCGGCGTCCAGGAGATCTGCGCCACCGCCGGCGTCCAGAAAGGAAGCTTCTACCACTTCTTCAAATCCAAAGGCGATTTGGCCGCTGCTGCGCTCGACAAGCACTGGTCTGAAGCCAGAAACCAGTATTGGCGGCTGGCCTTTGGCGAGGATGTCGCTCCTCTAGACCGGATACGCCGATTCTTCCAGATGGCTTACTTCTACTTCAAGCAGGCGCAGGATGACGGCACCGGGATCTGGGGATGTCCCTTCGGCAATGCTGCACTCGAGTTGGCAGCTCAAAATGATGCCATCTCCGAGAAGGTCAGCATCGTGTTCTCTGATGCGACCTCGTTTCTCCGTCAGGCCATCGAGGATGCGGCCCGGAGAGGAGACATCGAAACACAGGATCCTGAGCAGTCAGCCGAGAGCCTGTGGGCATTCTATGAGGGCATCCTGCTTGTCGCGAAGGCCCGGCGTGACCCGGAGGTAATCCGTAGACTCGGTCAGAATGCGATCCAATTCCTTAAGCCGGTCTAGTTCTACAGACAATCAGGCTCTTTAGTTTACCAACCAGTCAACTATAAGATTTCCCATTCACATCCTTCATTTTCCGTTAGATCCTAATTATCAACGCCGCTTTCTCCATCCAGCGATCCTCCTGTTTGTTGGTCTTGGTGTTGCCGGATTCGGTGCCCACATCGCTTTAAGTGCAAAATGACCCAGCCTCCGTCTTTTCGAGGTCAAATACTTCGCGTTCGTGGATGCGCTCTGGGTCGTCATCAGCGCCGGTCTCCTGATCCTGCTTCCGCTCCCGATGCCAGGTTTCTGGCTCATCGCAGGACTCGCGCTGATTGTCGCTGATTTCGGGCTCCTGGAGTTTCTGGGAACCCGTTCGCTCTGGGAGAACGGCGAGCAAACCGCCTGAGCACTCGTCACTCCCCTGCTGGCTTTTCACCGTCCCAGTCCTCGCCTGCATTTGCCACGGTCATCGCCGTGATCGGCGACTTTCACTACACCCCCCTGCACGAGAAGATCGGCCTCGCGGTTATGGGGTACCGGCCTTGGTTCTACGATCACCTGGGTCTCCGGATCACGGGTCGAGATGTACCGGAAACGCTTGCATTCATCGAGGAAACGTGGAAGGAATTTATGCGCGGCCGACCAGCCTCCCGCAATCTACGAGGACGATCAACGCTTCGGACAGATCGTCGGCACATTCTCAGCTCTCGCCATTCTGCTCGCCTGTCCTGGACTATTCGGTCTCGCCTCGCTTTCGGCCGAGAAGCGTGTTCGCGAAATCGGCATCCGGAAAACGCTTGGCGCATCCTCGCAAAGCATACTCGTTCTCGTCTCTGCGGAGTTCGTCAAGCTTGTCGCCGTCGGATATTTGATCGTGTGGCCCGTCGCATATGCCTTCACACAGCGCTGGCTTGAGTCCTTTGCCTACCGCACGGCGATCGATCCTCTCATCTTTCTAGGGGCAGCCTTGGTGCCTTGCTGATCGCCCTCCTGACCGTCTCCTACCACGCTATTCGCGCTGCCCAGACGGATCCTATCGATACTATCCGTTACGAGTAGATAATTCGGCGTCCGCCTCCCGGGCAACGCCTGACGCTCTGTCTCCGAGAACCGAGGTGCGAAGGTTGTTGGCGAGGGGTCCGATCGACAAACGGATCACGGCGTGGCCGGGAGAGATACGTAGTCAGCACATCGCTTGTGAGGTCTGGGCTTCCGGCTTAGCTTGCTGTCACTATGGTCACGCGCGCGGCAAACCGTCTGATACCTCTTTTGGTCGTATTGATGCCATCGATCCTGCAAGCAGAACAAGACACCAAGATTCTCGTCATGGCCCATCGTGGGGGAAAGGGATTGTGGCCCGAAAATACCATCTACGGATACCGCAACGCACTGGAATCAGGGGTCGACGTTCTCGAAATCGATATCTGGAGGACAAAGGACAATGTCGTCGTCGTCAACCACGACGAGCGCGTCGACAGGACGACGGATGGTCGCGGTGAGGTGAGATCCCTCACGCTGGCAGAGCTCCAAGCACTGGACGCGGGCTACCGATGGTCACTCGACGGAACGTATCCATACCGAGGAGCCAGTCACACCATCCCCACGTTGAACGAGGTGCTTACTCAGTTTCCTGACGCACGGTTCAACATAGACATCAAGGAAAATTCGGCTGAGCTAATCGATGGCCTGTGTGACCTGATCCGGGAACACAACGCGGGGGATCGGGTCCTTATTGCCTCTTTCCACCAGGGCGCGCTCCGAAGGTTCCGAAAGCACTGCCCGGGCGTCCCCACCTCAGCCGGAAAGGCCGAGATCAGCCGCTTCCTCATCCTGAGCAAACTGCACCTGACATTCCTGTACACGCCATCCTTCTCTGCGTTTCAGGTTCCCGTCCATTTCGGTCCCATCACCGTCGTCGACCCAACTTTCGTCGATGCCGCGCATAGCAAAGGGCTGGAAGTCCACCCCTGGACAATCAACGACCCCGACGAGATGCGCCGACTCATCGCTATGGATGTCGACGGCATCATAACCGACCATCCGGACAGACTCGTCGACGTCCTTCAGGAGAATCGAACACCCGAGAAGGAGTAGCCCGGGAGCGTAAGTACTTGGCACGCGTGTGCCGATCCCCCACCCCCGACACCCATCTGCCTCGACCACCGTGTATACATCCGCTGTCATCCACCACGCATACGACCTCATTGCCTGGGATTACGCTGCAACTTTCCACTCCCACCAGACCGACCCGGACGCAGAACCGCCGACGCAACGTGCCTACTTCTTCTGCTCTCGCACCTGACTTCGCCTGCCCGTTTTTCACTCACCTCAGACCCGATTCTGGAGTAGGTTGCGTGTGGGCCGTAATGTCAGGAATGCCGGATCCCACATCAACCGTCGGCGGTTTGTTATGTATACGAAAGCGGTGACAGCCCTTCTACTTTTGGTTGCGGCTTGCGGCCCTTCTGTATCTCCTGAAGCAGATGATGGCCTCGAGCTGATGGCACCATTCCAGGCCGCGCGGGACACGATGGTCGCCAAACTGAAGGCTCGTGGTATTCGGAATCCGGGCGTGCACCTCGCAATGCGATCTGTCCCACGACACGAGTTTGTACCTTTCCGATTCCGCAGACTCAGCTACGAGATTCGACCGCTCCCGATCGGGCTCGACCAGACCATCTCGTCGCCCTTCATTGTGGCTTACATGACGGATGTAGCCGATCTGTCACCGGATGACAAGGTTCTCGAGATCGGGACGGGATCCGGATACCAGGCAGCGGTTCTGGCCGAGATGACTGATCGTGTCTACTCGATCGAAATCTTGCCGGAGTTGGCGGAGCAGGCTCGTAATCGCCTACCACAGCTGGGCTACGAGACCATTCGGGTCAGAACAGGAAACGGATATTTGGGATGGCCGGAGGAGGCGCCCTTCGACGCCATCGTCGTGACAGCCGCACCCGACGAAATCCCGCAGGCACTGGTAGATCAACTCGCTCTTGGCGGCCGGATGATCATCCCCGTCGGCACCGATCGCCAAGAAATGGTCGTCATCACACGCACGCCGAGGGGCATCATCGAAAAACGCACACTCGCCGTCCGCTTCGTCCCAATGACGGGTAAACCGGAGTAGTGGAGACCCGTTATTGCCGCGGGGTGCAAGGGCGCAGAGGCGAGGACCTCGACGCGCTGTGCGCTTTGCCCTCTGCCCTCTCTCCAGAAATGGCCTTTATATGAACACATTCCTCAAGTGGCTTTGGCGAATCGCCGCCGTGATCGTCCTGATTCTGTTGGGCTGCTACGGTTATCTATACCACCTCTTTGCGACCTCCAGTGTAACCAACCACGGGTCCGTGGATTTGAACACCGGCAACATTAGATACCCGACCGAAAGAACACGAGCCTGGGCGGAACGATCGACGGTGACAGACTCGATCCTACAAAACTGGTCCCAGCGTGAGATCAGTGACTGGAAGCGGCAAGGCAAGATGAGAATCCCACGTGTTCTCGTCTGTAAGCTGGCGATCGGGGAGGATATCGAGTTTGTGAATCAATACCTTCAGGAACGCAAAGTGAGGGGCACGATCGGCTCGAAGGGACCGATCCACAAGGATGGCGATTACGACTTCACTCTGACCACGCTCTGTCTCCTTCTCTACAGCTTCGGCGACGACCCCGAGGTTCTGTATCCGGAAACCGTCGACCACATCGTAAACGTCCTGATGACGGAGGAAGGGGGTGAGCCCACGGTCTGGACACCCAGGGTGCTTGGTTTTCCGCTCCGGGACACCGAGAACCATATCCTGATGACCGAAGGATCGCGATACCTCAAGAACAGGTGGAAAGCCCTGCACGGTGACACGAACCCGAAATACGATAACGTCACGAACGGGCTCGAGGACTACCTGCTCGAATACCTCGGTGAAATCGAGCGCGCTGGCTACCACGAGTACAATTCACGTCCTTACCAGGGCTACACGCTGACTGCTCTGATGAACATCGAAGCCTTCACTTCGCCGAAAGTTCGCACGTTCGCTCGTGGTCTCCTTGATCGCACCAACTGGCATTACGCACTGAGCAGCCTCTCGCTCCGTCGCTTTCCGCCCTTCCGTCGACGGAACAGTCACGCGAGCGACACCGATCTGGATGGTGACTACCAGACAGGCCTGATGAAGGCCTGGATGAGTCTCGGCGGCGTCGACGGTCTCTTCGTTCGAAAGGGGGACCATCAGGCAATCTGGGTCGGTCTCACCGACTATAGGCTGCCGGACACCGTCGCCGAGTGGGTGATGGAAAAACAGGCACACTACTTCGTTCAGATGGGACACGGGGATGACGGTTCACCGGAGATCTACTCGGGTGGGCCTGGCTACCTGATCTCAGCGGGCGGTGTCCAGAACGACCGCTTCGATCAGGGCGTGGCACGAGCGACCACCTTGATCCTCGATGACGGGGCAGCCGATCTGAAAAATCTGATCCGCGTGGCCGGCCCGGGAGACAAGTATCGGGGATGGAACAACACGGGCGTGCACCGCAACTTCGCCGTATCGGCCGGTCCCGTTCACATACCCGATGGGTGGGAGCCACGAAACACGAACGGCATCTGGCAGGTCTATCAGAGAGGCGACATCCGTATTGTCGTGCACTCGTCGGAGAATCTGGGACTGTTCTGTCTGTTTACCGAGGGAGAATCGAAGGCTCTGCTCGATGCGGTTGCCGCCCGGAATCCAGACGCCCACGACCTCGCAGAGAGCTTCTCCTGGCCGGACGATCGCTCAATCGCCTACGACGTCAACGCAGAAAAGGGTGAATGGATTATTGTCTCCGTCAACGGCCACCCGGTCGATCGCGACCACGGACAGTGGCCCTTGATGAATGGCGATGTCCCGGGGTGGATAAAGCCAAAGAATTCTGAATGAAAGACGCTGATACCACCCCATCCCTTACGCCTCCCGCCCGGAAACGGATGATGGCGGCGCTTTTCGCGTCTCAGAGCTTGTTCAGTGCCTCGACGATCGCCGGCTTCACGTTGATGCCAATCATCGCGGCACACTTGAGCGGTAGCGACAGTGCTGTCGGCGTTCCGCCAACGGTGACACTCCTCGGTCGAGCCCTGGCGGCCTACCCGGCTGGCTGGTTGATGGATCGCATTGGACACTGACCCGGACTGGCACTCGGCTATCTGTCCGTTACGCTGGGTGAATTGCTGAGCGTCCTGTCGATCAGCCCGTGGGGATCCTTCGTATGGTAACTTGATCCGAAGTGGTGAGGTATTCTCAACAGGAAAGACACGAAGAGACCTCGAACGCCCTACTGCTCAGGAGCCAAACGTGACCCACCAGGAACGCTTTCACGCCATCATGAATTACCAACCGGTGGACCGTATGCCGGTTTATTATTTCGGGACCTGGCGAGAAACCAAGGAACGATGGCGAAATGAGGGGCTCCTTGATGTCGCAGCGGCTGCAAGATCCGGGGGCCCCCAGCTCCCGGAGATGGATCCGGATTGGGAAGACGGGATGTGGGATCTGTATGGCCTGGTTAACCCCAACCCGATCTCGACCGCACCTGCCGCCATCCTCGATGAAACCGACACACACCGCGTCATACGAACTCCTCTTGGCGCAGTACACCGGGAAAGCAAATCCGGCAGCTCGATTCCCGCACATCTCGAGGAGGCCCTCGCTCCCACGCGTGAGTCGTGGGAGCGCTTCTGCCGATTCCTGGACGTGGATGCACCTGGTCGCGTCGGAGAGGAATGGGACGCCACGATCGAGAGACTGAACGAGAGTGATCGCGTCATCCCGTTCCTGGCCGGCAGCCTGTTTGGATGGCCACGCGAATGGCTCGGCATCGAGGCCTGGAGTTACCTGGCTTTCGATGATCCGGTGTTGTTCGAAGACATCATCGCGACGCTCACAGAACACTACATCACGCTCTACCGACCCGTACTGGAAGCCGTCCGTTTCGACTTCGCTTACTTCTTCGAAGACTGCTGCAGCAGCACCGGACCTCTACTGTCGCCACCGATCTACACGAAGTATTACGACAAGTATTACCGTCGTCTCATCGACTTCTACCACGAAATGGGTGTGCCGCTCGTGCTTCTCGATAGCGACGGGAAGACAGATGCTCTGATCCCGCTCTGGATGGATTCGGGTGTGGACATCCTGTTCCCCATAGAGGTAGGTACGTGGCAGACAGATCCCGTCGTATTGCGATCGCGGTTCGGCCAGGATCTCCGCATGATGGGCGGGATCGACAAGCACGTGATTCCACGAGGGGAATCCGCCATTCGCGAACATCTCGAGCACCGCCTCGCTCTGGTCGAGGAAGGCGGTTACATCCCAATTCCCGACCATCGCATTCCCCCGGACTGTTCGCTGGACGACTTCCGGAAGTATCTCGACATTTTCAGTGAGTATTTCGCTTAGCACACAGCACCCGGGCCCGTATGAGTCAGCAACGCACCCAAAGGTGAACTCTCGGAGCAAGCTATGAGCGACCAGCCGAACATCCTCTTCATCATATCCGACCAGATGATCGCCGAACTGACCGGCGCATATGGACATCCTGTTGTCCAGACATCAGGTCTTCAGCGTCTCGCCGACGAAGGTGTTCGTTTCAACAGCGCATATACCCCTTTCCCGCTCTGTTCACCGGGACGCGCCTGTCTGATGACCGGCCGCCATGCTTCGGAAATCGGCGCGTGGGACAACGGCGCTCTGCTCGCTGCGGACGAAGTCACCTGGGCGCATTACCTGACCAACGCCGGCTATGACACGCTCCTTTCGGGCAAGATGCACTACGTAGGACCTGATCAGCTTCACGGCTTCCAGCGCCGGACGACTACCGACATTTACTCGTGTCATTTCGATTGGGTGAAACCGGAGTGGATACGACTGAAGGAGACACGCGGCCAGGACTGCGAAGAGGTGATGAACGATAGACCTGCCTACAATTCCAGGAGCTACACCGGCGATGCTGTTCGCGTGAACACCTGGCACAATGCTCTGAGCTACGATGAGGAAGTGCATTTTCGATCGATCGAGTACTTGCGATCCAAAGCACGCAAGCGGGAGGGCGGTCCCTTCATGCTTTGCGCGTCATACCATCATCCGCACGAGCCCTTCCTGCCGCCTCAGGAATACTGGGACCTCTACGAAGGTGCGGACATCGACATCCCCGAGCTGCCCGGCAATCTCGACGACACCTACTCGTTGTTGGACCAGAATCTGAACGCATATCACGGTACACGTCGCTACGACCTTCGCGATCCGGATGGCCTGCGCCGATTGCGTCGTGCCTACTACGGTCTGATCACCTACATGGATCGTAAAGTCGACGAGCTGCTCACCACGCTCGACGAAACCGGCCTTGCCGACAACACGATCGTCGTCTTCGCCAGCGATCACGGTGATATGCTCTGTGAGAAGGAGATGGTCCAGAAACGTAATTTCTACGAATGGTCCTGTCGAGTTCCATTCCTTGTTCGCTTTCCGGATCGCTGGAAAGCCGGTAGTGTGTGCGATACACCCGTATCGCTCCTCGACCTGCTCCCCACATTCTGCCAGGCCGCAGGGACAGACGCGAATCTACCGCACGATGGTGAAAGCCTGTACGGCGTCCTGGAGAACGAACCTGTCGACCGCTGCATCTTTGCTCAGGCACACGAAGCCGTTGGCGTACCCTGCGTCATGGCACGTCAGGGCCGATACAAGTACAACTACATCCACGAGAACGAAGATCAGCTATTCGATCTGGAAGCAGACCCGGGCGAGTGGAACAGCCTCATTGGTGATACCGCAAGCCAGGATGTTGCCCGGAGGATGCGACAGCAGATACTCGATCGTTTCGATCCGGCTTCGATGATGGATGAGAACCTTGAAAGCCTGTATCGCCGCGCCCACATACGCGATGCCATGAAGGCCAACGGCACCTACTGGAATCACTTCCCGAAGTTTAATGCACGCAGGGGAGCGCTCGACCAATATCTGCCGTAGCATCTCCCTTTGATCGTAGACGTTCCCAATCATTGGGCCGTCTCTTACAGTGGGATCCGACCCCAATCGGGGCAGGACAGTCTCTTTGGAGTTGACCATCCCTGGGCTCAGTCACACAAGGCGACGGGGCCAACCACACCCTTTCGTGCTTCCTGTGCCTGGCGCCTGCCCCGAGCGCGGCCGAGGGGTGGTAGGCTCTTCTATCTGATCAAGATTTGGAATCAGCCCCTGTTGATTAGCAAATCGATCTGATCCTTCCCAGAGTTGTAGGGCTTCCCCGCGATATCCGGCATCCCGTCACCCGTGATGTCCCCGGCTTTTGCTCCGTGTGTCGGCAGGTGAGCGATTACTTCAGGCTCGATGATGCGTTTGTCGAGACCTCTGAAGATGATTTCCCTCGGAGTCTCGTTCTTCCCCTGCCCCATCTCGCCGACTAGCAGATCCAGGTTCCCATCCCCATCGAAGTCTGCGATCTCCAGCGTGTGCAGATGAAAGAATTTCTCACCCAGATCGGTCGGCTCCCACCCAATTCGGCCCCCTGAACCACACCATCCTGCCTTCATCCAGGTCACCGACGGCCGCAAGCGTCCGCACATCCAGGTCATCCATCAACACCGTCCGCTCCCAGACATTGTTCTGATTCCGCTTGAAGAACGCCGGCCCCGCGAT
>CAYYGZ010000080.1:9546-17479 GCA_964471275.1 uncultured bacterium | reverse complement strand
CTGTCCGAAAAGCTTCTCCCGACCGTTGAGAAAATTCAGCTCTACGAGAAAGACAACACCCGTGATGTCAGCCCCTGTCTTCTCTACCAGATCACAGGCTGCAGCCATGGTGCCGCCCGTTGCCAGCACGTCATCGAGAACGAGCACCTTCTGTCCTTCGGAGAGGGCATCCCGATGCATCTCGACAGTATCTTCACCATACTCCAGTGAATAGGATACGGAGATTGTGTCGGCAGGCAGCTTTCCCGGTTTTCTTATCGGTACGAAGCCGACACCAAGCTCACGCGCAACGGCGGCCCCGAATATGAAACCGCGAGACTCGATCCCGACTACCGCATCGATGTCGCTTTCACGGTAAGGGTCCGCAAGTGCCGTAACAGAGGCATCGAATGCCTCCGCGTGGCCAAGCAGGGGCATAATGTCCTTGAATATGATTCCGGGCTTTGGAAAGTCAGGCACGTCTCGTATATGGTCTTCCAGGTTCATATGTCTTGGTTTCTCGCGGTCGTAGGGTTTAGTAGGTGATGGTGAATCGTTCGTCTGTGTCGTTCCGGACTGGACAATCGGTCACCTTGACGACATCGACTCGCGCGAGCGCAGGGCCGCGTCGAAGGGCAACCAAGAGTTTGGTCAAGAGGTCGGGTGCTCCCTCCACTTCTGCCTCGACGTCTCCGCTCGCCAGATTTCGAACAAAACCCGCCAGCCCGAGCGCGTGTGCTTCTCTCTGGACGAAGTATCGGTATCCGACACCCTGTACGCGTCCGGTAACTACGATGTTCTGGCGGATAATGTCGTCCACTACAGCGCTTCCCGGAGTACCTCAGCGGGGTGACGTACCTGTCGACCTGTTGCCTGTATGATTTGCTCCCGACACGACAGCCCCGCAGCGACGATTTCCGTGTCAGCAGGGGCATCACGGACCACGCTCAGCAGCCGCTGCTCGCCGATCTTCAATGAGATGTCGTAATGCTCGCTCTCGAAACCAAACGATCCAGCCATGCCGCAACAGGCAGAATCGACAGCCGTGGCGTTGTAACCTGGCGGAAGGTTGAGGACATCCAGAGAGGGCCCAATCCCCCACAGCGCCTTCTGGTGGCAGTGTCCGTGAACCAGGATTCTCTTCTCCGTTCCCTTAAAGGCAAGGTCCAGACCTCTTTCTCGATCAAGGCTGGAGAGAAAGCTCTCAAAGGTATGCGCGTGCTCGGCAACGACCGTGGTCGCATCACCCGGAATCAGGTCGCGGTAATCATCAGTGAGCATGGAAACACAGCTGGGCTCGAACCCGACGATCTCGTATCCGGCCCTGACATACTCCGACAGCCGGTCGACGTTGTATGTCGCGTTCTGCTTGACCTCTGACAGCATGCCGCCGGTCAGCATCGGGCGACCGCAGCACCGTTTTTTGGCCAGGAGGACCTCGTAGCCGGCGGCTTCCAGAACTTCTGTAGCGGATTCGCCGATCGAGGGATAGTTATAGTTCAGGTAGGTGTCTGCAAAAAGTGCGACCTTCTTATCCGAAGCTTTGCCGTGACGTTTTCTGAACCAGCGCTCGAAGGTTCGCCCCGCAAAAGGTGGCAGGGATCGCTCGGGTGCGATGCCAATCTTCGGCATCAGCTTCTTTGAAAGCCCGGTCTCCGCAATCCAGTTTGAGACAGGCGCGAACAGGCAACCGACTTTGTTGATCGTCTCGATATTCCCGAACAGCCACGCTCGCAGCGGCCTGCCGTGTCTTTCGTAGTAATGGGCCATGAACTCATACTTCAGCTTGCCCATGTCAACATTCGACGGACACTCCGATTTGCAGGCCTTGCACTCGAGACACAGGTCCAGCGCCTCGTAAACGGTCTCATCGGTCAGGCCCCCGTCGAGTTCACCGGAAACGGCTGCCCTGAGGACATTGGCGCGACCCCGTGTCGTGTCGGCCTCATCCAGCGTGGCCATGTAGGAGGGGCACATCGTACCTACAAGTTTCTTCCGGCATTGGCCAACACCGTTGCACATCTCGATGGCCCGGGCAAAACCGCCCTGCGAGGAGAAATCGAAATGAGTCTGCGGTTCCTCAGCCTTGTAATCGGGACCGATCCTCAGGTTTTCGGTCATCATCGGCGCATCAACGATCTTGCCCGGGTTCATCAGACCGATTGGATCGAATGCTCGTTTGACCTCCCTAAACGCAGAGTAGAGGCGAGTACCGAACACCTGTTCGTTCCAACAGCTCCGCACCAGGCCATCGCCGTGCTCGCCGCTCACCGAGCCACCAAACCTGAGGACGAGATCACGCACTTCCTCGGCGATCGAGCGCATTTGTGCGACTCCGTCTGGTGATTTCAGGTTCACCACGGGCCGAATATGCAGAAGACCGACACTGGCGTGCGCATAGTAACCCGCCACGGTGTTGTGTGAGCGAACAATCCGCTCAAATTCCTCGATGTATTCGGGCAGCAACTCAGGGCTGACTGCGGAATCCTCCACAAAAGCCACCGGTTTGGCGTCGCCGACAATACCCATCAAGAGACCGAGCCCGGCTTTCCGGATATTCCATACGTTGTTCTGCTCTTCGGGGGAGACAGCCTTCCTGAAACCGTAACCAAGCCCCTTCTCGGCCAGCATCTTCTCGAGCCTGTCCAACTGCGGGTGAATCTCATCGAGCGTATCGCCGTAGTATTCCACGACGAGCACGGCGTGTGGATCCCCTTCTACCCAGGAACGCTGTTTGGACAGCTCGATCGAACCCTTAGTCTGGTCCAGAATCATCTTGTCGATCAGTTCAACGGCGGCAGGAGTCGATTCGAGGATGGGTGCCACGGCGCGCAGGGACTCAATCAGGCCGTGGAACTGGATCACGCCGAGCGCCTTCGCTTTGGGAAGCGGCTCGAGGTTCACCATCGCTTCAGTGACGGTAACCAACGTCCCCTCGGACCCAACGACCATCCGGCTCATGTTGAACGGCTTGCCGTCAATGAATGCATCCAGATTGTAGCCGCCGACCCGCCTGAGAATTTTCGGGTATCGCGATTCGATTTCGTCGCGATGCGTAAGGGACAGACGAACGACCTCGCGGAAGATCTGACCTTCGCGGTTCTTCTGTTCGGCTCGGGAACGGATTTCATCGGACTGCATTTCGCCCCATCTGCAGACCGTGCCATCCGACATTACGACTTCGAGTTCCAGGACGTGGTCGATCGTCTTGCCGTACTTGACGGAGTGTGCCCCGGCCGAATTGTTCGAGATCATCCCACCGACGTTGGCACGACTGCTTGTGGCGACGTCAGGGGCTAAGTGGAGACCGTGCGGTTTCAGATACGCGTTCAGTTCATCGAGAACGACACCGGGCTGGACCCTCACCCATCGTTCCTCGACGTTCAACTCCAGGATCTGATTCAAGTACTTGGATAAATCAATGATCAGGGCTTTCCCTACGGTCTGACCTGCAAGCCCCGTGCCCCCCCCACGCGGAATCACGGGTATGCTCAACTCATTCGCAATCCGGATGGCTGATACCACGTCGCCACGTGATTTCGGCAGAAACACACCAACAGGCTCGATTTGATACATGCTTGCGTCGGTGCTGTAGAGAATGCGAGACAGCCTGTCAAATCGCACCTCGCCTTGGGCTTGGCCAGTGAGAAGTTTCTCCAGTTGCTGCGCCTTGTCCGTCATGCGACTCCCGTCCGCGTGGGTTACCCGACTCCAGAAAACAACCTTCATCCTCGCAGAAAGCGCCTCAATTTACCAATTAAAAAGGTGCCCAGCAACAATTGCACTGGACACCGGGCCTTCACGACTCCCTAGGATGCTACCTGTTCTTCACTTTCCGTGGGTCAACATCCTTCAATTCGCTGAAGTCAGATACTTTGAACGCTCTGGGGTCATTCTCGGCCCCGGATTCCTCCACTTTCTCAGCCGATTCCGCCATTGATCTGAACCTTCCACCATCTGATGAGAAGCCGGGGCGAAAAACATTTGGTCCCGTCTCCTTCGGTGAGGCGTCTTCGCTTGGGGATTTCTGAGAAGACTTTGCTGAACGTGAAGGTTTGGGTCTCGACCCTCTCCCGTCAACTCCGTCAACGGCCCAGTTCACCGCCCGGATCGAGGTCTCTCCCTCTGACTCGTCTGCACTCAGGGGTGCCCACGTGACAAGTTTGGCCTCGGGCTCCCGTGGGGGCGGAGTCTTCTTGGCGGGCAGCTCTGTCTGTGCCCACGAGACGGGTTGTGGCGCCGACGTCTGGCGTCGCAGCCCCGAAGCCTTCGAGATCGTCTCGGTCATCTCTGAGGCACTGGCCGGAAGCTCGAGGATCGAGGCGCCAAACTGCTCAACAGAGCGTGCCCGTATTTCGTCCAAACGCCCTGAAATCAGGACGATCACTTTAATCGATGCGTGTGCTTCATCCTCGGCAAGAGCTCTCGCAAAACCGAAATCTTCAGTGGCGAAGAGCAACGCGTTGATCAAGATGACATCGGGTGCCTGCGTATCGATCAGGCGAAGCCCCGAAACACAGTTACCGACAACCATCAGATTGTGCTTGAGCCGGTATTTAAAGAGTCCTGAGAGTGGCCGGACGTGGTCCGGATTTCCGTCGATAAGCAGTATATCACCCACAACAGCCTCCACGGCGTCAGACGTATTCGACGCTGGACGGTGTCAGCTAGCGTTCACGGTCTTCTTTAATCTGGTCCTTCAGGATCACGGACAAACGCGTCCGCGCCTGCCCCCTGACGTCGTCATCGGCATCGAATGATAGCCGTTTCAACGCCTCGGGCAAAGTATTCGGATTGTCCACTACAGCTTGACGTACTGTCAGTTCATCATCACGGGCGAGTTTGATCAGACCCGGAGATGGCATTGCCCGGTGTGCGCCGGCAGCCGTTCGTACGTCAACACTGTTGTCGAAGATCATGCCCAACAGCAAAGCGGGCGACGATCCCGCGTTCTTACAGACCTGAATTCGGATAGCGTCATCCCGGTCGGCCGCAAGACGTTCGAGCACGTGTAAAGCTGTCGACGCGTTCCCGGCGACGCCCAGTCTGACCGCGCGTTCGGGATCCTTCGACAGAATCTCAAGTGTGGTTTCATCCGTGTTTTCGTTCGCGGCGATATACTTCCTCGCCGTTGTGGAGATGTCATCGGAGAGGGTGCGCATAATGTCGGTTGTCATATTCGGATTGCTTGCGAGGCCAACCCGGACGACTTCAGAGTAATCCCTGACCAGATCATCTCTAGCCTCTCTCGGTGTCTGCTCAGAGTAGACAAACAGACCTAGCCGTCGTTTCTTGATCTCGAAACTATGAAAATCATCCCGCAGGGACCACTGACGGCCGGGCATGTCTGCCGTCAATTCACCATTTCTGCTCAGAGTTATGCCGTTTCTACCGAACTCACGACTGAGTTCTACTAGATTACCTGCCTGGTCAAGATCGGCGACGAATGACGAATCGATCTCGAACAGGAAGCGATCGTTTCGAGCCACGCCCCAGCGCACCGTCGGGTTCGGGTCACCTGCCAGATTCAGGAGCGTCTCGGCGGGTGTGTAGGGATTGAAGGCGACGCGAAATCTGACACCAGGATCTTCGTCGTCCGCCAGTCGCATCAGAATCCGCGGATTGTGGGTCCGCTTCGCCCGGCTCTGCTGTTCCTCGTTGAGCTCATCCGACTGTTTCAGCAGACGCAGAAATTCCTGATCGTTCACCCGGGTTGTGTCCCGCCGGAACTGAGACGCAACCGGGGTCACTCCCAAGAGAATTGCCGCAGCCGCAACAAGCATATACCCGTGTCGTGGATTCATATCGTTCACCTAAAGAGGATTGGTCAGCCACCTGACAGGTTCGTAAGGAGCATCATCTGGATGGCCCCTGGCAATCATCAGTTCAGCCTGTGAAGGTCGACAGACGGTCGACCAGATCGTGCCCCAGTCCTCCAGTGCGGCGAGGGGGACGTGATCAAGCTCGTGCAGAAAACGCTTCCCGTCGCGAATCGTGCAAACGGGGTCACGGAGCAGGTCGATCACATCTAATTCGTCAATGCTGGGAGACATACTCCGAAGCCGGGATTCCGCACGATCATATCGAGCGATCGAATGCCGGGCTCTATCGGAACCGTCCGGGAAACCGACGGCGTGGTTGGTGGCGATCGCGATCCCACCAACCGCAGGTCTTACCGTAACGCGATCGCAGGTTGCTTCAACTGCAGCTGCGTCTGAATCGTCTGCAAGTAGGTATGTGATCGATCGCAGGTGATTTGCCTTCTCAAGCAGCACCACCGCTTCTTCCACTGACCGGCAACTCATAGCAATTGCGTCGACCAACAGGTTCCACTGGATGCCCGGATGACTCGCCTCTGCAGCCGGGAGCGATGATATCGCCACAAACAATCCGGCCTCGTTCAGGCAGTCAGGATGTCCGATCCAGTGGTGCGTGTAGGACACAAACGAGAGTGCATCCTGGATGTCAATGGCTCTTGCTTCACAGTATGGCAGATCTGAATATGCCCAGTCATAGTTCCTGCCCACGAGGGTATCGCCATCGCTCGTAACCTCCCCCGTAGCCGCAAAATTCGTACATCCTCTGAGCATTCCCTGTCTTCGAGCAAAGAAATACGCCAGGAATTGATCCGGATCCCATCCGCCGCCGGCAAGAAAACCTTCATAAAGGCTGCTCAGTACGGGGTTGAGTTCGATCGCCGCATCCCGACACGCCCTGGCGAACCCGATATCGGTTGATTGAACAGCGGGCATTGGAAGGCGACCGAGTGCCTTTGCCAGTGCAGAACCGACCTCCCGGGGTGACCCCGAGTAGCGCAGGGGATCAATCACGGGAAAAATGCTCCGGATGAACCTTTGATCTGCTGCTCCCAGAGGGGCCATCGGGTAATGGATATACCATCTAACTTACTATAAAAACACACCTTAGGTTTCCTGGATCTGTTCTGGTCATCGAATATCTACGAACCAGTGCAAGATCGCTGCCAGAAAAATCCACCAGAACCCTTCAAGCTTGCTCTCCCACCAGTCTTGACTGACCTCGTGACGATGCTTACTCTACAACCGTCAACCAGAATTCTGGCACATCTTACCCCATTTTGGACAATCATGGGCTCAACTACAGATATGGACAAGCTAGCCGTTGATGGTGGGTCTCCCGTTCGGGACACAGACAAGAATCCCTGGCCTAACTGGCCGGACAATCAGGAGGGCGATTGGGAACGTGACATTGAGCCCTCGCTACGCGATGTCTACCTGAGCCGTTCGGAGGGCCTGCCGGCCACACAGTGTGAGAACTTCGGGTCGTCGTTCGCTGCGTACTGTGACGGTCGCTACGGCATCATCATGCCGCACGGAACAGACGCAATCTCAGCAGCGATCGCCGGAGCACTCGATCTCGACGGGATCGGTGATGGCGGCGAGATGATCATACCGAATTACACCTTTATCGCGACAGCCAGCGCGTCGCTGTCCATCCGCTGCTCCCTTTCGCTTGTCGATGTTGACCCGGTAAGCTTCACGATCTCCCCTGAGGCGATCGAAGCTGCAATAACCGAAAAAACCGTCGGTATCCTGCCCGTGCATCTTGGCGGACATCCGGCAGACATGGACGCGATCAATGCGATCGCCGAGAAGCACGGGCTCGTCGTCGTCGAGGACTGCGCGCAGGCGCACGGAGCTGAGGTCAACGGTAAGAAAGTCGGGTCCCTCGGACACGTCGGCGCATTCAGTTTTCAGTCAAGTAAGAACCTCACCTCAGGCGAGGGGGGGTGTCTGGTCACGAACGACATCGACATTCGTGATCGTGCGCACGCGTTCAAAGATGTGGGCCGACGACCCGGTGGTGAGCGTTGGGAATACCCAAGGCTTGGTTGGAATTATCGTACATCAGAGTATCTCGCTGCGATCCTCCTCAAGCGACTCCCGCACCTTGAGGATCAGACCAAACTGAGGAA
>CAYYGZ010000080.1:1457-9536 GCA_964471275.1 uncultured bacterium | reverse complement strand
ACCTGACAAGTGCGCTCTCGGAGATCGAGGGGATCACCCCGCCGAAATTACGGCCCTGGGTGACAAAACACGGCTACCATCTCTATATGTGTCTGTATGACGCCCCCGCTTTTGGCGGCAAGTCGCGAGACGAGTTTGTTGCCGCACTCAAGTCAGAAGGAATCACCTGCACGCCGGGATACGAACGCCCACTCACAGACGAAGGGGCGCTCAAGACCATCATGGACCGGTATCCGGAGAAGGTGCGCAGGAATCCTTGCCCGAACATAGAGCATACCTGTGCTCACAGCTTCTGGTTCTTCCAGTCCATGCTTCTGGGCACACGGGACGACTTGGATGACATTATCACCGCAATCCACAAGATTCAGGCCGCATTCAGAGAGTAGGCACGCGTGGGCGACCCGAACACAGCCATGAACATCTGATCGTCGACGACAACGAGGAACTTCGGTCGATGCTCTGGGAAGTCCTCGACAAATTGGGTTACGGCGTTCAGTCGACCGACAAGACCAAGGATACCCTCGCGATTGATTATTGAACGGGGCGATGCGGGACTCTATCTCCAGGACCTCAAGATGCCGGCTGTGAGTGAGTTCGATCTCCTGAGAATCCTGCGTTGACGCCATCTGTCGATCCCCGTGATCGTCGTGTCAGCACGCATATCACAGGAAGCAGCGAAGGAAGTCGCCGTACTCGGCACACAGGGGTGATCGCCAAGCCATTCAAGAAGGACCGGATGGCTGAGGAGATTCAGCGTGTGACCAAAACCTATCTAGGCGTGTAGCCAACTGCACAAAGAAGGTAAATCCGGGGGGATGGACACTTGTCCGTCCCCCCTGGTCATTATGCTGATGCCAACTCGTCCTTGTGCCGCTGTTCGGGCCCTCACATTCTGTGTGCTTTGCATCGCACTGCCCGGCTGCGGCGAGTCCAAACTCCCCATAGCCGATGACGCATCTCAGGATCCACACCCTCACCCCAAGAACGCCCTTTCCGGCGAAACCAGCCCCTACCTCCTTCAGCACGCGCACAACCCCGTCAACTGGCACCCCTGGGGACCAACGGCGATCCAACTCGCCAGGGACACAAATCGGCCGATCTTCCTTTCTGTTGGATACTCATCATGCTACTGGTGTCACGTGATGGAACGCGAGGTATTTACCAACCCGGAGATCGCCAAGCTGATGAATACCTGGTTTGTGAACATCAAGGTAGATCGGGAGGAGCGTCCAGACGTAGATGCCATCTATATGACTGCGACACAGTTGATCACACAACAAGGCGGGTGGCCGAACTCTGTCTTCATGACGCCGGATCTGAATCCGTTTTTTGCTGGTACATACTTCCCGCCCGAGGATGAGTACGGTCGACCCGGGTTCCCGAGATTACTCGAATCAATCCATGAAGCCTGGACGACCCGACGGCAGGATGTCGAGACGCAGGCCTCACGGATCACGGAGACGATGCGCCGGATTCAGGAGGGCTCAGGCAACACGGCCGAGTCCATCGACACCAGTCTGATCCGGGAAGCACGACAGGCTCTGCACGACAGGTATGACCCGGTGGAGGGCGGGTTTTCCGCCGCTCCCAAGTTCCCGCCGGATAGCGCGCTTGACCTTCTCCTGGCCACCTATCAGGCGGCCGGAAACACAGCTGACCTAGACGCCGTGGTCATCACGCTGGACAAGATGGCCGCGGGAGGAATCTATGATCATATCGGGGGAGGGTTCCATCGATACGCAATCGATGGCCGATGGCGGATCCCGCACTTCGAGAAGATGCTGTACAACCAGGCATTGCTTGTTCCAGTGTATCTACGCGCCTTCGAAGTGACCGGGAAAGAAGCATATCTCAGGATCGTTCAGGATGTGCTTCGCTTTGTCTCCACAGAAATGACGGGAGACCACGGTGGCTTCTACACGGCGCTTGACGCGGAGACAAATGCGGTGGAGGGTCTCTACTATCTCTGGCAGGCAGACAGTCTTCGTCAAGCCCTGGCAGGGAAGGCGAGCGCATTCCACGATCGATACGGTCTGGAACCCATGCCCGAAAAAGAACTGGGGGCAGTCATCTACCGGCGTGAGCCACACGAACCCGACTCAAGCAAGGTACTCACGCACCTGCTGAAGACTCGCGCGAACCGGGAGCGACCGCGTCTCGATGACAAGGTGATCTCAGGGTGGAACGGTTTGATGATCGCTGCTTATGCGGAGGCCTACCGGGTGATCGGAGATACGGCCTATCTGGAGCGTGCGGTGCAGGCCTGGTCCCATCTGCGAACTCGTCAGAGCAATCCCGACGGCGAGCTCTTCCGAACCTACCGGGGCGGGACGGCAAAGGGTGATGCCTACCAGGAGGACTATGCATTTGTGCTGCGGGGGATGCTCAAACTCCACGATGCTACGGGAGAACTGCAATATCTGCGCGAGGCGATCCGCTTGCAGGGCGTGATGGACAGGCTCTACTGGGACGCTGTGGACGGATCCTACTACTTCGCCCCGGACAGCAATGAACTGATCGTTCGGCAGAGAAGTATACACGACTCTGCGATCCCCTCCGGGAATGCGGAGGCCGTGCACAGCCTGCTCGATCTACACGAGAGAACGGGTGATTCCGAGTATCTTAGAAAGGCCGAACGGATCCTGAAGCGATTCTCTGGGCAAGCAGCCGAGAATCCGGCCGCACACCACAGGTTGATCCTGGGCATCCACCGTTTCCCGGAGACACGCGACGACACAGGCGACCGGAAGTCCGCCAACGTTGTCCGTGCGCGATCGACGATCGAGGAAGGTGAGGAGGCGGGGGCGTATAGGTTACGTGTCCTTCTGGATATCCAGGAGGGTTGGCATATAAATGCGAACCCCGCTTCAGACAGTCTGCTCATCGCGACGAATGTCATACCGGTAACAGATGACACCCGGATCCTTAACGTTAGATACCCGGATGCGAGTCCGCTAGTCGCCGCCTTTTCGGATCCACCCGTGGATGTGTACCAGGGATCGACGGAGATCACAGTTCACGCCACGATCCCAGGAGGAAGAGCCGTCCGGAATGTGTTCGCCCTGCGCGTGCAGGCCTGCGATGAACGGCGTTGTCTGCTTCCTTCAGAAATTGATCTGCGGCCAACCTGGAGGTATCAGCCGTGACCCGACGCGTACTCTTTCTGTGCACGGGAAACTTGTGCCGGAGTCAAATGGCGGAGATATGGTTACGAGCGCTGCGCGGCCCTGAGTTCACGGTGTTCAGTGCCGGCACAGCTCCGACCTGCATCGACCCGATCGCCGCCGCGACCATGCAGGATGCTGGCATCGACATAAGCGGGTAAAGCTCTGACAGCGTCGCTAGATACGTGGATGAGCACTTCGATCTGGTTGGGGACCGTTTGCGATCACGCAAAGGAAAGCTGCCAGCACTTCCCGGGAGCGACACATTCTGCCACTGGGGATTCGATGATCCCACCGACGCAGGGGGAAATGAAGAAGAACGAATGGCTGTGTTCCGACGTGTCCGGGATGGGGTTCGCTCCTGGGTCGCACGGCATCTTGAAGGGAGCTAGAAGGAGAAGATCTTCTGGAAAATGAGGTAGTCCGATCTCTGCGCATTCCTCTCCGCCGTATCGATTGCTGATTGTGCTTCGGCTGAGAGACCGTCCCGACTGAATTGCTCAAAAAATCTTGCGTAGAAGTGATCAGGATAGACGTGCAGCCAGACAGCAAGCCCCTCTGCGCCGGTCGAAGCTTCCGCCGTATACCGCCAGGACCACGTGCCACCGGCGGGTATCCGTGTGTCGTATACCTCTCGACTCGCCTGGCTGTTCAGCACAATCTCTCTGCCGATCACCCTTGTTTGCAGCGATTCTCCCACGGTTCTTCCTGCCTTATCGATCAAAGCTGCCCTGACAAAGATCTTGGGTGTCACATACGTCGGTAGATGGTGACCCGCGCCTATATTCCGGACCTCAATCTTCGCGGACCGACTGCCCCCGTTTGCTGTGTCCATCGTCGTCGAAACTTCCAGCGCGCCTGCAACGGTGGCCGAATCGTGAACGCCGAGCCACGTGTGTGATCGGTCCGGCATATGACAAGTCTGACAGGTCTGGCCCTGGCTGGCTTGAGGACTTCCTTCCCACTCCGCGAAGGTGTCCTGAATCAGCTTCCCATTCAGGCTTCTCATTCCTTCCTCAAACTGATGGCAGACACTGCAGAAATCAGAACGCCCATACACGGTCGATTCGTTTGCTCCCCCGTGCCCGGCCCCCCGCCAGACGCTGACCGGTGGCCGACCAGACGCCGGTGGTCCAAAACGAGCATGTGACCGAACGTGACAGGCCAGACACGTTACCCCTTTATCTCGCAGCTCAGAATCAAACTGGTTGTTCACCTCGTATCCGTCACGCTCGGGCAGTGAGCCCCACTGCTCGGCATTCGGGGCGTGACATTCCTGGCAGCCGCTCACAAACCCCGGGTCCTGGTAGATCCTATCAATCAGTTGACTGGTAACACCCGGTCCCATTGCGGTTGCGTGCAGGCTCTCCCGCCATTCACGATGCTGTCTTTCGTGGCAGGCAGCACAGTCGTGGGGGTGTATTCCCGTCGCGAGACTGTCGTGCGCGGCCGGCGGCGTGCCTTGCATCGGAATTGGCATCTCCCAGAATGCCTCTAGGAAAAGGCTATCGGTCACGGTGGTGGCTGGCGGATTCTCCAACGCGCTGACCATCGCATCAGCCTGATCTTCAGGGATCGCGAAACGGATCTCGGGATTTCGCCCGTGATAGCGGACAAAGGCGGGTGCCTGGTTCGCGGCGGGCAGATTAAGGGTTCGGGAGAATCTGGCGATGCGATGACACTGAAAACACCCCAGTTTCGCTGCCTCGCTGATGCCCCGAAGCACGTCCAGTCGATCGACCTGAGTCGACGAGGCGCTCAGCGGCTGGTCTCCCAATAAATAGGCAGTGAGCGAAGCTGCCTCCTCCTCTTCCCACGGGAATAGCGGCATCCGTGAATTCGATACCATTTCTGTCGGATCCATCAGATATGCGAACAGCCATGGCTTTCGAATTCGTCCTGCTATTCCATCCAGATCCGGACCGCGATCGCCGCCAATGCCGCCTAGTTGGTGACAGGACCTGCAGTCACCACGTCTGTAGAGTTCCGCGCCGTCGGACATACCGGGTGATGGCAGGTCCTGAGGCCCGGCCTGCAAGGACGAGAGCATCCCGACGATCGTCGACCGCACGGATTCCGACATCACCACCCGGGGCATCTGCGAGTCTCTCTTCGCCTGCTCTGGGTCGAGGAGAAAGAGATTGAGCCACTCGGCAGTTGTCTTTGAGCCGACTGTATCCAAGTCCGGCCCCCAGCGGCCCCGGTAGGGCGGCAATGGCAACTCGTGGCAGGTTACACACCCGTAGAATCTGAGCAGGCCCTTCCCGACAGGTGAGAGTGTATCGACAGACAGGTTCGAGGAGAAAATAGGCTGAATCTCCGCCTCCGAAGCAGGCGGTCTCGATACAGTGACCTCTCGGACCAGGGGGTCGGGCTGCCCAGCCACTGCGTGGCTCGCCAGCAACATGAGAATGAAAAAAAGGGGGCGGCACCAAGGCCGCCCCGGCAGATGTAGCATGCGGAGTAACACGCTCAGCAGTAGCCTCCACCACCGTAGTAAGAATTCGATCCTGTTACAAAAAGATACGGATGGTTCATCTCGCGAAAGAGTCCCCCGGTCTTGTCGCAGGCTGCCAGTGGAACGTCCGGCATCACAAAGTGCCCCTTCCCGTCATCGAAGAAAGGTTCATCTCCCGTGTAGAAGACGACGGGAACGTCAGGGATACCAATGAGCAGCTTCTCGCGAATCTTGGTTATACCGTCCATACCGCATCGAACGGTGAGGAAGGTATTCGCTGATACGGAGAGCTGGGGCCGGAAGTCGATCGGGGGGTAACGGACCTGGTGATGCCGCGAATGAGCGGTCTGTAGTTCGTCGACGAGCTGGCTAGATTACAGAGCAGCACACCCGTCATCCTCACCACGGGATACGATCAGATTGCTTACCTGACAGCGGAACTCAGACATCCCTATGCAGCCAGCTGGTTGCCAAAGCCGTCCAACCTCCGAGCCATGGCGACCGCTATTCGGGAGACGCTCGAACAGACCGCACTTGCTTAGGGAGTTCGTTGTACTCGCATTAAAAGAAAGGGCGCCCTTCTCTGTTTATGCTCATTATCTAGAGGAGTTCACCTCCACAGCTGCTTCCGGCTCCTGCCGTGCATCCAAAGCAATGGTCACCCACACGAATCCTGCGATCGACAAGCTCCCCGGGCGCATATTCCCAGATTCTGGTCGGTTCGCCGGTGACGTGCATGTCGAGCATCTGGTTAAAATCACAGTCGTAGATATTCCCTTGCCAGTCGACGCTGACCTGTATGCGACACATCAGACGCGGCACTGTCGCGGCGTTGAAGCTCTCGTACAGCTTCAATGTATAATCATCCAATTCACCCCGACGATCCAGCCACTCCGCGAACCGGTTGATCGGCATGTTTGTTATCGTGTAGAGTTCGTTGAAGACGATACCGAAATTCGAGAGCAGCTGCTCCCGGTAATCCGCGGCCAACTCCTCTTGAGGAGGCGGAAGTGACGCCGCCACCGGGTTGTAGACCAGGTGGAGTGACAGATGCGAACCCGGTCTCCCATAGCCACGGTCATTCAGGATCCGGAGCGCCCCGATACTCTTGTCGAACACACCTCGACCGCGCTGCGAATCAACGTTTTCCTCCTGGTAGCACGGTAGCGAGCAAATAAGTTCGATTTCGTGCTCGACATAGAAATCGACGAGATCCTCTTGCCCTGGCTCGAAGATCACCGTCAGGTTACATCGGTTGATCACATGTCTCCCCATTGCCCGCAGCCGGGTAACAAGGTAGCGATAGTCGGGGATCAATTCAGGCGCACCACCGGTGATGTCGACGGTCTGGATGTTCGACGTCTCCAGGAACCCCAGAACATGGTCTATGGTGTCCCGTGTTATGATCTCTGATCGAGTCGGACTTGCGTCGACGTGGCAGTGATGACACGCCTGGTTACAGAGCTTGCCGACATTGACCTGCAGGATCTCGAGCGAGATTCGCGAGAGTTCCAGACCATCCTGCGCGACGCGTTCCGCGAACGTCAGACGCGGCTCATCGCCGTGGATGGGCTGGATCTCGACGAGAACCTGATTGCCGTGGCTTCCGGCCTCTGCCATATACGCTCCTTACGCCTTTTGGTGGTATATCAGAATCCCGGCCTGAGCATCCCGGCCCGTCTTCGCCGCATTCATGAGCTTGCTGTCATGCTAGGGCATCTTCCAGGGCACGCTCGAGTTGCGGCAAGCCATCGGCGAGACCTGTCTGCAGATCGAGACGCACAACACGACGCTTCTTTTCGATCAAAGCCTGGTAGTCACCGAGCGCCTGAGCACGGCTGAGGACACCAAAGGTGGCTTTCTTTCCAGGTATCGCTAGGTCTGCATCCGTTGCGACCGTGATCTGTAGAAACACGCCGGTATTTGCCCCACCCTTATGAAGCTGACCCGTGGAGTGCAGGAATCGCGGTCCGTATCCAAGCGTAGTTCCCACTCCCCTCTCCGCAGCTATGCGCGCTCGCAATCGCTGAAACGTCTCGCGCGATTGAGGTGTTCGATCACAATAGGCTGAGATAGCGAAGTAGTCTCCCGAACCAAAACTCGAGAGCAATTCTTCTAGAACAGCCTCGGCCGACTCCCCACTCAGATTCGACGTTGCCGCCAGATCCCCGATGTGGCCTACGATCTCTGGTTCGGACAACGCATTTTGCTTCTCGTAAGTCGACAGCAGAGCCGTCGTGATATCTTTGCTTTCCTGGACGTTGGGCTGGTTGAACGGATTGATCCCCATAATCGACCCGGCGACAGCCGTGGCGAACTCCCACCGATAGAACTCCGCCCCCAAGTCATCTACATCCGTCAGATGGAGCGTGACGGTTGGGTGACCGGCTTCCGAGAGTTCGGCCATACGCCTGTCCTGGGCTGGATCGGCGCCGCTCGCCAGCCTGATATAGACAA
>CAYYGZ010000080.1:0-1447 GCA_964471275.1 uncultured bacterium | reverse complement strand
TCGGTCTTTCCCATACTCACCTGTTGGCAGTAGGGGTTCCTGATCGATCGGGCAAAGCCCGACTCCCCTCTTCCCCGTGCTCTCTGCAACCAGTTGCTCGATCCAAGCACCGATATTCCAGAGCCGTGGCGATACGAGCAAAGTCACCTTATCTCTCTGGTTCTCGTAAGCCGCACCGAGGGCGGCACCCAGAAGCACACCGGGGTTCTGCTCCAGATCACGGCACAAGGCGCTCATTGTGCCCGCACGATCCAGATACGTGCCAAGATCCACGCCAGCGAGACCCGCCGGGAGCAAACCGAAATTCGAGAGCGCGGAGAACCGGCCACCGATCTCAGCCACACCCTTGAGGACAACTCGGAATCCTTCCTTGACAGCCCGGGCCTCGAGCGAAGATCCTGGATCTGTCACCCCGATGACGTGCTGACCCACATTGTCGACTGACAATGCGAGCTGATCGATAAAGTAATCCAGCAGCACATTCGGCTCAACCGTTCCCCCAGACTTGCTGGCTATGATCACGAGGGTCTTCGACAGATCTAGCCCATCGCGGAATCGTCTGACCTGATCGGGAACAGTCGAATCGAGCACGTGGATTTTCGGGTAGCCATCACGTTTCCCGAAGCTCTCGGAAACCACCTCGGGGCAAAGGCTGCTTCCCCCCATTCCCAGAATCAGAACATCTGTCAATCCATCCGAGCGCACATCCTCGACAAGGGATCTGATGTCGTGGATCCCCTCTCGGTGGTCTTCCACGGCGTGCAGCCAATCGAGCCAGCGGTCTTCATCCTCGCCCGACCAGAGCGATGTGTCCTTCTACCACAGCCGTCTGGTGCTGTCGGTGTCTCCCCACTGATTCAGTATCTCTCGAAACCGGGCACTGCACGGTCCGAGATCGTATGTATCACCCCGGCTTGTCTCCATCCTCATCCTTTGCTGTTCTCTCTCCGTTTCCCTCACTCGTTAGCTGTAGAGGTGACCGACATGTTCTCGATATCCGTTATACTTCCACGCCTGTACACGATTCTCTGTTCCGATCATCTGCTCGGTCGCCTGCGACCATCGTGGATGCGGCACCGCAGGATCGACGTTAGACACAAAATCATACTCGCGCGAAGCAAGCGTGTTCCAGAAAGTGTCAGGTTTGCGACGCGTGAACTCGATCTTCACGATGGACTTTATGCTCTTGTAGCCATACTTCCACGGCACGACGAGTCGGAGTGGGCCCCGTGCTGCTTTGGCAGCTCGTGACCGTAGATCCCTGTGACCGTCATGGTCAACTCGTTCTGTGCTTCCTCGATCGTTAACCCTTCGTAGTACGGTCACGGATACCCGTCTTGCGCCTTCTTGCACTGGGCCTGGTCCGACTCGTTGAAGCTTTGCATTCTCACGTATTTCGCCTTCGCGGTCGGCTTCACGTACCCGATAAGCCTGAGCAGGGGAAATC
>CAYYGZ010000079.1:6475-17595 GCA_964471275.1 uncultured bacterium | reverse complement strand
CACGGTAAATGCCACATATCCTGTTGTTAACAACGTCCCCGATAGACACGATACGATTAACTCCTTAACGCTATCTAAGTTCCAGAAATCAGTCGAACTAATGACTCGATCACAGCGAATCAATCGGATTTCGCTTTACCCGATCCAGTCGCCTTCTTCGAATCGGAACCCTTACTCTTAGAATCGGAACCCTTACTCTTAGAATCAGACCCGCCACCCTTTGAATCTCCACCACCCGATCCTGAACCGGAGTCCTTCTTTGCGGCCGCCTTGTAACTGTCGCTGCGGTAGTCCGTGATGTAGAACCCGGAGCCTTTAAAGAGGAGTCCAGCTCCTCCGCCAATTAGACGCTGAAGCTTTATCTTCTTGCACTCAGGACACTTCTTGAGAGGTTTCGCCGTGATCGACTGAAACTCCTCAAATAGGTGTTTACAGTTCTTACACTGATATTCGTAGGTTGGCATACGCACTCCAGAGAGTATGGGATCTCGAACAGCGTATAAATGTATAAAAGCTCTGCACACGAGTCAAGGCTGCTAAGCCCATAAAATACAGTCGGTTGCTCCCGGCCGCGACAAACCGTACAGTTCAGCGGCCACCTTCGCTGTCGAAGGCGTATCCTCGAGAATGAAGACACGCCCGTATACCGCTTTTCATCTTGACACGCCAGGTTACGGTCGATAAATCCTGAATTATCAAGATGTTCGCGATGCTGCCTTCCCATTGTGGCAAGCGCGAAGCTCACGTCCTGATCCCCCATCAGGAGACTAGAATGGCAAATCCGGACGATTCCAGCGGTAACGGTGCAACCAATTCTTCGTCAAAGCAAAATGGTTCCGGGCGCACCAGCCAACACGACAAGCACACGATAGAGATCCGGCTGCCGAGAAAAAGCTTGGATCTTCAGGTTCAGGTCGCATCCGGCGCGACCGATTCATCCTGTAAGCTGATTGCCTTTCTATCACCAAAAGGTGGATCCAGGAAGACAGTTCTGGCGACCAACCTCGGGAAGATCCTGCAGTCCAGCGGCTATAACGTGCTGCTTCTGAACGCTGATTTTGCGACAAAGTCGCTGACCAATTTGATCTTCCTCGGGCGCAAGGTCATCGCCGAGGGACACACATCCTGCTACAAAGCACTGCTGGGACTGGATGGCCTGGAAATCGAGCGATAGCTCGGGGATATCGAGCGCGCGGTGCCGCACATAGATCCGTCGCTAGGGGGGAAGGTCATCGACATCCTCCCTTCCTACTACACAAAGGACCAGCAGTCCAACATCAACAACAGTCTCTTTCTTCGTGAGTATCGGAGCCAGAACCTCAGCTATGTTGTCGAGCGATTCTCCCAGCCCCTCGCCAGTGTCAAGGCTCTGAAACGCTATAACTACATCGTCGTGGATTGCGCATCAGCATTCGACGACATCGGGCTGGCGGCTGCGATCCTGTCTCCGTTCGTCGTCGTCGCTTCAGAAGCGGATGACATCTCCTTCGAAGCCATGGACGAGACGCTAGGCTACACGATTTCCTTCGCCATGTCGAACACGCAGAATGGCGATTACAACATCAAACAGCCGTTCATCGCGCTCAACAAGGATCAGCATCTACGGCCGGGCGAGAAGACAAGCCGAAGGGCGGCCTTCCACTGCAAATACATACCGGACATCTACAAGAGCTTCGGCAAGAAGTCGTTTCTGGTGCCCGCTGTCATCGAGGGGTCGAGTTCGAATACCAGCTCTACCACCTCTGGCAGCGGATCAGACCGTGGACCAGAGCCTCCCGGTGGCGCGCACGGTGATCAGAAGAAGACCGAACCGGCTGACAGCGCGCCTGTCGGATGATACACAAGGAACTACGATTGGTCAGAGGGGGGATCGCCGACAGGCTGTTCCCCCTCTTCTTTATTCAGGTATATTGACAGTCGAGGCCATAGCCACGCGGCCAGAGCTCCGCCGACGATCACCCACCGCACCCACGCCTCCTCTTCCCAAACACCATCTGCCCGATACCGACTCAGGACACGATACGCGAGCACGATCAGCCCGCTCAGCGCAATCCAGCCACGGTTCCCGTAGAAACAGAGGAACGGTATGATCCACAGTACATACCACGGGTGGAGCGTGGGCGTCAGCGCCAGGAAGGCACCCACACAGTAGTAGGCAGCCTGGACCGGCGGCATTCGGTTGATCGATATCGCGAGAATTGCCGCAACCAGCGTGCTCCCCAGAATCAAACGAGCGGCCTCCCCACCAACCCCCACGTCAATCAGGAGGCCGTAGAGAAGCGCGTTAAACTCCCAGGTCGATGCATAGAACTGGAAGGACCCCAGCACCCCCCACCCCACATCCAGAAAACACAGATACCCGGCCGTCACGAGTGCGAGGAACGCTACGGGAAACAGGATTGCACGGGTGGTGAACATCGCGACAAGTGTGGACCTGCCATTGGCTTCCGCTTTTCCCGCCCAGCGCCAGAAGGCCGGGAGCACCAGCACGGGAATGAACTTCGTCAGGGCGGCTAGGCCAAGAATCGCCCCCGCGCGTCCGTAACCACGCAACCGAAGATACAGTAGAGACACGACGAGAAGCGAAACGCCGACCGAATCGATATGGCCGTGTCCAGCACCTTCCAGCAACACAAGTGGATTCCAGAAGAAGATGACGACTGCAGATGACGGGATATCGTAGGAACGGGCAAGTCCGGAGAGAAACAGAAGTGTCAGGCAATCCCACAGGCAGATCGCCGCTTTGATGGACCAGATGTTTGGCGAAACGGTTGCGCAGGCTCGGTAGAATAGTTGGGCGAAAGGCGGGTAGATCGTAGGCAGGTTCGGATGGTTGACTTGAGCGAGAATCTCCAGATGGCCGATCCCCGACAGCGAATCCGACGACGGGGCATAACGATACGGATTGATCCCTTCGACCTGAACAAGCCCATCCCAGAGATAGCGGAAGATGTCATCCGAGAGCGACGGCTCGGCCAGCACGAGCGTTCCCCGGAACACCAGCCCCCAGATCACGACAACCTTGAGAGACCGACCCTCGCTGGTCCCGATTGCCAATACATAGCCCGTGAAAGCGAGCGCGTATCCAAACAAGAAGAGCGGTACGCTCCGACCAAGATCACCCAGTAGAAGCGCGCCGACACATCCCAGCTCGATCAGGAGGATCGATACAACCGGACCGAAGCGTGCGAAGAGTGGCCTTCCAGGGGTCAGGAACCCTCCGCGAACGCACTGAGTGTCTTAAGGTGCTCCTCACTCCCCAGGGCGATCAAAATATCGCCCTCCTTGATCACAACCGTGGAGAGAGGCGTGTCCGAGGTGCGGTCGCCCCGCGCTTCACCGTCCGTCCCCTGTATTCCCACTATGATCGCACCGGTTCGTTTTCCGATCCCCGAATCACGCAGTGCCTTGCCCACCATATCGCAGCCAGACTGGACGGTGACTTCCTCCAGACGCATCGAAACATCGCCGCCTTCAACGACAACATCCAGGAAGTTCATGACGGTTGGCCTCAGAATCACAGAAGCGATCCGACGTCCTGCGATCTGATACGGCGAGATCACACGATTGGCACCCGCTCGGATCAGTTTTCCAACGGTTTTTTCCTCCGCTGCGCGTGCTACGATTGTCAGCTCCGGATGCATCTGACGCGCCGTCAGGACGACAAACACGTTCGCCTCATCCTGCCGGAGAGCGGCAACCAGTCCCTTTGCCCGTTCGATCCCTGCCTCGGTCAGCGTCTCCTCCTCCTCCGCATCCCCTTCCACGAACAGGATCGTTTCATCCCGACCCAGTTCGGATGACTCCGGGTTGCGTTCGATAATCACGAAGGGAACTCCCGAGTGCTGAAACTCGAGTGCCACTTCCTTCCCGACAATGCCGCAGCCGCAGATGATGTAGTGATCGTTAAGGTTTGTGATGAAACGTTGCATACGACGACCTCGCATGAGCTGTACGATCTGGCCTTCGAAGACAAAGCTGATGAGCGTGGAGACGGAGTAGCCCGCGATCGCAATACTGAAAAGCAGGAGAAGAATCGTGAATGACCGACCAGCCTCGGAGAGCTCCTGAACTTCACCGTATCCGACGGTCGTGATCGTAATCATCGTCATATAGAGGCTGTCGAAAACAGACCAACCTTCGATGACCGCGTAGCCAAGCGTCCCACCGGAAATAAGGGATACCAGTAGGCAGAAGGCGACAGTAAAGCGTATCGATGGGCGCATAGGCTAGCGCATCCGCATGGCGGTACCCTTGGATTTCGGGGCAAGCCTAGACTTCACGATCTTGTCGGGCAGGAGTCCCTTAATCGCCTGGCGACTCTCCTTGTCCAGTTTCCAGTAGTTCTGGATCTGATACCGGCGTCCCTCGGAATCGGTTATCTGCATTGCCGGAGGCTTGTCGCAATCGAGAGACTCGCGCCCAGGAATCTGGAACGTGCGTTCACCCTCATCGGTCCTCACGTGCCATCGACTCGTTGTCCCAGTGGCTTCCACGTGATGGATCTCCTGGATCGCCGGGACGTAGTAGATCCGCTTCAGATGGTCGATCAGCTCCAACTTCGATTCCGTGTCCATACCATCCGTCGACTCGAGCAACCCGATCTCGTGACCCAGTCGATCCAGAAAACTCACATATGCCCCAGGATCGGTTTTCGGAAAAGCCTTCGTCACACGATCGACAGGATACGACTTGCCGTCGATCTCAATTTCAACGGTATCACCCGACGCTCGGAAACGCAAAGACCCCGGTCTGATGATCACGTCAGCGACCTCTCCAGAAGGACGGCACAAACAGGACCAGGACCGCGAAGAGCTCAAGCCGACCCAGGACCATGCAGAGTGAAAGTAACCACTTCCCGGAATCGGGAATCGCCGAAAAATTCTTCACGGGACCGACAGCGGCCAGACCCGGCCCGATGTTGTTCAGCGTCGCGATTACGGATGTCGTCGCAGTCAGGATATCCAGCCCGAGGGAGGCCATATACAGAGAACAGACCAGAAAAATGCTGATGACCAGGATGAAATACACGTGAATGGCGTCTCGCAGCTCGTCATCAACTGGTGTGTCACCGATGCGAAGAGCGCGCACCACGTGCGGCCGGAAGACACGCTCTGTTCCCAGCGCCGCACTCTTGGCAAGAACGAGGATTCGAATCACCTTTACCCCACCACCGGTCGATCCCGCGCAGCCTCCCACAAACATCAGCGACAAAATAACGAGCTTGGAAAGTGTAGGCCACTGATCGAAGTCGGCTGTTCCGAATCCAGTCGTCGTGATGATGGCGACAACCTGAAACGCCGCATAGCGCACACCGTCGATGACGCCCGTATACACATCGTGTGACAGGAGGTCTGCAGTGATCAGGACCACGGCCCCCACGATGATCCCAATGTAGAACCGCCACTCTCTGTCTTTGTGGAACGCCCGGAATTCCCCGCTGAAGAAGCGGTAATAGAGACCGAAGTTCGTCCCGGCCAAAATCATAAAAAGCGTGATCGTCCAATCGATGTCGGCACTGCCGTAATGACCGACACTCGTGTTCTTAGTGCTATATCCGCCAGTCGCCATCGTCCCGAAAGCGTGACAGAGGGCGTCGTAGAACGTCAGTCCCTGCGCGTAGAGAAGCACGACTTCAACGGCCGATATGCTGACGTATATCTTCCATAGCATGGAGGCCGTTTCGCTCACTCGGGGTCTGAGCACGTCAGCGGTGGGACCGGGCACCTCGGATCGGAAGAGTTGCTTTCCACCTGCTCTCAGGATCGGGAGGATCGCAACGAACAAGACGATGATCCCCATCCCACCCAGCCAGTGGATGAAGCTTCGCCAGAAGAGCACACCTTTCGGGCAGGCCTCGATATCGCTCAGGATTGTCGACCCGGTAGTAGTGAAGCCGGACATCGACTCGAAGTAGGCGTCCGCGAACAGCGGCGTAACCCCTGATAGATAGAAAGGCAGTGCACCAAACAGAGCCGCGAGCAACCAGCCCAGCCCGACCACAGCCATACCCTCCCGACGCAGGATTGGGCGAGTGCTCTGCCACCCCGCAAGGAAGAGGAATCCGCCACAGAGAAAACAGATACCGATCGACTCAACCAGGGCGGTGACATCCGGTTCGTCGAGATACAGGCTCCAGAAAAGAGAAAAGCTCATCGACACACCAACGAGCGCGATGAGCACACCAACCAGCTTGAAGACTGCTCGGAAATTCATGGCAGGATCAGCGTCGGCCCCGGAACAGCCGTGTCAGATCGTCGACGGCCGATGAGAGAGTGAAGGCAATGCACGTATCGCCTGGTCGCACGATATCACCGCCACGCGGCACGATCACATCGTCTCCTCTCACGATGGCACCCAGTATCGTCCCTTTCGGCAGACGTGTATCCGTACCGAGCTCGTGGTTTGCTACGCGGCTGTTTTCCTGGGCCATAAGTTCCACCACTTCCGCTTTACCCTCGTGCAACAGGGCGGACGACAGGATCGGAAATCGACCGACCAACATCAGGACACGGTTTCCGGTCAGGATTCTGGGACTGATCGCGTGTTGGATTCCGATCCGCTCGACCAGTGGCGCATAGTCTGCCCGATTCACCGTCACCGTTACGTGCTTCACACCCATCGCGCGCGCCTGGAGTGCAGACATCAGGTTGACTTCATCCTCTCCGCACATCGCAACAAAGATGTCGGCGTCCTCGATCCGCTCCTCTTCCAGTATCGATTGTCGGGTCGCGTCACCGTGGATGACCTGCGTCCTGACCAACGCCCTCGCAAGCTCGTCACACCGGCCGCGATCCTGCTCGATCAGTTTTATCTCCTTGTGCTGGCTCTCGAGCGTCTGCGCCAGCATCATCGCGGTTGTCCCCCCGCCGGCGATGACGACGCTCTTTGCCGGTGCTGCTGTTTCATGAAAGAGCTCACGAACCCGCTTGGTCGCACCTGACGGCATCACAACCGTCACGAGATCCCCGTCGCGGACGTAGTCGTCCGGTCCGGGGACGGCGACGCGCTCACCCCGCGTGATCGATACAGCCAACGCGCCTTCTCGACGGTCTGGCGGGAAGAGATCTCGTATTCGACGCCCCGACGCCGCTGAGTCGTGCCGCACAACCATCTCCCGCATTTGAACGCGGCCGTGTGCAAACGTCTCGACCATCACGGCAGCGGGATTCTCTATCAGCTTGGCAATCTCAAAAGCCGCGAGCGCCTGCGGAGAAATGATCAGATCGATACCAAGGAGGTTTCGATATTCGACCTTTGCGCCCCCGTGATAGGCCTGATCATACACCCGGGCTGCCGTGAGCGTCGCTCCCAGCTCCTTCGCGGTCACCGCAGAGATCAGATTGACCTCGTCGCTGTTCGTCACCGCGGCCACGAGGTTCGCATCAGCCGCGCCGGCGCGCTCGAGTACACGCGGACTTGCCCCGTGATCGCACACGGTACGCACATCCAGAAGCTCCTCAGCGCGATCCAGCCTCCGGCGATCCGGGTCAATCAGCGTAACATTGTGTTTTTCCTGGGTAAGTGCCTGAGCAATATGATTCCCCGCCTGTCCCGCACCCACAATAATCACTTCCATGCTACTTGTGCCTCAACCGTCTGCGCGGCGGGTCGATACGCATTACGATCTCCCCACGCTTGAACGCACGCACCGTACCGGTTGTCTCCGACACGGCGAGCGCGATGGCTCTCGTACCCTTGGTGATCGATGCCGCCGCAACGTGACGGGCGCCAAGTCCCTTCGGCAGCATCAGACCCTGGACATCCGAGGAGATATACCTACCGGCTGTCAGAACCACCCCGTCATCCTGAATGATGAATGCACCGTCCATCAGTGCCACTTCCTTGATGCCCTCACGGATGTCCGGGTTGGTAATATTCTTCTCGCGCTCCGAGTAGCCACGGAACGGATCGAAGGTCATCGCTCTCGAGTTGCGCAATACCTTGTCTACGTCGCCGATAACGAAAAGCGTCCCCACGGGGTCGCCTTCCCTGCCCTCGCGGCCAATATCGACCGCTATATCCAGGAGGGAGCGCACCACCTCGATCGGCAGGTCTCCGGCAAGTTCGGCGATGCTGTCGGGATGATATCCCTCGAACCCGCGGCTGGTATCCACGACGACCATCGCATCCAGACCGCGTCGGTCGACCATGTTTGTCAGACAGACCAATCGGCTGCCACGACGGATATACCCACCCTCCATGCCTAACACGATCCCCGTGCGAACTCGCTCGAAGTGTGAGAGATCATCGACGTGGGCATCATAGTGAATCCGCCAAACTCCGCTCGCCTCCACCCCTCTCAGAAACCGCTCTGCGGACGTGACGACCAGCACCTGTGAGGATGCGTTCAGTTCTTCAACGTGTTTACGGGGCACGGATGAATCTGCCACGATCAGAATCAGATCAGCCTTGGTCTTGCTGGCCAGATCCCGTGCGGCAACGAGAAGTGCGGCGGTATGATTCGTTTTTTTGCGAGGCTGGTCCAACGGGCTTCTCCAGGAGAGCTCAACACTCCCCCCTCGTAGCGATGGGCTTCCTAGCGCCGCTTGGACTGACGTCGGCGCCCATACTTCGGTGGTTCGGTGGATTCCGCGGGTTCTGCGGGGTCTGCGGCCAAGGGTGCAGGGGCTGTGGGAGCTGTGGGGGCTGTGGGGGCTGTGGGGGCTGTGGATCGCTGAGAAGAATCACGCCTTTCCGGTCGTGGTGCTCGCTCCGGGGCCTCTCGTTCAAGCGTCAGAAACTCCGCCGGAACGAGTTCGGTCAGCATCGTCGGACCGCAATCGAAGAACGCGACGCCTCCCTCGTGGGCGGCCAAGGCATCGATTCGAACAACCGCGTTCCCCCCACGACCCAGACGCGCGGCCACATCGGCATCGTAGGACAGATGCACATACTGTCGATCGAAAGGCTTGAGTCCCCCGTCTAAGGTGGCATCGAGATCCTTCGGCGCCACGCCCTTGTAGAGAGCTTCAGGTGGTTCTGCCGGATCAAGCCCCAGATCGACACGGAAACTGTGCCCGTATCGAGCCCGAATCCGTCCATCAACGATCTCGAAACGTTTCTTCTCTGTACCGTCCACGATGCCTTCGACTTCCGTGACACCAATCTGCGCATCCTTCGTCTGGAGGGCTTCGACAACGGCGTCGAGGTCGGCATAGCCCTGCGTATCGACCTCGACACCGAACTCTTGCGGCCGATGCCGAAGCATCAGCGAGAGCAACTTCGAAAGACGAACAACAGAAGAGGGTGCTGACATATAGGAGAAACCTTTCAGGGATCAGAAAAACGTGTTTTAAATGAACTTACTACTGATTGTAAGTGAATCGGCACCCCAAGTCAAAGCAGGCACATCACCGCTATCCGTGATTCAGATTTCTAGTGGATCGCGATAGAGTTCAGGGTTCTCGAACCGGCTGTACTGCCCGAGGAAAGTGAGAAAAACACTCCCTGTCGGCCCGTTCCTGTGTTTTCCGATGATGATCTCGGAGACTCCTTCCTGGGTGTTCCCTTCCTCATCCTCGATCTTGTAGACCTCGGGCCGGAACAGAAACATCACCATGTCAGCATCCTGCTCGATACTCCCTGATTCACGGAGATCTGACATGATCGGTCGCTTGTCCGGTCGCTGTTCCACCGCACGTGACAACTGCGCGAGCGCAATGATCGGAACATCCAGTTCCTTCGCCAGGGCCTTGAGCGATCTCGATATCAGTGCGATCTCCTGCTCGCGGCTATCCGCGCGTCCGTGCGCTGTCATAAGCTGCAGATAGTCGACGACGATCATGCCGATATCATGCTCTGATTTCGCTCTTCGCGCCTTTGCGCGCATTTCCATGATCGAGATGCTCGCCGTGTCGTCGATGTAGATCGGCGCTTCCATCAGCTTACCGGTCCAGGTACCGAGACGCTGCCAATCCTCTTCGCGCAGGTTACCAGTCCGCAGCTTGTGAAAGTCCACACGAGCCTCCGCAACCAGCAGCCGCTGTGCAAGCTGATGTGTCGCCATTTCCAAGGAAAAAAACAGCACAGGGATACGCTGCTTGACGGCAGCGTTTCGCGCGATGCACAGCCCCAGCGCGGTCTTTCCCATAGCCGGACGCGCCGCCAGAATCACAAGATCCGACCGCTGAAAGCCTCCCGAGATCTCATCCAGTTCCTCATAGCCGGACGTGACTCCCGAGAGCTCATCTTTGTTCTGGTGGGCCCGTTCGATCGCCTCGAACGTCTCGTCCAGTACGCTGCTCAGCGAGACTACCCCTTTTCCAAGCTCCCGCTCCGCGATGCTGAAGATCCGCTGTTCTGCCCGATCGATGACCTCGCGGATATCTTCTGTCTTCTGGTAGGATTCTTCAACTGTCTGAGTCGCAGAATTGATCAACCTGCGCCTCAGCGCAGATTCAAGCACGATCTTGGCGTGAAACTCGGCATTCACGGATGTGGCCATCTCACTGGCGAGCGCTGCGATAGTGGCCGCACCACCGACCGATTCGAGCGTGCCCTCCCTCGACAGCTCTTCAGAGACCGTCACCTGATCGGCGGGCTCTCCCCTGTCGAACAGAGTGAGAATCGCCTTGTAGACCTTCCGGTGGACTGAGTTGTAGAACGCGCTCTCATCGCCGAGCGCCTCGACGACCCGACTGATCGATTCGTTGTCGATCAGCATCGCACCGAGAACGGCCTTCTCGACTTCGATCTCGTTGGGCGTGACACGGTCGGAGCCCTGCGACAGCGGTCTTTCTATCGCCATACCGGAATCCCCTGACTAGATCTGGGTGCCATCATATTCGAACCGTAAGCGCTTTAGGTCCTCCCACGTCGGTCGCTTCCACTGCGAGTTCCGGAGCAGCGCCGCCGGATGATAGGTCGGGATGAGCTTGATGCCATTGTAGCTGTAGACCTTGCCGCGAAGACGTCCAATAGACGTCGTCGATTTGAGAAGTGTCTGGGCGGCAAACCGACCCAGCGCACAGATAATGGACGGTTGTATCAGCTCGATCTGCCTGAGCAGATGAGGTTCACATCGCTCGATCTCGTCAGCCTGGGGATCGCGGTTACCGGGGGGCCGGCACTTGATGATGTTTGCGATATAGACATCCTGACGATCGAGATGAATCCCT
>CAYYGZ010000079.1:0-6465 GCA_964471275.1 uncultured bacterium | reverse complement strand
CCAGCCGCCCCCACAAAGGGAAGGCCCTTCAGATCTTCCTCACGACCGGGCGCCTCGCCGACAAACACGATATTAGCCGTCGGGTTGCCGCCACCGAAGACAACGTGATTCCGCCCTTCACACAAGCCGCAATCACTGCAACCTTGGATCCGCAGCTCAAATGCTTTGAGTGAATCTGCTTCTAGGTCTGAGGCTCGATCAGATCGCTCGGTTAGATCGGGTGGGTCGGCAGCTGGGGAAGCCATAGGCACATCCGTGACACCAAGCTCCTTCTGAAATACAAGAAAGTCGCGTGCTGCCGCAACTGGATCTGTGCCATCTATCTCCATCGGTCAACGACCCAGTCAAGGATGTGATCGGACACCGCAAGCTTGGTCATCAGATCGAGCGCTGTGCGGTTGCCATCTCTGTCGAAGAGGGTGACGACATTTGTATCCACACCAAAACCCGCGCCGGTCACGTTCAGGTCGTTCAGAACGATCAGATCCAGACCTTTGGTCTCCAGCTTCCGTCTTGCGTTCTGTTCTGCGTCGTCAGTCTCCACGGCAAAACCAACGACGACACGATCACCCTTGTCCCGACCGAGGTCGGCCAGGAAGTCGTGTGTTGGCTTCAGATGCACAGATAACGGCTGGCCATCTTTCTTGATCTTGTGGTCTGAGACCTGGGAAGCCCTGAAATCGAGCACTGCTGCCGTCATGACCAGCACGTCCGCATCATCGAACGCACTGCGTGTTGCCGCTTCCATCTCTGCGACGGTCCGAATATCTACCCGTTCGCAGCCTTTGGGTGTCTGCTCATCGCTCGGTCCGGACACCAGGGTTACCCGGCCGCCCCGGGCCGCAGCTCGCTCGGCAACCGCGAAGCCCATCTTTCCGGTCGATCGATTCGTGATGAAGCGAACCGGGTCGATATCCTCTTCGGTCCTGCCTGCCGTGACCAGGACGTGTTTGTCGGACAGGTCACCGGTTCCAGTCAGCGCATCGATCAATGTCTCGGTCACGTCCTCCGGTTCTTCCATTCGGCCGGGGCCACAGGCTCCGGAGGCGAGCGTCCCGCTTGCCGGCCCAATCAATGTATACCCACGCGACCGCAGGACATCCAGGTTCGTCTGGACAGCCGGATTTTGATACATCCGGGTTTCCATGGCCGGTGCTGCAAAGACTTGCGCATCGGTCGCAAGCAGGAGGCTCGTCAGGAGATCGTCTGCCAGACCGTTTGCGGCCCGACCCAATACATGCGCAGTGGCCGGAGCGATCAGAATCGCGTCCGGCCACTGGGCCAATTCGATATGTTTGATGGTCGAGTCACCCGAATCCGGAAACAGGTCGAACTCGGCCCTGCGCTGTGAAAGTGCCTCGAAGGTGAGCGGCTGAATAAACTTCCGCGCGGCTTCCGTCATCACAACGCGTACCTCGGCACCCTCGGTCTGCAGACGCCGCAAGATCTCTACCGCCTTATACGCTGCGATCCCGCCGCTAACGCCCAGCAGAACCTTCGTTTTTGTCAGCCTGTTCATCCGAGCTTCCCGGGCCATACCCAATATCGAGCTTCCCCTGAACGACACGATCGAGGGCAACCGTGGTCATCTTATCCGGACCTTCAGCCGTATCGGACATCAACCGGTCCTGGTTCAGCCGTCGTGCCTCGCGCGAGGAAGCGATAACGGCCTCATACGGGTTGATTCCAACGTTGGTCAACTCCTCGAAATAGAACGTCTTCGCCATAGTGCTGTCTCCTTTTCCTGATCGCTTTGGTTGATCAGATATTCAGCGAATCCAACAGGGTTCGTTGCCTGGCAGGCCGACACCGCTCGGAGCACACGATGCATTCGATATCACCGATCGCCTGTGCAAGTTCGTGATTGACGATCACGTAGTCATACTGCGGTGCGTGGACCATCTCATTCTTGGCATTCTCCGTCCGCACCTTCAATTCTGCCCGGTCCTCCGAATTTCTTCCGGCCAGTCGTTCGCTCACCTCCTCGAGTGAGGGCGGCAGGATGAAGACAGAGACGCAGTGCTCATCCAAGGCGTCACGGAGTGTCTGGGCACCCTGAACATCGATCTCCACCACCACAATGTCTGCACACTCGAGCGCCGCGCGGAAAGCTTCCCGGGTCGTCCCGTAGCAAAATCCGTGCACAGTGGCGTGCTCGAGAAACGCGTCTTCGGACAGAAGGGCATCATACTGCTCGCCTGTCACAAAATGGTAATCGATCCCGTCGGTCTCGCCATTCCGCCGAGGTCGGGTCGTCGTCGTCACAACCGGTTTGATGCGGTCGTCACGATCGATCAGCGTCTTGCAGACCGAGGTTTTTCCGACACCGGAAGGCCCGGACACCACGAGAGCGAATGCATCGGCGTGTGAAGTGAACAGCGCCTCTTGATCAGAGGATATGACCATCCCGTCCGCCATAATCACTCAACGTTGAGAACCTGCTCCTTGAGCTTCTCGATCTCTTCCTTCATTTCGACCACGAGATGCGCGATTTGCGCATTCCCGGCTTTGGAGCCGATGGTATTCGCTTCCCGGAGCATCTCCTGCAAGAGAAAATTCAACCGGCGACCGACTGTGTCCTCCCGCTCCAGGGTATCGAGAAACTGGGAATTATGACTGTGAAAACGGACACATTCCTCGGTAATGTCCGATCGCTCTGCCAGAATGGCAACCTCCATCATTAGTCGGCTCTGATCGACGGATTCGGGTGTCAGCAGTGCCTCAATTTTCTCCTCTATCCGCTTCTTAGCCGACTCGACACGCGTCGGGGCAAGGGTTTCCACCTGGCCAATCAAGTCTTTGAGTGCATCGATGCGAGCCCTGAAATCCTCTGCGAGCTTCTCTCCCTCGACACGTCGCATGCGTTGACATTCCGCGACAGCTTCGCGGCAACCTTCCTCCAGCACCGTCCAGAGTGCTTCCACATCCACCTGGGGTGTTTCGAAGGTGAATGTGTTCGGGAGTGCGGCAAGGGTTGAGACGGTGGGATCGCCAGAGAGGCCTCGAGCCTTCAGCTTCCCGAACTCGACAAGATAGGCGTCGACGACGACTTCGTTTACCGCCGGGATGCCTTGACTTACCCCCTCGCTCTGCAAAGAGATGGACACATCGATGCGGCCTCGGGATATCCTAGACAGAACCAGATCCTTGATTCTGGGCTCGAGTTCTGACAGATACCTTGGCAGATGGAGCGAGACGTCGCCATACCGCCCGTTGACTGTCCGGACCTCCACGCTGGCTCGTGTTCCGTTCGCTTCGACATCAGATTTGCCGAAGCCTGTCATGCTCGCTAGCATAGTTGGGGTCTGTCTGTTTGAGAGGGTGATTAGGGGCTCAAAGCCTGCAAATATATGTTTTTACAGAATCTCTGTCAATCCTGATGGCTAATCCGTGCCTGTGATTCAAACCCCACAACAGCCAGGATCTTCCTCAGATCGTCCGGGTCGGTCATCGGTGCCGAGCAGGTCTGGTTGCGACAGACGTAGGCGGTGGCCAGATTCCCTGTTTCTTCGTACTCCCTGGTCACAGGCACGTTATCATCGCGCCCGACCGCTAATACACGACAGGGAGTCCAGACCCGATGCGCCTGCTCAACAAGCGCGTCACGTCCGTCCGTGCCCACCACGGTAACCTCCACGCCACCCGTCAGCGCGTGGTCCGCTGCACAGATCATCTGGGCAAAACCGTTCGGAGTCTCCTTGAGGTAGGGCTGGAACCGACGCAGCGTCCGCTCTGCCTTATCCGTGAAGTCGTCCCGTCGCATCATCGCTCCGAGCCGGAGAAGCGCCAGACACGTGAGGGAATTTCCAGATGGGGTTGCGTTGTCGTATGGATTCTTTGATCGGACGATCAAAGTTTCGTGATCGATACCTGTGTAGAAGAAGGCACTCCCACCATCATCCCAAAACTGTTCGATCGTGATCTCGGCGAGTGACGTGGCCTGCCCGAGAAACCGACTCTCGAACGTCGATTCATACAGGTCGATCAGCCCGTTCATCAGCCCACCATAGTCATCGAGATAACCGTTGTGACGCGCTCTCCCGTCCTTGAAGCTGTGCAAGAGGCGACCATCGGCCTGCACCATACGGCTCAAAATGAACTCACTGCTCCTTACCGCCGCATCGACAAATCGTTGCTCCCCCGTCACCTGATATCCGAGCGCCAGCGCGGTGATCATCAGCCCGTTCCAACTCACTTGGATCTTGTCATCTCTGCCCGGTGCCTCACGCCTGGCCCTGGCAGAGAACAGCTTCTGCCGTCCGTCACCAAGCACGGCGTCTAGTTCACCTCGCGTACATCCCAGGTCTCGCGCAACATCGTCCAGACCGACCGGTTGATTCAGGATGCTCTTGCCCTCGAAGTTCCCTATTTCGTGAACGTCGTATGCCGCACAGAAGATTTCTGCCGCATCTGCTCCAAGGAGAGCGTGGACCTCCTCTGGGGTCCAGACAAAGAATCGGCCCTCCTCGCCTTCTGTATCGGCATCCTGCGTCGAGCAGAAGCCCCCCTCCTCGGCAACCATTTCGCGCAGGACGTAGTCGAGTATCTCTGTGCCCACACCGAGAAACAGGGCATTGCCGGTGATCTGGTAAACCTGGAGATAGAGCTTCGCCAGCAACGCGTTGTCGTAAAGCATCTTCTCGAAGTGCGGTACAAGCCACTTATGATCGACACTGTATCGGTGGAAGCCGCCGCCAAGGTGATCGTAGATCCCTCCAAGCGCCATCCGCTCGAGTGTCATGGTCACCCGCTCCAGATCTTCTAGCTGCCCGCTTCTCACGTAGTTCCGGAGTAACACCTCCAGACTCATGGTGTTCGGGAACTTGGGTTGTGAACCGAATCCCCCATCGCGCGCATCGAAGCTTTGGGCAAGCGCCGAAGCACTCTGTGAGACCAGATCTGACGCGAGGGTCTCGTCAGGACCAGGCAGCGTTCCGATCCGGTCCAGGCCCTCCATCAAACCTTCAATCGCCCGATCGACTTCGCTTCGTTTCGTCTTGTAAAACTCGGAGATGCTCAACAGAACCTGACGGAACCCCGGTCGTCCATACCGGCCGTCTGGGGGAAAATACGTACCCCCGTAGAAAGGGTGCCCGTCCGGTGTCATGAACACACTCATGGGCCAACCGCCTTGCTGAGTCATCATCTGAACAGCATTCATGTAGATCTCGTCAACATCAGGCCGCTCTTCTCGATCGACTTTGATGTTCACGTAATGCTCGTTCATCAGCACTGCGGTCTCTTCATCCTCGAAGGACTCGTGCGCCATGACGTGGCACCAGTGACAGGCGGAGTAACCGACACTCAGGAATACCGGTTTGCCCTCTTTGCAGGCGAGCGCAAAGGCCTCATTCCCCCACGGATACCAATCGACGGGATTGTGTGCGTGCTGGATGAGGTATGGGCTTGTCTCGTCCGCCAGCCGGTTTGTGTAGGCAGGTTCGGTCACACGCCAGCCCTTACTGGAAGCTCAGCAGGGCGCGTAGAGGACGCCCGGGCATGACTTTTTCCAGACGAGGGAGTTTCCAGGGATCCCACCGGTCTGACCAGGTAAAGACTTCACCGGTTGGGCGTGTGCGTACGATGCGACCACCGGGAAGCACACCTTCCAACTGCAGATTGCCAATCGTCGGAGCTTCGACACCCGGTGCATCAATCTCGACGCAATTGACAACGTCAAGGGCGGAGACCGCGGAGAGCGGGAGATCCACCTGTCTGGGGGCGAATTGTGCGGAAGCAGGCAACTCTCCAACATCCGTTCCGTTGAGTCTGACGCGTTTCCCTGGCCGAATGGCGTCCCAAGCACAGTATCGCAGGCTCAACCGACGAAGAGCAGTCAGATCGCGCGTGATCAGGACGGCGTCGGGAGGATGCTGGACATACCAGAATTGATCGACGTGCCCAGCTTCTCTCCAGGAAACATCAGCCTCAGGGCCACGGCCTAGATGATACCAGGACACATCGACGTGCCCCTCATCCACATGTACGATATACCATCCCGGTGCAGTATTCTCGAGATACCCGGGCCAGTAATCGATAACCTCGTCGGGATCGAGGAGCAGGGAGTGTACGCGATCAAGCGGAGTCGGCAGCTCATCGGGATGGCCGATGGGCGCTCCCATAAACTGGAGAAAAGGTTGGCTGCCGGCGCGGTGTGACAGCACGCTCTGGTTGTGGGTATGCCCGCAGAAATAAGCATCGACACTCGTTTCGTCAACGATGGACAGAACGCTCTGACAGAAGGCACGATTCGAGTAGAAAGCCTTGGTGACGGTCCAGACGGGATGATGCCCGAAAACAAAGACCGGTCCCCCTCGTTCGGACGCACGTCCCAACGTGGTGCGGAACCACTCAGCCTGCTCCCCCTCAGGATCCCAGGCAGATGTGTCAAGAATAATGAGATGACAGCCACACACCTCGGTCGTGTAGTATCGACGATCGAGCTCCGTGCCCAGGTTCCGGGAA